>SUUV01000042.1 GCA_015062345.1 Alphaproteobacteria bacterium | reverse complement strand
TCTCCTGGCCATTAAATTTGATGAAAAATTAAACTTGTTTTATAATAATTTACTTGCCAAGGGTAAAAAGAAAATGGTCGCAATTACTGCTGTTATGCGTAAAATTATTATTACTCTTAATGCTATTCTTAAACCTCTTTGTGTATAACTTTTTTATCTGGGTTGATGACCGTGATGGGATAGACACCTCTACATCATTTTTGATTTAAATCCACAAATAGACTCTTTTTACTTGCAAAAAAAAAAACGGTTTATGATGCGTCTTGAAAGGGCATTTTTGCACCTTTCAAATTAAGTTTAACTATTTTTAAGGATTAAAAATTATGAGAAAATATTTTCTTTTAAGTGCAGTTGCTTTAATGACTGCAACAAATGTAAATGCTGCAACCGATTATGCCGAAGTAACAGCTAAGGCTACAATTCAAAAAGCTAATTTAGTAACATGTGATGAACTTAATTGGGGAACTATTACAATCAAACAAGATAATGCTGCTTTTACTCTTGATAGCACAGAACCTGGTACTGGATTTAGTGATTTAATTTCCATAAGTGGTGGTAATAGTCAATTTACTTGTAACTCTGCTAATATGACATCATTAACAAAAAATAATGAGGGAAGTTTATACCTTGTTAACGAGAATGGCGCCGAAATGTCTCTTGAAGTCGGTGATGTGTGGGAAATGGATGGAAAAACATATTTTGCTACACAATTACACATACCTGAAGATGTTGAAGCAGGTACATATACAGGAACATTTACTGCTTTTGGTGTTTACTAAATTGCTTAATACATGGTAGTAATCAAGGCGTAGTTGTATACTATATAAAGAGGGGTAGCACCCCCTCTTTTTGTATCTTTTGCAAAAAGAATTTTAACATCAGACTATAACATTTACCCTATTGACAGCACAGAAAAAAAGAACTAAAGTAGAACAAAATCAAATTGGGAAATATAAATGTTAACAGAAAAACAGTACAAACTTTTACTCTACATAAACAAAATTACCAAAGAAACCGGTTGCTCACCGTCTTTTGATGAAATGAAAGATGCAATCGGACTAAAATCTAAGTCCGGCATTCATTCACTTATCAATGCTTTAGCCGAACGAGAGTTTATTAAAAAGCTTCCGCACAAAGCCAGAGCATTGGAAGTTATCAAAATGCCGAAATTTAAGCCCAAAGCCATAATTGAAGAAGAAAAAAAACGAGAAACCGCTTTACAAACTGCTGCCGCACAAATTCCGTTTTATGGCAAAATTGCGGCAGGAAAACCCATTGAAGCTCTGGCCGATACAACAAATATGCTTAGTGTTCCTTTTGAAATGGTAGCAAGAGGGCAGTTTTATGCTCTTACCGTTGAGGGCGATTCTATGGTTGATGCCGGTATTTTAGACGGTGACACGGCTATAATCAAAAAAGTCGATACTGCCGATAACGGGCAAATTGTGGTAGCTTTGGTTGACAATTTTGAGGCAACCTTAAAAATTTTACAAAAAAAAGACAACGAAGTTTGGTTGGTACCTTGCAATGCCAATTATGAAACAAGAAAACTTGATGCCAAAAGAGTTAAAGTGCAAGGTGTTTTAAGTTCAATTATCCGAGCCTATCATTGATGCTTTTTTATGATGAAAATTCCCTCTTGCCTTAGTCAAGAGGGAATTTGTTTATTAGTCTTTTTTCTTTAGTAAATGATATTGCGCCAAGGCCAGAACTACCAAATACGGAATGAAAATTTCAATACTTTCTTCTAAAAGCGACCAAACTTCAATATGCGATTTCGGCAACGAAACATCATTGTGCGCATCACGCCAATTTCCCGGAAATCTGTCGGCAAATTTTGAAAAAACCAAAACCGAGCAAAAAACGGCAATTGTCCAAGTTATGGTGTTAAATTTAAAAAACGATACAATCAGATGTTTTGCGTATTTGACCATCAAATATAAAACCGCACCAAAAATAATCAGCAAAAGCATTCCGAAGACAATTTTTTCACCTATGGGATTTTCCGGTTTTAAGAAAAAACGCGACTTAAAAGGAGTTGTATCGGTTTTGGATAGATGATGCTGAATGCCGGCTTCACGCAAAAATGCTGCTATGCCTAAAAACAAATATATTCCCCAAGAAGTAATTTTATCGGTATAATCTTTGCTATAAATTAAAAGAGCGGCAAGCATAAGCATATATCCGATATTGGTTAAAATATCAATGATTTGACCGTCAAAAGTCAGTTGATATTTTTGTTCCGGAAAATAAACCAGCACAATTGCAAGCAAGCTTGCCCAACAAACGGCAAAACAAACCGGAGCAAAAAACGGTGATAAAAAAAGTTTTTTCATGGCATTAGTCCTTAAAAATTAGTCTTGACGATACTATATATGATAAAGTTGTTTTTTGTAAGTGTTTTTTAATAACAAGTGAATAAATGTGAATATTAAGGCCAATGAAAAAGATATTGATTGTTTACATATTGCTTACAGGTTGTGCAAATCATCAACAAACTCTGCAATCTGATGTGTATTTAACAGAAATTAGTGATGCTAAAATCGGTGTTGTACGATTCAAAGACACCGCAAACGGGCTTCTGGTTGAAGCCAAATTAAGCAACTTACCGCAAGGGGAACATGGTTTTCATGTACACGAAAATCCGGACTGTGCATCAACAACAGACCATTTGGGACAAATTCAATTTGCGCATAAGGCCGGAGCACATTATGATCCGTACAAAACAAATAAACATTTAGGTCCCAATGGTGGCGGTCATCTCGGAGATTTGCCATATTTAACCGTTGATGCCGACGGTACGGTCAATCGCAAATTTTATCTTAAAAATATCAAAGCGCAAGATTTTAAAAATCGCTCAATTATGATTCATGCCGGTGGCGACAACTACAAAGACACACCGCTTCCGCAAGGCGGTGCGGGTCGGAGAATTGCTTGCGGAATTATCAAATAGAAAACTCACAAATTTTCAAACTGAGCATATTTATTGCTTGTTGATATACTTGTTTTTTAAAATCAACAATTCTGTTTACGGCCTCATTAGGTTCAACCCATTCAAAAGCCTTAAATTCAGGCTCTTTTGTGTTTAAGTTTATTTCGTCATCGGAGCCAAAAAAATATAACAAATTCCAATATATCTCTTGTCCGGCATATTTTTTTCCGATTCCTTTGGCTTGTTTTAGCACTTCTAAGGGAAAATCATATTTTATGCCTTGGGTTAAACTTTCAACCGGTTTTACCGAAACAATCGAGGTTTCTTCTTTAAGCTCTCTTATGGCCGCTTTAAGAGGTGTTTCGTGTTGTTCAATTCCGCCTTGCGGAAATTGCCAATTATAACCAACCGCATCGTTTCTGGCGCACACCAAAACTTTTTTGTTTTGGTTAAAAACAATGATTCCGGCACATTTACGATATATTTTCATTATTGTTCTACACTTTTGATTGAGGTTGCGGATAAACCGTTTTTATACAAAGACAAAGCTTTTACCAAATCAAGCGCTCTTAAAAGCTGATAATCTTCAATTTGATTTTCTTTTTTATCTTTGTCGTCTTTAGTTTTGCTCTTTTTATCTTCATCTTCATTTTCGTTTTTTAAGGCTCCGCTTAATTCCGATTCAGTTAAAGTCAGACCGTAGCTTTCCAACAACTCAAGTTTTGCCGGTTTAACCACAATGTCCGGCTCAATACCTTTGGCCTGAATTGAACGCCCCGAAGGAGTGTAATATCTTGCGGTTGTAATACGCATTGCACCATAGTTGCCCAACGGAACAACCGTTTGTACCGACCCTTTACCGAAAGATTTTTCACCCAAAATTACGGCTCGGTGATGGTCTTGCAAGGCACCGGCTAAAATTTCGGAAGCCGAAGCAGAGCCTTCATTGATAATGACAACAATCGGGAGACCGTTTAAAATATCTCCTTCTTGAGCCGTAAATTTTACCGTATCTTCTTCATTTCGCGAACGAGTCGATACAATTTCGCCTTTTTCCAAAAACAAATCCGATACATTTACGGCTTGGTCAAGAAGTCCTCCCGGATTATTTCTTACATCAATGACAACACCTTTTAATTTGTCACCTAATTTTTTCTTTGCTTCGTTAACCGCTTTAGTAATGTTTTCATCGTTTTCTTCGGCAAAAGACGAAATGCGGATATACAAAACATCATCATTTTTAATTTCGGTTTTAACCGACTGAATCTTAATTTCTTGGCGTTTAATGGTCACATCAAACGGTTTTTCATTGGCTCTCCTGATTGAAAGCTTAACCTTGGTGCCGATTTTACCACGCATCTTACTGACGGCTTCATTCAAATTAAGACCGATAACGGTTTCATCATCAATGTGGGTTATATAATCGCCTGCCTTAATGCCGGCCTTAAATGCCGGTGTGTCATCAATCGGGGATACAACTTTTACCAATCCGTTATCCATTGTAACCTCAATGCCTAAACCCCCAAATTTTCCCTTGGTCTGTTCGCTCATATATTTAAAACTTTCGGCATCTAAATAACTGCTGTGCGGATCTAATGATGTGAGCATACCGTTTATGGCCGATTCTATAAGTTTCTTATCGGAGATTTCTTCAACATAACTTAGTTTTGCTCTTTCCATAACCTCACCGAATAAATTAAGCAATTCATAAGTATTGACATCTTCTTCAACTTTTTTTTGCTCAGACTTGGCTTGAGCAATTGTTGTGCTTAAAACAAATACTAATGACATTAAAACAATTTTCTTTAACATTTTGACTTCCTTTATTTTACTTTTCAAGCCAAGGTTCCGGATTTATCGGATTTTGGTCTTTTCTGATTTCCATATACAATTTTGCCGTATCGCTATCGGGCATATTTCCCACCGGCTCACCGGCAAGCAACATTTGTCCCGTTTGCACATCTGATATATCCAAACCGGCCAAAAGTGAAACATAACCTTTTGCGTGATCAATAATAATTAAATTGCCATAGCCCTTAAACGGACCGGCAAAAATTACCGAACCGTCATAAGGAGCAATTACCTGAGCCTTTGCTCTTGTTTTAATTACAATTCCTTTAGATGTCACCCCTTTTGAAAGCTCATTTCCGTATGCGGTTATAACACTTCCCGTAACCGGACGAGAAAGCCTTCCTTTTGCCGAAGCAAAATCAGTGGCATAATTGCTTGTTTGCGGTTTTATGCTTTCAAGATTATAACCGTCTTTCGTGTCATACAAATCTGCGTCTTCATCTGACAAACCTTTGGCTTTGCCTTCTTTAATGCGTCTGATTTGTTCTTCTTGAAGTTTTTTAAATTCTTCTTCCTGACGCTTTTTGGCGGCTTTTTTAATTTCTGCTTTTCGTCTTTTGCTTAGTTCTTCATCTTTTTCAAGCTTTTCAACAAGTTCTTTCAAATCGGAAGCTTCTGATGCCAACTTATCGGCTTGAGCTTTCAACTCAAAGCTTTCATCTTCAATTTGCTTTCTGATAGTGTTTTTTTGTTCAACCAATTTTCTGATTTTTGTTTGTTCGGAAGACAATTTTTGTTTTTGTTTTTCCAAATCCGCTAAAGCTTTTTGCACTTTGTTTTTTTGCGCTTGCAGATTTTCCAAATCTTTTTTCAATTTATCGGCATTTTCCTTAATATAAGGTATGCTTTCACGCATTAAAATTGCGCTTT
Source organism: Alphaproteobacteria bacterium (assembly GCA_015062345.1). GTDB lineage: Bacteria > Pseudomonadota > Alphaproteobacteria > RF32 > CAG-239 > JAFTYO01. The sequence continues at coordinate 5,897 of SUUV01000042.1, read as the reverse complement.
GTATAATTTCAACAGGCGATAAAGGTTGAACAACCAATGTTTCCGAAGGATATAAAGCCAAATTTTGCATCGAAAGCAAAATTTGAGACAAGTTTTTATGTTCGTCGGCAAAATCTTCTTCCAAAACTTTAAGTTTTTTTTCTAAAAGCTCAAGCTCGTTTTCCATTTTTGAGGTTTGTTTTTCATCAGTCTGAATTTTTTTGGCGGCCTCAATCATCTCTTTGTTGAGTTTTGCCAACTCCAAACTCAAAGCAATGGCTTCTGCTTGCTTTTTTTTGAGCTCCATTTCTTTTATGTGCGCTTTTTGTTCGACACTTTCAAGCTTATCTCTTGAAACTTCTGCGGAACACACTTGGCTTATTGATGATAACACAATCATCAATGCAAACAAAATATGTGCTCCGCATTTAATCATCTTATTTTTCCAACAAAGATTGACCGCTCATTTCTTGTGGCTGTTTGATGTTCAATAAATCTAACAAAGTTGGCGCAATATCTGCCAAACGGCCGTCTTTTAAGCCTTTAACGGCAGGTGCGTTATAAACAACGGCCTGAACTTTGCCGACTGTGTGTGCAGTATAGGGCTCACCGGTGGTTTCATCAACCATTTTTTCGGCATTGCCGTGGTCTGCGGTTACAAGTAACACACCATCTGCTTTTTTAATGGCTCCCATAACACGACCCAAGTTTTCATCAACTGCCGCCACGGCTTTTAGTGCCGCATCCATAATGCCGGTGTGTCCGACCATATCACCATTGGCAAAGTTGCAAATAATTACATCAAAACGATTGTTGTCAATTGCGTCAACCAAAGCATCAGTAACTTCATACACACTCATTTCAGGCTTTAAGTCATAGGTTGCAACTTTCGGACTCGGTATCAAAATTCGGCTTTCGCCTTCAAATTCTTTTTCTTCACCACCGTTAAAGAAAAAAGTTACATGCGCATATTTTTCGGTCTCGGCAATGCGAAGTTGAGTAAGTCCGTTTTGCGAAACAACTTGTCCGAAGATGTTGTTTAAACTCTCGGGGCCAAACAATGTTTTCATAAAACGGTTATGGTCAACGGAATATTCGCTCATACCGACCGAAGTGACAAATTTTACAACTTTTTTGCGTTCAAACCCGTTAAATTCGGCATCGGATAAGGCATACAAAATCTCTCTTGCTCTGTCGGCTCTAAAGTTTGCCATTAAGACGGCATCACCGTCATTTGCACCCATGTAATCGCCTACAACGCAAGGAATGACAAATTCATCTGTCACATCATTTGCATAAGAAGCCAAAATTGCCTCGTCAGAAGTTGCAAACCGTTTACCGTCAGCTGATACAATGTTGTTGTAAGCCAATTCGACTCTATCCCAGCGCTTATCTCTGTCCATTGCATAGAAACGGCCTGAAATGGTGGCAACTTTTACCAACGGCATATCTTTAATTGCTGTTTCAAATTCGGATAAATAGCCTTTAGCCGATGAGGGTGGAGTGTCTCTACCGTCCAAAAACGCATGAACTGCAACTTTTATACCGTTATCATTTAAAATTTTTGCAAGTGCAACAATATGATTTTGATGCGAATGTACACCGCCGGGGGACATTAAACCCATCAAATGGCAAACACCGTTTGTTTGTTTTAACGAACCGATTAAATCAAGCAAAACCTGATTGTTTTCTATTGTATGATTTTCAATTGCATGGTCAATGCGGGGTAAATCTTGCATTACGACACGACCGGCACCCAAGTTCATATGTCCGACTTCCGAATTTCCCATTTGACCTTTAGGAAGCCCCACATCAAATCCGGAAGTTTCAATCAGACTATGCGGGCAATTATCCAACAAATAGTGCCAGTTTGGAGTATAGCCGTTTTCGATAGCATTGTCAGCCGTAATTTTTTCTCGATAGCCCCAGCCGTCAAGAATTAAAAGCATAACAGGTTTTTGCATTTTTGTCCTTTCTTATTTTTTTTATTCGTACAATCTTTTCAGACCATTATATATAATAAATCTTATTTTAAAAGCACTATTTTATTTTTTTTCAAAAACAATTTTTTTCATAGCTTAAAGTTTGTAATTGACTTTTGTTGCCGGCAATTTTAAACTTTGGTATAATTTTAACGGAAAACCATTAATGAAACAAGTTTTTTTAACATATTTTCTTTTATGTTGTATCGGTATTAATATGGCCGAAGCTCACGACTTTGAGTTTGAAACAAATGCAAAATTGCGAGCTCTATATTCTCATTCTAAGCTTGATGAAAAAACTCAAAAAAACAATCATTTTCCGATGTTTTCAAAAATAGAAAGTGTTATCAGATACAATCAATCTGACAGTCTTTCGTATAATTTATATGCCGATTTACAAGCAAAACTTTCCGACACAATCGAAAATCTAAATCAGGGATATTGGGGAGAACAGCTTTATGCAAGTGTTTTTTCAAAGTATGGTGATTTTTATTTCGGGCAAATGCAAAATGTTGGCGCTATGTTATCGGTTACAAACTCCGGCTTATCCGTATGGCAAAGCACCCCGATTGAAATCTCTGATTTTATCCACAACCCTAATTGGCAACAAAAAAACAAAACAAAATATTATGCCACACTCACATCAACCGTTCCGAACACTGACGGAAGTTCTTTGAAATTTTCATATTTAACTCCCGAATATAAGGGTACAACTTTAGGTTTTGGTTTTACCCCAAAAGTAAACTCCGGCGATTCTCTTGTTTCAAAATTTGCGCAATATGATAACAACAGCGCTTATTCCGTGGCTTTGTACAAGTTTTTTGAATTTGACAATATGCAAGCTGATTTTTATTTTAGCTTTGCCGATTATGAACATTCGCATACAGAATATGGGGCAGGGGGCTCATTTTATTGCAAAGGTTGGAGTGTTTTTGCCTCATATTTAAAAACCCAAACCAAAGGCTCTGACAAACCCATAACCACAGTTACAAAATCTGAAAACAAAAAAGCTTATTTTGATGATTTTCGGGATTCGACGGCTTATAACTTAGGAGTTTCGTACGAATTTGCTTATTTAACTTCAAGCATGTCATATTTTGACTCATACTCAAAAAACACTCAAGCCCATAACCGCATAATCAATTTGCACAACAGCCTAAAGTTTGATAAAAATTATGCATTATATTTAGGCTGTGCGTATGCTGATTTTGTTGATAGCAATGCACAAAAAAGCAACAAAGGTTATGCGATATACACCGGCATTGAATTTGAATTTTAGGAGGGATTATGCCAAATTTACATATTGTTTCGGACAACACATTGTTCAAAGATGATTTAATTTTTCAAATCGGGCAATATGCACCTGATTTTAATGTGGTTGAAACAGATGCCATCGCCGACATTGTCATAATTGATGAAAAGCTTGAGCAAATATCTTCTTATGCCGTTAAATATTCGCATGCGCCCATATTTGTTTTGCTTAAAAAAGGCTCTGAAATGCCCGAACAAAAAAATTTGATAAAATATGTGCAAAAACCTTTTTGTCTGGCCAAATTTATCAATCAGTTAAATTCGGCCATAAATTTAGCTGCCGGCACACAATCGGGAAAACTGCAATTTAATCAATATGAACTTAGCCCGACCGGAAAAGAAATTTTAAATTTTCGCAACAATGAAGTTATTAAACTAACCGAAAAAGAAGTTTCTATTTTGCAATATCTTTACAAAATTAAAGACCGCATTGTTTCAAAAGCAGAGCTTTTACAAGAAGTGTGGGGATACAACCCCGATGTTACCACTCATACCATTGAAACACACATATATCGGTTGCGCCAGAAAGTGGAAAATGAGGATAATACTTCACAATTAATCATTACCGAAGAAGGCGGATATATCCTAAAAAGATAACAAAAAACACCGATTCGCATAAAGCAAATCGGTGTTTTTATTAAGCTACACTTTGAAATTAAAATTCAAAGTTGAGGTTGTCAAAGCTATCCAAAAGAACAACCTGTGAACTTCCCTCACTATAAGAAACATTAACCTTGTCGTTAGGCTTTGTCCACTTAAGTTCACGGAAAAACTCCGATGAACCTGTAAACTCTTTACCCTTGACCTCATTAAAGAGAACATAATAAGTTGTTCCCTCTAAGGTTATATCTCTTACGGTATAAGTCATTACCTCTACAGCAATTACCGGACCATCTGTGATACTGTCATTACCGGTTCTTCGCAAAGATTTCAGATAATTACTCTCTGCTTCTTTTTTGGAAGTGCCGACACCGACAGCCTGACGATTGGTCACGGCTACAAAAGCATATCCCGTCACATTGCCTGAGCTGCCTTTAAATGTCATAAAGTATGTAGGCATACCTTTTACATTGTACAGCACAGGTGATGTTGCATGATATTGGGCAGCCTTTGCGAAGTTCTGGTCTTCGGCAATGCGCTTTGCTTCCATCTCGTTTACACCGGAAACCTTGTAATACTTAGCTTCTTTTGTACGAGCATTGATAAGCACAAATCCTGAGGTTGCAGTGTTGCCTTCAAGCTTGGAGGCTGACACACCTGTATACCAGTAGCTTTCACCTTCTGAATATACAAGCACCATACCCGGAGTCGGAACAACTACATCCTCGCCGATGAAACTACCGTTCCACCATCCTGTTTTGTACATACCCCAACATCTAAGTTGGTTATTAACAAAATGTTCAGGCTGGATATGGTCAATCCATAAAGGAGTTTCATCCGGAGCATATTGTTTGACATCGCCGGACTGAATATCAACCGTGATAACGCCTTTTGAATCATTGCCACCGAATATACCGATGGTAGGCTCATAGTTACAAAGCACCCAATATGGACGACCGTTAGGGTCAATCTCAAAATTGTGCTCTGTCAGGCCACTTGAAAGATATCCGTTTGTACGAATATGTCTTTCAATATCATCTGAAAAACATCCGCTTTCCAGATATTTCATCTTCAAACTCTCACCGTTGATTTCCGTTACCAGATACCTTTTAGTCGGGTCGTTGGCATAAACAATGACATAACCGGGGGTTACATCAAGTTTTACCCATCTCCAAAAACCTGAGTGCTCCAATGGAGCAACCCATATCAGGTCATTGTTAAACTCAAGCTTAACGCCGTTGTTTATAACAAATGAACCTGTAAGGTTTTGAAGTGTCATACGACCGACATCACACCTTGAGCCAAGACCGGGGTCTTCCTCAAGCTTATCTTCAGCCACCTTGCAAGCAAGGTCGTAGTCAGCCACAACCATCCTGTCGACAGGAATCACATTGATGTCTTCGGCAAAGTTTTCATATGAAACTTCCTCAACATCAATCATCTGCTGATACCTGTATGAATTGCACATCTCAGAAGATGCAATTCCTAAAACAAGCCAAAGGAGCGCAAACGATACAGCAATCCATGCAACCGGATGCCATTCGTATTCGACTATGTTTCTGACGACAACTGCTACCACAAGGGTAAGAAATATCTCGAAAAACACTCCGTGATATCCCCAACCAAGGGTCGGAAGCGCAAAGTAGTTAACCATGCCCCAAAACAGGAACATGAATGAACCACCGAAGATTGACACGAGATATTCATCTTTGCTGTAGGTCATCCCAACGAACACCAGTCCGAGGATGAGAGAAAATAATACATACATATACATAAGCCTGTTTTTTAAGAGGAGTGTCCTTTATCACTGCGGCGCCTCTTTTTTAAGTTTACAATAATTTTATTTAGGCTTAAATTTTAACGCAAATCATCTCATTTGTCAAACAAAAAACTCCGGCATGTGAATACACAATTAAATCCGAACACCCTTTACACAATTAAATCCGAACAGGTAGACTTAAGTCAAAGGAGTTAAGTCTATGAAAAAGCGAGAAGAAATAGAGACATATAAATCAATAATAGCCA
>SUUV01000041.1 GCA_015062345.1 Alphaproteobacteria bacterium | reverse complement strand
GACTCTTTTTACTTGCAAAAAAAAAAAAACGGTTTATGATGCGTATTGAAAGGTAAATTTTTGCACCTTTCAAATTAAGTTTAACTATTTTTAAGGATTAAATAAAATGAGAAAATATTTTCTTTTATCTTTTGCGGCTTTAATGGCTGCAACATCTGCAAATGCCACAACAGACTATGCCGAAGTAACAGCTAAGGCTACAATTGAGGTAGCTGGTACTTTTTCTTGTGACCCTATTGATTTTGGTACAATCGTATTAAAACAAGGTAATGGAGAAATTATTCTACACGGTCTGGATGGAGCTGTTGAGGGTGATAAAGCAAGTTTACTTTCCCCTTCAGAATACCAATCTTTTCTTGCAGAGTGTAGTTTTGTTGCCAATGAAAATATTGACCAGGGAAATTTTAATTTACCTGAAACAATACAACTTACAGGAGAGGATCCCAATAATAAAATCAGTATGAAAAACACCAACGCATATCCTACTAGCGAGGGTTATACCTATGTAACAGGCTCATTATACATTCCTGCAGATGCAGAAGCTGATACCTACAACGGAACATTTACAATGAGTGTTACTTACTAATCTTTTACAACTCCAACCTCTCTTTGATGTTTTTCAAAGAGAGGTTTTTTATTTTTAAAACCCCCTTTGAATATTTTTTCAAAAGGGGTTGCTTAAAATTATGACAGTTTAATCTCTACCGCCCGATTTAACGGGTATAGATTGGGTTACGGCTTTCACCGAAGTATTTTCTTGAGCCGGTGCTTTATGCATTTCTCCGTCATCACCTCTGACAATGCCATACTTCTCACTTAATGTGGTTTCGGATTGTTCATGACTTGTCATAAACTTTGTAATAGCTGACTGTTCCGATGCACTAAATGTTTCACCGGCCTCTTGCCTTAGCTTAAGGTCATGATATATGTCATCATTGATTAAAAACGATTTTACGGCCATTCTGTCTGCGGCTTTACTTGTATCTCCAAGCAATTCTTTGGCATCAGACATATAATCTTGACTACTCAAACCATATACATTTTTTTCAGGCACGATGTTAGCATTGATACGATAAGCGGCTCCATCATGGGTTATTTTAACATTATCATCAACTTTAACCAATCTGCCGTCAGAATTATGCATTAAACCTCTGTGACTCATATCCTCACTGTGTTCTCGAATAAATTGCGCTTCAGTTGCTCCTAAGTGAGATCCGCCTCTGTCAGTAAACAAATCTTGATATACTTTATCTCTGGCCTTAAAATCCGAAAGATGATTGTTATCTAAAATATGGAGGCCATCTTTATCAAAACGATAACTTACTCCATCTGCATCATGAACAGCTGTTGAGGCATACATACGAACAAGTTCACCTTGTTTATCGTGTGTCAAACCCCAAGCATCAAGTCTCTGTTCATGATATTTTATAAATTCTGTCTCACCAGGAGTTTTGGTTTCTTTATCCATAATTTGATTATATAAATCTTCTTGGCAAACCAATACGGATAATTCTTGACGAGCCAGTGTTTCATATGATTGATTTTCAAAGTATTGTCTAGCTCCCAATTTTACCATGCCATTATCGAGTTGTTCGGTTTCAGGCATCAACATTTCCACTTGTTTGGGAGAAATATCAACAGTTTCATTAAATATTAAGTTGTTATTATTATCGGTAATGGAAATTACCTTACTTCCATTGCCGTTTGATACTTGATAAGCTTCTTTTATGTTAAAACTACTTAAATCAATCTTTTGAGGATCTGTTTCTACATATCTTTGTGCACTTACTTCTTCTTTAGAAACATCTTTTACAGGAGCTTTATCGTCATTTTCTTGTTCATTCTGTGCCACGGGTTTTTCAGCAACCGATTTGTCTTCATTGACACCTCCATTGTTTGCACCGTTTGTCTGCTCGCTCTGTGCCACAGCTTCTTGAACAGTACCGGTATTTGTTGTTTCAAACGGATTATCACCGATATAGTTTCCTTTATCAGAATAATCATTTAACAAATCACCGAGTTTGCCAAACTGTTCTGCTGTCATTTCGGGTATTTTTGCTTCAAAAGCATTGCTTGATACCATATCAACACCTAAAGCATCTGCCACATATTTTGGTGATTGTTCCATTGCCATCGCCAATTTGTAAGCAAATTCTTCTTTGCTCTCAATACCCTCGGGAAGCTTAATTTCGCCACTGTCAATGCGTGAATATAAATTATTTTTTATATCTTCACCCAAAAACTTATCGGCACGATTACTCCAAAACTCTTTGTTTGCGGTTTGTGCATTGTTTGCACCGGAATTTTGTTGTTCAACTCCCTCCTGTGATGACTGATGTGCATCTTGAGCCTGTTTACCATCGTTTAAGATTTTATCTTCAACACTTTGAATGTTTTTAAGTGTTGCATCATCGGTTTTAATGCTGTCGGCAACAGATGTGCCGTCAGATACATTTGCCGTATCTCTCACATTAGCAACAGAATCTGCCACATGATTTGTATCGGCAACATGTGTATTAACCGCACTATCTTTGACAGCAACAGTATCTGCCACATGGTTTGTATCGGCAACATGTGTATTAACCGCACTATCTTTGACAGCAACAGTATCCTGATGGTGGATATTTTCTTGATTTAATGAATCAAGCACCTGTTCACGATTAAGTGTGTCCACAACTTGGGTTGGTGCTGTATTTTCATTTGTCGGTGTTTGTGTATCTATAACAGGCTGATTTTGACCATTATCGGCATTTGCCAAATTATCAGCAAGAACACCTCCCGCACTTGCCCCAACGGCAAGCTCACCCGCCATTTGACCGCCAAGCATACCGGCTCCGAAACTGACTGCTGATATACCAAAAGATTTTAGTCCTGCCCAAGCAACGCTTTTTTGTTGGTCTTTGGGAAGATGTTTGTTTTGCTCTCGTACCTGTTGCATAGCTGTTGAGGCCTCTTTAGCTGCACCGGCTAGTGCCAATCCGATACCAACTTTAGATTTTGCACTCATAATTGAAGGGCCTACTGCAACTCCCATTGCTCCAAGTCCGGAAATTGCAACCGTTGAAGCACTTACACAGGCTCCGACTATTTTTAATATATTCTCTTTATTTTTTGCATATTCTCTAAATGTAAGCTGTTTTTTACCTTCTGTTTGAGCTACAAGTTTTGCTTTTTGAGTTTTATAATCCTTGTAAATTCCCCAAGCCTGATTGGCAAATGAAACTGTTGCAACCGCTGCCATTGCGACAGGTCCGGTAGCTGATGCGACACCAAAAGCCGCACCCCAAGCCAAGCTTTTGAGTACATTTTTTGTAACCGTATATTTATTTCCGTATTGTTCGGTACATCTTTTATCAAAATCGGCAATTTTGGCTCTGGCTTTAGCAACATACTCTTTTAATCCGGGTCTTTTGCTTTCTGCCACATCGTTTGCCGCCATATGACGCATAACTTGAGCAGCATAATATCCAGAAAAAGTAGATTGATTTACATCTACCGGTTTTCCGGCATTGAAAGAATCTAAAGTTTTGTTAATTTCATCTCGTTTTGCGCCTTTTGCCGTTAAATCTGCTTGAACTAAGGCTAAAATATTCTTGTTTAATCTGAAAGCATATTCGGTTGCAAAACGCTGTGCATCAATTGTTTCTCCGGCAGGAGTTGTGTTAGCCAAATATGTCTCGGTTTCAATACGAGCAAGCTCTTTTAATCTGGCAATTTCACTGTCTTTACCATCTTGTTTAACATTATCTCGCCCGAAAAGTTTTAAATCGCCTTTAACATTAATTTGCCCCAAAGCCTTATTTGCATCTTCCATTTGAGGATACAACAACAGCGTTCCTCGTTCATCAACAAACCTTGCAAGTTGTTCATCGGCATTTTTAACCGCAACATTATCCGGATTTGTTTTTTTCAACTCATCAACGATTAACCTTAAATCGCCATAAGCAACAGGTGTAAGCGTTAAGCGATAATCCAAACTCGCCGAATCGTTTAATTTTAACCTTGCCTCATCTAAAAGCTTATATTTTTCTTCTTGTGAGAGATTATTATATTCAGGAGAACGCAATGCTCCGGCATATGCTTGCAAAACCGGTGTGAAAGATTTGTTGCGCCAATTATCAAATTCTTTTCCGGTCCATGTAGCCGCATGAGGTTTATCAATGCGGTAAAAAAAGTCGGTTTTTTCAAGTTTTTTTAATTCATCATAGTTTGCCGAAATTTGTTCCTCTGATTGCATATGAGCATTATCAAGGCCAAATTCTTCCTCAAAATTGGCAATGGTTGCATCGACATTTACCGCTGCGGTTAAAATTTCTGCGCTTACCCTTGCGGTTTCATTTAACAGTGCTTGCCACTTATACTGATCTTTAATGTCCAAAATGATTTTTTTACCCTCGTTTACATCTTTGGCCATTTTTTCAACATATTCTTCAATTAAAGCTACCTGTTCAGTGTCATTTGCCATTTTGGTGGCTTTAAGTGTCATCGTAAGTTGTTCATAACTTTGTTTATCAAAAGATTTAAACAAACTTTCTTTATCGATTACAGGTTTTGCACTTGCTTCATTTTCTTCAATCGGGTTAACTTCGGGCTCAGGTTCTTCTACAACCGTCTCGGGCACTGCATCTTCCGCAACAGGCTCGAGCTCAATTTCCTCAACCGGCTCGGGCTCAGGTTCTTCCACAACCGGCTCTGGCTCAGGTTCTTCGGCAGATACAACTTCATCATCAGAAACAGCAAAATCTGCTTCGGAAAACTCATAACCTAAGGGATACCCCTCATCTGTTTGAGTTTGTTGTTGCAATTCTTCTCGTCTTTTCATAATTGCAACATCATATTCCAGATCTAAGGGCTGACCTTCAACAAGCTCTATCAACTCATCAAATTCTTCCTGACTAAGTGTTTCAATTTTTGAAAGCAACTCTTGTGTACGGGTGTTTTCTGCCATTTTATCGTCTCCGAAATAATAAAAAATTCAATTATTATCAGGTTATCAATTTTTTTTCAAATTTGCAACAAAAAAACACATCTTTTGTCAAATTGATTTAAAAAACGGAAGGCAGGATTTAATCCTGCCTTAACATCAAGCGCAAACTTCCTGAAACCATTGTGCATCAGCGGGAGCATCAATATCATCAAGCAAATCGTTTATACCGAGTTTATACTCGTGTCTTAAAAGGATTTTACTTGTAGCCTTTGATCTGAGCTGACACTCAATAGAAACTTTTGTGCCGGACATATTTACAACATAAGCTGAGCTGACAAAACGCTTTTTGTCTTCAATGTCTTTTTGCAAAAACGATGAAAGCTTATTGCTTATAAACATTGGCTCAACATACTTATGTGCTGTTGCTTTTGCGGTTTGTCTGAACACTTCCGAATTGTCGGATTTGTCGTAAACCACACACAAAATTTGTTTAGTTTTTAATGTCAATTCGACACTTACCACATAGTTTGCGGTTTCTTTTTTAAATATATACATAGGCAAAATAATTTAAATTTGTGCCGAGTGTAACATTTTGTACCAATTTGTCAAGGTGTATTTTTCACAATCCGTTAAGCCAATTGTTGATTTTATTATCATATGTTATAAGTTATAAAATCAATTCACACATTTTTAAGTGATTATATGCTATGGCTATATCTTGAGAAGACATTAATTGTTTTTTTCGATTATTCCAGTTATGCACTTTATTAATTACATCGTTAATATCTTTTGCCCCCTCCTGTGCAACAACCCAATGAACAGTTCCTAAAAGTTCCATTCCAAAAGGTGTTTCAAATCCATTTATAATTTGTCCTATTCTTTCAACATATTGAGATAAATTTTCCGGATAATTATCAATAAAACCATCTATTTCCGATAGAACGCCATTACATAATTTGATATGATTTATTTCAGTTCCATCTTTTAAGCCTGTTATATAATATCCGGCCAAATTGTCTATAGCATTATGCAAATTGGAACAAAAAGGTCCGAATTGTGCTTTAGTGTATTTTAATTTATTGTTTTTCATTAATAAATTTATAAAATAAACTAACTTTTGAATTTCTATACTACTCAGCTCATACAAAGCATCATTATATATTTGTATTGACTTTAAAAACACAGCTCTAAAAGGTGTAAGCACAGCCTTTTCTTTATTTTGTATATCTGAAAAGTTATTTGTAGGCTCATAGATATAAAAATCAACATTTTCGCAACAACTCAATTTCTCAATAATCTGTTGTTTTACGACACTCCAATCCAAGCCTCCGTTTCCACAACCCAAAGGGGGAATCGCAATAGATTTAATTTTTAATTTTTTTATTACTTTGCATAAATCATCTAATCCTGTGATAATATATTCCAATTTAGATTTTTCTCGCCAGTGTTTTTTGGTGGGAAAGTTTATAATGTAATTCGGTTTGTTAATAAATCCATTATCATATACAAACATTTTTCCGGTAACAATTTCTTGTTTATCACAGGCTTTCTTATATTGTTTAAAATTATCAGGATATAATTGTTTGAATTGGAGAGCGATACCTTTACCCATAATACCAACGCAATTAACCGTATTGATAATTGCATCAACATCTGCCTTAAAGATATTTTTATTTTTTTCAAAATACATCATCAGAAATACCACTCTTTTTTTATTTGAACATCTATATTTAACTCTAAACTTCTTAATTTTTCTTCAACAACTTGTTTGGCCGTTAAATTAAAAACTGCAATATATAATATTTTTTCAATATTTATACTATCTCTTATTAAAAATTCAGCCTGTCTGGCTTCTTTTCTTTTAGCGTATTTAGGATTACTCAGATTGTTCATAAAAATTTTACAATATCCTCCCAATAAAGGTGGCTCAAAAAACAGATGCCATTGGATTTTATCTAAATCTTGCGAATTAGTATAAAACTCTGCGTATTCTAATATTGCATGATAGTTGGTAAAGACATAATCTAAATCTTTAACAGCATCAAAATTCGTAACCAGATAGACTAAATGTTCTTGATTATTTTCTTCTGCTTCAACAACATTACCTTGATTTATTGTATAAAGCATAGGAGAACGAGGGGCAAACATAAACGGAACATAATCATGCAAAGTTGTATTAGTATTCGGAACAATTCTGACGTGTCTTTTATGCTGAATATTTGCATATGCAATGTTTGTATATTGTATGTTTTCTTTTGATAGCATATTATTGCTTTTCAAATAACCACAACTTAATATGCTATCAAGATTTTGAATAGCTGTAAAATGAAACAAAAGTATTTTATCTGGTACCTTAACCATTTATATTTCCCTTTGTCACATACTACAAATTTATTTTGATTAAATCAATACTTTGTTTGATGTGTTTTACAAAAAATTATTTTTTACTTAAAGCATTTTTATCTAATAAATAACTTGATTCCTCTGTTTGCTTTTTGTAAAATCGGCAACAATATGAAAGATAAATATACAATTGTAGGAGCAGTACCTGAAGGGGTTGACATTATGACTGTAAAAGTTGATGATGCTAAAGTTAAAAAGTATGCTAAACTTGGTGTAGATTGGATTGAAGTATCTCAATATAAACCTACATTTAGCGTTGTTAAAGAGGGAGTTTGAGTATGGATGGTTTGATACTTTTTTGTTATGTTTTATTGAAAATATATTTAATGATAAAACTTCCAAAAATTTTAATAAAAGAACCCATATTCGATTTGCCAAAATGGAGACGAGAATATGTAAGACCGAAGAAAGGAGGAAAAACAAACAGAGATAAATATTATATGCGCGAAATACCAAAGGGTATGAGTGAAATAGTGTATCGTCATAATGCTATTAGAAAAATAGAAAGTAATAACCAAAAAGCAATAGCAGAATATTACGCAAAGAAAAATATAAAAACAATAAGCATTAATAAAAACCAATCCAATGCTAAATATTATATAAACAAAAAGCCCAATGGTATGATTAAAGATGAATTTATTTTGATTGACGAAGTTAAATCAGGTATTGATTACGAAAATTTTTGTTTTCAACAATTAAAAAATGCAGGTTATCAAGTCAGTAAAACTCCGGAAATCGGAGACCAAGGAGTTGATTTAATTGTTTCTGCAAATAATAAAAAATGTGCAATCCAATGCAAATACTATTCTACTCCCGTTGGAAACAAAGCAGTCCAAGAAGTGATTGCCGGACGAGGTTTCTATAACTGCGAATTAGGAATGGTGTGTTCTAATAATACATATACAAAATCAGCAAGAGAATTAGCAAGTAATCAACACATTGTTTTAGTAGAAAAAAATAATATTATTCAAGCTGTAAACAGACTATTAGGCCCTATTCGTACCCCCAGTAGTAAAAAAATAGCATATCGTCAAAATAATGTTCTTAGAGAAATAGAAAACAATAACCAAAAATCAATAGCAGAATATTACAAAAATAAAAAATCAGCAAATAATAGAAATAATAATCATTAAAACTAAACAAATATTCATATTAACTTTCACAATCCGTTAAGCCAATTGTTGATTTTATTATCGACGGCTTTATCATATTTTTTATCCAAATTATTAAAGGCCTGACCTTCCGAAATTTGTGCATTTTTTGCGTTTGCCTTAAAATCCGTAAACGATGTGCCGTAATTACTGCCTTGAGTTGAAAAAGGCACAACTTTTTTACCCGCAAAATCAGCTTGTTGCAAAAAGGACAAGACCGGAGTTGCAATGGTATACCACCAAACCGGAAAACCGACAAATATGGTATCATAGTTGGCAAAATCGGGCATCTCGGCATTGAGTTCGGGATATTTTTTTTCGCTTAATTGCTTTTTGATTTTAAGATAAAATGACGGATTTTGCTTAATTTGTTCTTTGGTTTCAATTTTAAAAACATCGGCATTTGTTTTTTGCGCAATGTTTTGTGCTATACTTTCGGTATTGCCGCTTAAAGAATAATACACCACCAAAGTTTTACCTAAATTGTTGTTATACTTAATTTCGCCATTGATATATGAGGCCAAATCTTTTTTATTTTTCTGGCCTACCTTATACAAATGCACTCCTCCGGTAACAAGTCCGACAATAAGCATCAGGACAATAATTGCTAAAATATATTTAATCATATTTTTTCCTCCTAAATAAAAAATTCCCCTTAAAGTCCTAAGATTTTAAGGGGAGCATATTTGTTATTTTAACTATTTAACTTCTTCATAATCGGCATCAACAACTTTTTCATCGTTTCCGGTTGTATTTGCGCCGGCAGATGACGAATCGGTTTGAGATGCTTCGCCTTGAGCTTTATACATGGCCTCACCGAGTTTTAATGAAGCCTGCATCAGAGCATCGCTTTTTTCTTTGATGACGGCGGTATCTGTGCCATCTAAAGCGGTTTTTAAGGCTTCAATTGCGCTTTCGATTGCGCCCTTATCGGCAGCCGAAATTTTATCAGCATTTTCTTTTAAGGTTTTTTCGGTTGAGTGCATCAAAGCTTCGGCCTGATTTCTGGTTTCAACTTCTTCTTTTTTCTTTTTATCCGCTTCAGCATTGGCTTCGGCATCTTTTACCATTTTTTCGATATCTGCATCGGATAAACCGCCGGAAGCCTGAATTCTGATAGCTTGTTCTTTGTTGGTAGCCTTGTCTTTGGCTGAAACATTTACAATGCCGTTAGCATCAATATCAAATGTAACTTCAATTTGCGGCATACCGCGAGGAGCAGGCGGAATACCCACCAAATCAAACTGACCTAAAAGTTTGTTGTGTGCGGCAATTTCTCGCTCGCCTTGGAAAACTCTGATTGTAACTGCGGTTTGTCCGTCTTCGGCAGTTGAGAACACTTGAGATTTGCGTGTCGGAATTGTGGTGTTTCTGTCAATCAAACGAGTAAATACACCACCCAATGTTTCAATACCTAAAGACAACGGAGTAACATCTAAGAGCAATACATCTTTAACATCACCCATTAACACACCGCCCTGAATTGCAGCACCGACAGCCACAACCTCATCAGGGTTAACACCTTTGTGCGGTTCTTTACCGAAAATTTCTTTAACTTTTTCTTGAACTTTCGGCATACGAGTCATACCGCCAACCAAAATTACTTCGCTGATTTCCGAAGCGCTTAATCCGGCATCGGACAAGGCTTTACGACAAGGCTCAACCGTGCGGTCAATTAAGTCATCAACCAACGATTCAAGCTTTGCACGAGTAAGTTTGATATTAAGGTGTTTAGGACCTGTTGCATCGGCAGTAATAAACGGTAAGTTTACATCAGTTTGTGTTGCAGACGAAAGTTCGATTTTTGCTTTTTCGGCAGCTTCTTTCAATCGTTGCAATGCCAAACGGTCGTTTTTAAGGTCAATTCCGGATTCTTTTTTGAACTCATCGGCTAAATAATTTACGATGCGTTGGTCAAAGTCTTCACCGCCTAAGAATGTATCACCGTTTGTAGATTTTACTTCAAATACGCCATCACCGATTTCCAAAATTGAAATATCGAATGTACCACCGCCAAGGTCGTAAACGGCAATTGTTCCGGTTGCTTTTTTATCCATACCGTAAGCAAGGGCAGCCGCTGTCGGCTCGTTGATAATACGCAAAACATCAAGTCCGGCAATTTTACCGGCATCTTTGGTTGCCTGTCGCTGTGAATCGTTAAAATATGCCGGAACGGTAATTACGGCTTTTTCAACTTTTTCGCCCAAATAACTTTCGGCATATTCTTTAATTTTTTGCAACACGATAGCCGAAACTTGTGAAGGTGCATATTTTTCGCCTTTAACTTCAACCCAAGCATCACCATTGTCACCTTGTACAATTTTAAAAGGAGCTGTCGCTTTGTCTTTTTGCACTTCGGCAGAATCAAATCTGCGACCGATTAAGCGCTTAATGGCAAACAATGTATTTTCAGGGTTTGTAACCGCTTGACGCTTTGCTGCAGCACCGACCAAGCGCTCAGCATCGGTAAATGCCACCATAGAAGGTGTTGTGCGTGCACCTTCGGAGTTTTCCAAAACTTTTGCTTCAGAGCCGTCCATAACGGCAAAACAAGAGTTTGTTGTTCCTAAGTCAATACCAATAACTTTATTACTCATTTATAAATTCCTTATTTTGATAATTTTAACTTGTTTCTAAAAGGTTATATAGGTAGCACTTTTTATTTAAGCAAGAGGTAAAATGTTTTTTTATTGTTTTTTTACTTATTATTTTTTTATCAATACGAAAAAAGCCCTCTTAAATGCGCTTTTTAAGAGAGCTTTTTGAGCGAGCAAGAAAAGGATTAAACATAATAATAAGTTGGGATACATTGGTTTTAATATACATCATATAAC
Organism: Alphaproteobacteria bacterium; assembly: GCA_015062345.1. Classification (GTDB taxonomy): domain Bacteria; phylum Pseudomonadota; class Alphaproteobacteria; order RF32; family CAG-239; genus JAFTYO01. The sequence goes on along the minus strand of SUUV01000041.1, from coordinate 527 downwards.
ATAAAATATTTTTCGTGTCATCAATTAAAATGTCCGATTTTGTCCGACAATGTCCGATAATGTCCGACAATGTCCGATAATGTCCGATTGTGTCCGATAATGTCCGATTGTGTTTTATAAAAATTGATAACGGCTTTGTTTGTACCTCAATTTCTGCTTGCAAAATTTTAGAAAATATTTAATATAAACATTGTCGCCAAACGGCGATGGTGTTCCAAAAACATCTTCATACAATAGCTCCTTGTTAAGGGGAGTAGGTGAAATAAGGCAATAGCGCGAATAAACCTGACTGCTGTATGACAGTTTTTGGGCTCCCCGCTTTGATTTTTTATCAAGGCGGTTTTTGTTAACTTAAAAAAAACAGGAGCTATAAATATGGAAAAAACTAAACCAACCGAAAATTTTGAAAAAGAATATTCACAAAATTTAAGTATCAGAAGAAATTATCGCAAAAAATTAATCCAAAGTGTGGCAAGACAAATCTGCCGTATCAGTATCGAAGAAAAAATCAGCTTGGAAAAACTGGC
>SUUV01000005.1 GCA_015062345.1 Alphaproteobacteria bacterium | reverse complement strand
ACAGGCGGTGACGATAATACCGGCACAGGCGGTGACGACAACACCGGCACAGGCGGTGACGACAACACAGGCACTGGCGGTGATGACAATACCGGAACAGGCGGTGACGATAACACCGGCACAGGCGGTGACGACAACACAGGTACAGGCGGTGACGATAATACCGGCACAGGCGGTGACGACAACACAGGTACAGGCGGTGATGACAACACAGGCACAGGCGGTGACGACAATACCGGCACAGGCGGTGACGATAATACCGGCACAGGCGGTGATGACAATACCGGAACTGGCGGTGATGACAATACCGGCACAGGCGGTGATGACAATACCGGTACTGGCGGTGACGATAATACCGGAACTGGCGGTAATACAGGTGGCGAAGGCAACACAGGTGGCAGCACCGGAGGCAATCCGTCACAATCTCCGTCAAATGCTCCCGTAAAGGTATATCCTGAAGTTATGGCTGTTATGGCCTTACCGACAGCTGCGCTTGCTCAATCTGACGGTATGGTTGATAACATTATGCGTAATGTTGCAGGTTTATACTCGCTTAAAGTAAGACCGACCAACAATGCTTGGGCTGACACTGATTATATCGGTGCAAACAGCAATGATTTGGTTGATGTAGAATCCGAAGTTTGGGGATTTGAAGCCGGTACTGATTTCCAAAGTGATACATATAACAAGCTTGGTGCGTTTGTATCGTATCGTCATGGTACACACGACATAAGCGGTGAGGGTGAGCAATATTATTCACCTGATGCTTCTGAAATTGAGATAGACAGCTATCTTGCCGGTTTGTACTATTATCACCACAAAAACAACTTATATACTTTTGCAAGTGTATATGGCGGTGTTCAAAAAGCTGACATTACAACCGATGATGCTTTCAAATTGAGCACTGACGGTGTAGAATTTGGTGCTAATTTGGAAATCGGTTATACAATCGGCTTTGAAAATGACTTTGTATTAACTCCGAGTTTGGGTGTGTCTTATAAGCACATTGCATATGATGATGCAAAAGACGATATTGCAGGCAAAGAATTTGAATTTGCCGACATTTCTCAAGTTCAAGCCGAAGCAGGGTTGAAGTTTAGTCAAGCTTACGAAAATTCTGCCGGTTTTGGTGAAATATATGTTAAACCGAGTGTAATTCAAACATTTAACACCGGTGATGATGTTAAAGTTTCTGAGTTAGGCGAAGTTGAAGCTATTGATGATATGACATTGGGTCGTATTGAAGTTGGTGCTCAACACAATATAACTTCTAACTTTGCAATTAATGCTTGGGGAAATTATACCGTAGGTTCAGACTATGACTCAACAGCTATGGGTCTTGGTGTGAAATATAACTGGTAAGTATAACCACCAAACAACAACCCCTCTTGATGCTTTATCAAGAGGGGTATATTTTTTTATAAACCAATTATCTTTGAATTTGACCGGAAGTGTTGCCTTGTATAATATTGTTAATTTCTTCATATGAAACATAATTAACATCACCCGGTATTGTGTGTTTTATGGCAGAAGCAGCTACTCCCATCTCTAAAGCATATCTATAATCAGCCTTATTAAGTATAGCTCCTATAAATGCGGCAATAAGAGAATCTCCTCCGCCAATACGGTCTATAATTGGTGAAATTAAATATCGATTGCTTTTATATATCTCTTTTGTTTGAGCATTATATACACAAGCCAACAAATCATTATTTGAAGCAGAACGATTGGTCCTTAGTGTTGATACACAGTATTTAAAACCAAATTGTTGAGACATTTGCTCAAAAACAGATTTGTATCCGGCAATGTTATATTCATCGTTGTCATTAATAGGTTGTTTTTGTTTAAATCCAAATAAACTATCAACACCATTATCATCAATATAAATACCAGTACATACATCTACATATTGGAACAAATGTTTAAGAACAACACTTGCTTTCTCTACACTCCATAATTTTTTTCGATAATTTAAATCTATCGACACCGTTACACCATGTTTTTTTGCTGAAATAAGTGCTTTTTCAATCAACTTTGCGGTATTGTCCGATAAAGCCGGAGTAATTCCGGTAAAATGAAACCAATCTGCATCTTTAAATATTTCATCAAAATCAAAATTTTCTTCTGTTGCTGTTGCTATGGAAGAATTTGCTCTGTCGTAAATAACTTGTGATGATCTAACAGCTGAACCGTTTTCACAAAAATATATTCCTAATCTATCGCCGGTTTTTGCTATATACTTGGTACCAACACCAAACTTTTTTAAAAAAGCAACAGCACTCTTACCAATTTCATTGTTTGGTACGGCAGAAACAAATTCTGTTTCATGTCCTAATTGAGATAGTGTTACGGCAGTGTTTGCTTCGGCACCACCATAATGAATATCAAATTCTTTTGCTTGCATAAATCGTTCGTGATTTGGCGGTGACAATCTTAACATAATTTCACCCATTGTAATTATTTTAGCCATAGTCAGCTCCTTTATAGTTTTTGAAGTAAATGTATTGCAAATCCGGCTATTTCTTCTTTGAAGTATATAGCCATCATTTTTCCGGTTGTTTCATTGATTTTAGCACTTTCTTGATTAAACTGCACACCTAAAATTGAAGAAAGATAATAAACCGCACGATTTATATCATTCGTTCTGATAGCTATGTGTCCGTTTTTTCCAAGATACGGAGAATTTAAAACTTCTATTTGGCTACCTGCAAAACAAGATTTGTCACCCGGATTGTAAGAAAAGCCAAACAAAAAAGAAAATTTCTTTGTGATTTGTTTTGCAATATCTTCATTTTCTGCATTAATACCAATATGTGCCAAATCAAAATCAAGTATAGTATCAATACTTTCCTTAGCGATTTTTTGAATTTTTTCAAATTCTTGATTTTCTATCATCTTTGATGTTGCCATCCAAGAACCACCACAAGCAATCACTTTAGGACAAGCCAAATAAGAATTTATATTTGATAAATTAATACCGCCGGTAGGCATAAAACGAATATTGTTGTATGGAGCTGAAAGTGCCCTTAATGTAGATACACCTCCCATTTGCTCTGCCGGAAAAAACTTTAATATGTTTAAACCAAGCTCTATTGCCAATTCTATTTCTGAGGCAGTTGAAACACCAGGTATAATCGGAATGTGTTTTTCCATACAATATGTTACAATTTTTGGATTAAGTCCGGGCGAAACAATAAATTTAGCACCGGCCTCAATGGCTGAATCTACTTGGTTGATATTTGTTACTGTACCGGCACCGACACACATATCAGGAAAGGCTTTAACTATGTTTTTGATAGAATCACCGGCAACATCAGTTCTAAAAGTAACTTCTATACAAGAAATACCTCCCATATATAATGCCCGTGCCAATTTTACGGCATCTGTTGAGTTTTTGAGTGTCACAACAGGAACTATACCACTTTTTTCAATTTGTTCTAGAGTGTTCATTTTAGTCGTCATTATAATTTATTTCCTTCAATTTTTTCCATAATTGCGGACAAACGACGCAACTTAAAATCTTTATGTTCTTCAACGGTTTGAGATATGTTATAAATTTGCTTGATTTGCGCCAAAGTAATTTCAACATCGGCCAATTCATCGGCAATGTTTTCAACATTTCCTCTGTCTCGAAGCTCTTTGCACAATTCTTTTGTAAGCTCTGACATTTCCTCAATTACCATAATTTTTTGCGATGTTATGCCAAAAAGCTCAATGGCTTTTTGATATACTTTGTTCTCTTGTTCGTGTTCCATTTTAGTCTCCGTTTGGTTAAATTAAAAATTTATTGATGTCTGGCAATAAATAACACACCCTTAACCGGTGCAGAATTTTCTTGCCGTAAATCAAGCTCATATTCTTTGATATCGGTATAATCTGATTGTAACAAAATGTTTTTGATATATTCCGGATTATGCCTGATTCTGCCATTGTAAAACAACTCTGATGTTTTGGTTTTGCTATCGGCTTTTTCAATGTTAAAAATTAGGGTATCACATTTTACCGATGATAAAATTTCTTCAATATTTTTCACATATTCAAACACATCTAGCGCAATAACAAAGTTATACTTTAAGTCTTTTTTCACAAAATCAGAAATATCAGCCTTAATCAGATTGTGATAAAGTTGTTTTTTACTGGCCAGATTGAGCATATTTTGTGAAATGTCAACACCGGTGATTTTGGTATTGTCATTGGCAAAATGCAAGGCAAATTCTCCGGTGCCGCAACCTAAATCTAAAACAGTGCCGCTAAATTTGATATCAAGCTCAGAGAGCTTGTCAAATACGGCATATTTTATCTTTTTCATGGTTTGGTCATAAGTTTCGGCAAACAGGTCAAAAAGCTCTTGCGAGTATGAGGTATCAAAATTTTTTATATCTGCATTAAAAGATGACAATATATGCTTGGCAAAGGGGTTAGATGGCGCTAAATCATACCACTTTTGCGCAATTTTTTTGGCTTTTTCAGGCTCGGTTTGATAAAACAACACCAATGTTTCGGCAATGTTTATCCAATATTGTTTTTGCTGAAAATCTTTAACAAAAGCATTCATCATTAAATCGAGTGCGCGTTCATAATCGGCCATATCTTTAAGAACAAGAGCCAAATTGTTGCTAAGCTCGGGTAAATCAGGATTTATAATAACCGCTTTGCGATATTCTTCCAAAGCCTCTAAGGTGCGGTTGTTTCGATATAGCCAATTGGCATAATTTGAATGTGCCACAATGTTATCGGGGTCTAAATCGAGAGCTTTTAAGTAATATTGTTCGTTTTGTTCACAATCGGCCAAATTTACCCAAGCTTCAACGCACTTTGGATTTAGATTTATGCAACTTGAAAAATCTTCAACAGCAGATTGTTTATTGTTAAGTAATAGATTGATTTTGGCTTTTAACAGTTTGATATCAGGTGAATTGTTGCATATTTCATCGGCTTTTAAAATATATTCATAAGCTTTATTAAAATCTTTTTGTTCAAAATGATGCAAAGCGGTATAATAAAATGCAAGCTCTGAAAAAGGATATTTTTTGCACAAATTTTCAAGTTCATTAAGGTCTTTATTTAGGACTGCAATATTAACTTTGGCATCAACATAATCGGCATCTGATTTAAGCGCGTTTTGGTACATTTGCAGGGCAATTTGAGGTTGATTTAAGCATTCGTATATTGCGCCTAAGTTGTTATAAGTTTCTTTTATGTTCGGATTTAAGGATATAACTTTTTCATAAGCGCTGATGGCTTGAGCAAATTTTTGAACGGCTTGGTACGACACTGCCAAATTAAAATATAGTGCAATATGGTTGGGCGCCGACTTTACGGCTTGCAAAAAATATGATATTGCTTCTTGGTGTAAGCCTTTAGTTTGAGCCGTAAGTCCGAGCATATTAAGAACATCTGGGTTTTCGGGAACAGCCTCCAAAACGGCACGATAAAGTTGTTCGGCTCTATCAAGTTGTCCTGCCGAATATAAATCATTGGCTTGTTTAAACATCAAATCGTACGACATATTTTCTCCTGTTTTGATAATAGCTGATTTTTTGTTGATTTAAAGCATTCTTTTAAATGTGCAACAGTTTGGGGAAAATTTTCTTGCAATGTAACTTTTTTAATGATATTTTTTAGGCAAAAGGAGAAAACAAAATGCAAATTAAGTGTCCGAAATGTGCCGATGATAAAATTGTTAAAAACGGTCAGGTGTTCGGTTGGCAAAGATATAAATGCAAAAACTGTAAATATCAGTTTACAAAGCAGGCGCCGGCAGGAAAACCCTTGTCATTAAAGCTTTTGGTACATTTGCTGCACATATCCGGACTTTCCATGCGTGAAATTGCGTCTATTGTCGGTGTTTCGGCACAATCGGTTTCCAGATGGATAAAAAAATGGCATGGAGCTTATATGTCCGAAATCGGAAAATATGAAACTTTATATAAGGCAGATATCAACACATTGCTTGATTGTTTAAGCATCACTCAAACAGATGATTTTTATGTTTCTTCAAGAGTTTTACCCTCGGGCGCAAAATTTAACATTGTTGTACAGTTGCCTCCAAAAAAATAAATATCATTATTAAAGTTACAAAAATTTTTTTTGCCTTGAAATAGATTTTTTGCTTATGTACTTTGCCTTCAATTTTAAATTTATTGAAAGGTAAAAGTTAATGTATGTTAAGAAAATAAAGACTTCCGGTATTTGGTACAAGGTAGTCTATTCGGTTTTGTGTGTGACCTTAGGTTGGTATCTGCACGGTAAATTTAATCAGGATATGGGTGCATTTATGCACAACAACGAGCCGCCTCATGTTTTGGTAAAAGGATTGAAAATTGCCGATGTTTCGGCAAAGAAGAAATATATTGCCCAAGTTGAACCGATTAACAGTGTGGATATTATGCCGCAAGTTTCAGGCTATTTGGAGCAGATTTTGTTTGATGACGGGGCTTTTGTAAACCAAGGAGATGATATTTTCTTAATTGAACAAAGAAAATATAAAGCTGACCTAAAAGCTGCATCGGCGGCAGTTAAACAACTTAAAAGCGAATATAAGCGCATATCTTCACTTCATCAAAAAAAGTTTGTTTCCGACAAAGAGTTAGATGTGGCTCAAAGCAATTTGGAACAAGCCGAAGCTGCACTTGATTTGGCAAAATTAAATTTGGAATATACTCAAATCAAATCGCCCATTTCGGGATATATCGGTAAAACTCTTGTAACCAAAGGCAACTTGGTAAGTCCTAATGCGTTAAAACTGGCAAGAGTTGTTCAAACTCAGCCTATCAGGGTTGTTTTTTCGGTTACCGATAAGGAGCGCTCAAAATTTATGCAACAGGCCAATGAGGCTAAAGATGTGTTTGTTGATGTCGTAATGCCAAACGGCAAAATTAAAACCGTTAATGTAAAAAACTTGTTCTTTGGCAACGAAGTAAATCCGCAGACGGCTACAATTCCGGTTTATATCGATTTGGAAAACGAGGAAAATTTGTTGGTACCCGGAAACTATGTTGATATAAACATTCGCTTCAATGACGGTCAAAACAAGGTATTGGTACCGCAAGTGGCTTTGTCGGCCGATGTTAACGGCTCTTATGTTATGATTGTTAAAGATGATAACATTGTTGAACAAAGATATCTGTCGTTGGGTGATGTGGTTGAAGATATGCAAGTGGTTTTAAGCGGACTTAACGGCGATGAAAAAGTTATCATTCAAGGTTTGCAAAAAGTTCAATCCGGAATGAAAGTTAATCCGACGAAAGTTAACTTTGAGAGTTCAATCAATTAGGAGACAAGCATATGTTTGCAGGATTTTTTATCAAAAGGCCTCGTTTTTCGTTTGTGATTTCGATTGTAATTGTGCTTATCGGGGCTATTGCACTTTTAAAACTTCCGGTTGCATTATATCCTGAGGTTACTCCGCCGCAAATTTCGGTCAGAGCCATATATCCGGGAGCAAGTGCCGAAGTAATTGCCCGAACGGTCGGAATTCCGTTGGAAGACGAGATGAACGGAGTTGAAGACATGCTTTATATGAACTCAACCTCCGAAGATTCGTCATATACTTTAAATGTAACTTTTAAAACCGGTGTTGATCCCGATATGGCGCAAGTGAAAGTGCAAAATCGTATCAGTCAGGCAACCTCAAAATTGCCGCAAGAGGTTACAAGACAAGGTATTTCGGTTAATCGTGAATCTTCAAATATTTTAGGTTTTATCGCTTTTATGTCGCCTGACAATTCGCTAAATGATATGCAAATCAGCGATTATGTTTATAACAACATTGAGCGTCCGCTTTCTCGTATCAACGGTGTAGGAAACTTAAATGTATATGGCTCAAGACTTTCTATGCGTGTTTGGTTAAATGCCGACAAGTTGGCAGCCTTAAAAATTACGGTAAATGATGTATATACCGCCATTTCGGGACAAAACTATCAGCCAAGCTTAGGAAAAGTCGGAGCGCAACCCACCCAAAGTTCAAACCCTATGGTGTATACACTTCAAACCGATGGTCGTATGGAAACGGCGCAAGAGTTTGAAAACATTATTGTTCGAACAGCCGAGCAGGGTGGTTTGGTGCGCTTAAAAGATGTTGCAAAAATAGAAATAGGCCAAGAAGAATATTCCATTTCCGGCGAATATAACGGGCAAACCGCCATTACGGTTGCTTTGGCTTTATCATCAGGCGCAAATGCTCTTGAAACAATGGAAAATGTGAAAAAAACTCTGGCTGAATTGAAAGAATTTTTCCCTCAAGGTTTGGATTATGTTATTTGTTATGACTCAACCAAATATATTGATGCGTCGGTTGAAGAAGTGGTGATTACCCTTTTGATGACACTGGTTTTGGTGGTTGGTGTTTGTTACTTCTTTTTGCAAGATTTTTATTCAACTTTAATTCCTACTCTTACAATTCCGGTTTCAATATTGGGAACATTTGCGGTAATGTTAGCATTGGGTTACAGTATCAATATGTTTACCTTATTTGCGCTTTTATTGGCAATCGGAACGGTGGTTGATGATGCAATTGTAGTGGTTGAACGAGTGGTATATTTGATGCAAACGACCAAAATGAATGCTTATGAAGCCACATGGAAAGCTATGAGCGAAATTTCGGGCGCTTTGGTTGCAACATCATGTGTGTTGCTTGCAATTTTTATTCCGGTCGGATTTTTAGATGGTATTACCGGTAAAATTTATCAGCAATTTTCCGTAACCATTGCTACCGCCATTATGTTCTCGCTTCTAAATGCCTTAACTTTGTCTCCGGCACTTTGCTCAATACTGATTAGCAAAATTAAACCTAAAACAAAAGGTTTTTGGGGCAGGGTAAATAAAAGTATTGAAAAAACCATACACGCATATGTGGTGTCGGTTTCGGTTGTGGCCAAAAAAATTCCGGTAATTGCGAGCATTTTTACACTTTTGATGGTGTTGGCTTATGCGTTGTTTTCAACTGCTCAAACCTCATTTATCCCTGATGAAGACCAAGGTGTGATGGTCTTATCTTTACAACTTCCCGAAGGTGCTGCCAAAAAGCGTACGCATGAACTTGTAAATAAGGTAAACGAAGTAATAAGATCCGAAAAAGCCGTTGAAGGTGTTTCAAGTGTTATCGGATATTCATTAATGGGCGGACGAGGCGAAAATGTTTCAATGTCCTTTATTGTGTTAAAACCTTGGTCCGAAAGAAAAGGCTTTTATCAAAGCTCTACGGCAATTTTAAATCGAATAAGAGGTAAATTAAGCGCCTTTCCCGAGGCCGAATTTCAAATGTTTGAAATGCCGGCAATTCCGGGGCTCGGATTGGCAAACGGTTTAGATATCAGGTTACAATCTCGACAAGTGGTAGATTATCAAAAGCTTGATGCTGCATTAAAGAGTTTTTTGCAAAAGTTAAATCAATTGCCGCAAATTGCTTATGCGTATTCAACCTTTAATGCCAAAACTCCCAACATTTTCTTAAAAATAGACCGTACAAAGGCCGAAAGTATGAAAGTGCCGGTGGCAAATATATTTAAAACTTTGGAAAGTTATTTGGGTTCGGCCTATGTAAATGATATCAATTTGGGTACGCAGGTTAATAAGGTTATGATACAATCAGACTGGCAACATCGCCAAGATATTGATGATATTAATGATTTGTACATTGCCAATATGAGTTCTACCATGGTACCGATGCGCTCAATGGTTGAGCTTTCAAAAGTTTTGGCTCCTCGTGTTGTTGAAAGATACAATCAATATCCGGCAGCGGCAGTAACGGCTGTTCAGGTGGAGGGCTCCTCAACCGGCAATGCCATGAAAGCTGTTGAAAATTTGGTTAAAGAACTTCCAAAAGGATTTAATATTGAATGGTCGTCAATGAGTTTTCAGGAAAAAAATTCTCACGGACAAATCGGCTATTTAATTGCTCTTGCCATTGTCTTTGCATATTTGTTTTTGGTGGCTCAATATGAAAGCTTTATTGTTCCGCTACCGGTATTGTTATCATTGGTTGTAGCTATCAACGGTGCCATGCTCGGACTGTTCTTTACAGGCTTACCGCTGAGCATTTATGCCCAGCTTGGTTTAATATTGCTGATTGGTTTAGCCTCGAAAAATGCAATTTTGGTGGTTGAATTTGCCAAAGAAGAAAGAACAAACGGAGCCACCATTGTAAATGCGGCCATAAAAGGCTTAAAAGAGCGTTTCAGAGCCGTATTGATGACTGCGTTTTCGTTCATTTTGGGTGTGTGGCCGATGGTAATTGCAAGCGGGGCAGCTGCGCAAAGCAGACGAGCAATCGGTGTTCCGGTGTTTTACGGAATGATTGTAAGCACAATTGTAGGTTTATTTATCATTCCGCTGATGTATGTTTGGGTGCAAACAATTTATGAAAAATATGCCCCCAAACGCAAAAAGAAAAAATAAACCCGTAAGCTAAAAGCCCTCAAGAAACCTTGAGGGCTTTTAAAGTTTGATGACTAGTAAACTATGCTAACTGGAACATAACCGGTATATATACCGGCAGGAGCTCCTTCAGGAATATATATTGTGGCACTTATTCCGGCATCGGAGTCATTTGGACCCACATGTGATTTTGCCACATATTCGCCTATATTTATCATACCACCAACACCATTTTCAGGGTCAAAATCAGATGTTGTTAAGGTATAACCATTTGCTTCAGGGTGATTTAGAGCTTCTACCATAGCCTCTATAAGTTCTTCATCGTCTGAACTGCAGAGAGCTATTGTATTACCTGTAACAGATAAAACATTTTCGCTATAAGTACCTGTTGCGGTTACCCAACTGTCTTGTTTATTGTTTTTTAATATTATTTTACCAAAATTCATCTCACTACAAGATACTTCGTATGCATATTCTATTTCAGCATATGTATTTATCTCCGCAAATGCTGTTCCAGTTTCAGCATTTACATTTGTTGCCATTAATACTGCCACAGCAGAAAGTAGAAAATATTTTCTCATTTTTTTAATTCCTTACATAAAAAATAGTTTAACTTAATTTGAAAGGTGCAAAAATTTACCTTTCAAGACGCATCATAAACCGTTTTTTTTTTTTGCAAGTAAAAAGAGTCGTTTAAATGATTTAAATCAAAAATGAGGTAAAATATTTTGTTGACAAAAATGGTTATTTGTTGTACATCCTAGGTATAAACCAATTTTTTTAAAATTATGAAAAATATTATTTATTATGTTGTTATGGCATTGTTTTTGATGACAAGCTGTACACTGGTAGACTTTATGTCGGCTGATGATGTTGAAAATTTGGGCTATGAAGTTACCGAAGATGCGGTATACAGTAAGGCTCAAATTAATGGGTATACGGTTACTGCCAAGCTTTCGCCGGTTAAGGCAGTTCATACCAAAAACATACCCGTGCTTGTAAGTACTTTTGTACCGGAAAGAAAATTTACGGTTAAAAAAATTGCTCCCGACAAAGTTGTCAGCAGCAGAGAAGACCGCAAATTTCGATATGAGACATGGCAATATACGGTTATCCTAGAAAGTTACGGATTGGAAGTTCCTTGCTATTATCAACAGGAAAGGGCTTATTACAAGGTAGGCAATGATTCACATTTAATGCCGGTGCCTGAAGTGAGCGCAACTGTTCTTGAAGAAACAAGAGTTAAACAGTTAGCTGATGAAAATATTGATAATACCGAATACAAAGTTTGGACGGTTGAATATGCTGTTTTGCTCAAAAGCGGAGAATCGGAGTTTGTACAACAATCATCAAGTGAAATTAAGTATTATGAAAATTTAAGCATCGGTGCCGGTTTCGGTATAATCATCGAAGACTGGAAGGGAGGAAATCCCGAAATCGAAGTTGAAGTTTGATTTTATAGCCCTGCATATAAGCGGGGCTGTATTTTTTTTAAAATAAATTTAACCGCTCTTTTCTTTCTAAAGGGCGGTTTTTTATCCAATCCATAGCACATTATTTTGCTTAAATTCTTGCAATATTTTTGTTCTAAGGAGATTGGTTATGGTTTGACGAGAATATATATTTTCGGTATAGCAATTTAATTTGAATATCAAATATTTTTCCGTCATATCGGCAAAAGAAACCGTTGGTGCAGGAGTGGTTAAAACGCCCATGGTTTTTGAGGCAATTTCGATTAAGGTATCTTCCAAATATTTGATATCGGCATCATATTTTATGTTTAAGCTGATTTCGATTAAACCCACACGAGCCGAATATGTTCGATTTACCAGACTGCTTGATAAAATTTCCGAGTTTGGAATAATGATGTTTGACTTGTCAAAAGCTTCTAAAAGGGTTGCCCGCATACTGATGGTTTTGACAATTCCTTCTTGTCCTTTGATAATAACCCAATCGCCGATTTTGATAGGTTTTTCAAAGATGATAATAATGCCGGATACAAAATTGTTTACGATGTTTTGCAAACCCAAACCGATACCAAATGATAAAGCACCGGCAATTAAGGTGATATTGCTTAAACTTCCGCCCATAACCGTTACCGCCACAATGACCGATACTATAAAACCGATAAGGCTGATTGATGATGCAAGAGAGCTTCTTGACCCTTGCTCCATATCAATTTTGCTCAAATTTCCGTATAATAAACTTTGTTTTAAGCTTTTGAACAAAAACATTGATACAAAAAAACTCAATAATCCGGTTAGCGCCGAAGTGATGGATATGTGCATTCCGCCGATATTAAATCCGAGCAAAAAGTTTTTGATATCATGAAGCATAATATCGACCGAAAAGCCCCAAATTCCTAAAATGGTAATAATGGCAACAATCCATACAATCGGATTTAACAAAAGAGTTATCCAAAATTCGGTTTTTATCAATGTTCTGGGGTTGATATGCAATTTTTGAGTTAAAAATTTTAGTTTTAAAAATTGTCTGATTATGTATCGCAACAATAAATTAATGCTCTGAAATGCCACAATTGTCGCAATGCTTAATATAAAACAGTTTACGACATAATCGGCCAACCTCACATAGCCGACAAGAGCAACGATAATTGTCAAAAACATCATAATTGTAATAAAAAGCGAAATTTTTGCTTCCATGCTTAAATGATATTCCGGTTTTTGAACATCAGGTTCAATATCATCAGCGGTATTGTGTAATATGGAACGAGAAATAAAGATAATGCCCAAAGATTTTGCAACAACGGTTATAATTTGCAAAATATAAATCACTTCGGTTAATGCGTTTTGTTTTAGGGCTAAATGATAAAAAAACTCGGTTGCTAAGGCTATTAGACTCCAAAACAAAACAGTTCGACTGGCGGTTTTGGCTTTGTAATCATCAATTTTTATAATGCGCCAATAGGCACATTTGGGCACAAATATCACTTTTACGGCTGCTCGTATGATGAAAAAAATGAGCAAATATTTGGTAGCAAGTTGCAATAAAAGTCCGAAATTGTTGCCTAAAACAATGGGATTTGCATTAAGCCAAAGTAAAAATGCCCCGAACACAATTGTCGGAATTATGCCAAAAGCGATAATCATGGCAATATTGGAACGAATTTTTTGCATATAAGACGGAGCGTCCAAACATTGTTTGTAGCCGAATTTTTTTCTGATATACAAGCTTAGATAAAATGCAAAAAACAAAATGAGTGTAAAAATTGTAGTAACCAACCAGATGTTTTTATCAACAATTTGTTTGTCGCTTGATGCCAGATTTGTGTACCAGTCATAAGGTGTTTTTAAAATATTGTAAGAAAAAATGCTTAATTGCAAAACCGAGTTTTTCAAATTGCCGACTTGAAAAACAGAGGCATCACGAATGAGGATTTTATTTAATAAAGATTGATTGCGAACTTTTAAAATCAGGGCATTAATTTCATCAATTTTGGTATTGATTAAATCTATTTGCGCAATTTGTGCTTTGTGCATATCTTCTTGAGCAACAAATTCTTTGCGCTTATCGGCAATGTCAGAATTTTGAGAAGTTGCATCTTGCGGCAATTCGCCTAAAGCATCAATTTTCTTTTGTACATTTTCTCTTTTTTGCTGATATTGAATTTTTGCCTGATTTATATCGGCCTGTATTGCATTGATATTTTTTAGTTGCTCGGTCAAATAATCGGCCGAACTTTTTCCCTGATTGATATTGTTTTCTATTAAATCAAGTTGTTTGTTGATTTTTGTAACATCAATGTGGGCAATTTCTTGAGCAAAAACGCCAAACGAGAACAAACAAAACACAATTAAAATGAGCTTTTTCATAATTTTTCTTCATCTGTTAAGGTTAGACAAGATTTATGAAAAATATTCAAAGTTTCAAGGCTGATAAAAAATATATCATTTTTTGCTTGAAAAATAAAATTTTTGTGGTAAATTGCACCTACTTCCGAGAAGGCGGATAGTTTGCTATCCCGTTTTGGATTTATGTTCAAGACTATCGGGACAATAATAAAATTTAACAAAAAGGATTTAATATAATGAAAAGTATCATTTCTGCAAAGAAAAAAGTTAGCCGCAAATATGTGGTAAATTTATGGGGTGATCCGAACAGCCCATTTGAAAAAAGAAGCTATGCTCCGGGTCAACATGGTCAAAGAAGAAAAAAAGCTACCGACTATGGTACACAACTTTCTGCTAAACAAAAGTTGAAAACCTATTATGGTAACATTTCCGAAAAACAATTCCACAAATATTATGTTGAAGCAATTCGTCGTTCCGGCGATGCTGCCGAAAACTTAATCGGTTTGTTGGAATCTCGTTTGGACAACTTGGTTTATAAAGCAAAGTTTGTTCCGACAGTGTTTGCTGCTCGTCAGTTTGTAAACCATGGTCATGTTACCGTAAACGGTAAAAAAGTTAACATCCCTTCATATATGGTTAAAGTTGGTGATGTTATTGAAGTTAGAGAAAAATCTAAATCTATGGCAATGGTTGTGGCAGCAGTTGAGTCTCAAACCAGAGAAGTTGCTTCATATTTGGAAGTTGACAACAAAAAGTTGTCTGCAAAATATACTTTTGTACCAAAATATGAAGATGTTCCTTATGCTTGCATGATGGAACCGAACCTTGTTATCGAGTTTTACTCAAGATAGTTTTTTTAAAACGGATAAAAAAGCAGGGTTTTTTCCCTGCTTTTTTGTATTATAAAAATGCTTTAAGAAAAATCTTAAAGCATTTTCTAAAATTTGTAACCTAAACCCATGCAGATGTTTGTATTCGGAAAATATGTCACTCCATTATTTTTTTGTGTAAAAAGATGTGAAATCTCTGCGGTTATAAACATATTTTTGAATATCAACAGTTGATAACCGATTTTAATTTTTCCAAATAAGCCATCTGTACAAAATACATCTGTTTTACAATTTGTAACATCAGTTGTGGCAATGTAAGCATGGTTTTGAAATCCGCCCATAAGGTATATTTTGTGTTTATTGCCGTAAAATACACCGATGGAAGGGCTAAAAACAGTAAAAGACTTTTTATCAAGCAGATGATTAACCGAGGTTATCCCTATGTTTATATCGGCTCTGATAAAAAAAGTCTCAAACCCTAAGTTAATTAAGGCAACAGGTTTTAAGCCTGTAAAATTGTAGCCTGTTAAGATTGATAAATCTACATTCAAATCTTCTGCGGTTTTAGGCTTATAACCGCCGGCTTTAGCAATTTGTAAAGTAAAAATTGCCAATAATAACAGCATAATTTTTTTCATGACAGCATAATATTTAAGTTTGTACTATTTATACCGCATGAAAACAAATTCAATATTTGCGCGCAAAAAAAGGGTGTTTCAATAAGAAAACACCCTTTTAAAATCTGTAACCGACAGCAAGGCGAATATTTGTATTCGGCAAGTGTGTTGCACCTTTTTTAAGTGCACAAAACAAATGTTGAGCTTCAACACAGAGAAAAAATCTCTCTTTAATACAGTGCTGATATCCAACTTTTGTTATACCGTAAATATGGTCATACCGAATCTGATTTTTGTTTAATCCGCTGATATCCGGAGTTTTGATTAAAGCATAATTTTGTACCCCGATAAGGGCATAAATTTTATGCTTTTTCCCATAAAAAAAACCGGCTGACGGTGAAAATGTAGTAATTTTCTCATCGGTTAACGGATGATTGAGATAAGTTGTCCCTATATCAATATCGGCACGCAAAAAGAAAATTTCAAAACCGACTTTAAATCCGATGATAGGACATTTGCCGGTTATATTATATCCGAGATTAAGCGAAAAATCATACTTAACATCATTTATCTGTTTATCTTCATATGATTGAGCCAATAGAGAAAAAACGGATATAAAAAGCAAAATAATTATAATATAATATTTTTTCATGACAACATAATTTTTTGTTGTTTGAGTTGTACACCTTTGCCATATTTTAGTCAATATAAAAAATATCTTTATGGAGCTTGTTCTTGAGCCTGATTATAAATATATAACTATAAGATTGTTCAGGGGCTATCAAGATGAAAATAAGAACACTTAAACATATGTGCAAACGAATAAAAAATGCGTTTTTATATTCAATTGCCGGTGCAAAGGCAATGTATAAAAGCGAAATTGCATTCAGACAAGAAATGCTTTTACTTGTAATCGGCCTAATTGTATTGTGGTTTGTTAATGTTTCAGATGTGCAAAAATCTCTTTTGTTTATGACTTTGCTTTTTATACCGATTGCCGAAACCGTAAACACGGCCATAGAAGTTATTATAAACAGAATTTCTACGCAAAAACACCCGTTATCCGAAATGGCCAAAGATTTAGGCTCGTTTTTGGTTTTATTATCCGTAATTATGTTTGTCGGTGTGTGGTCAATTATATTACTATAACAAAAAAAAGAGCCCGATTTTTAATAAAATCGGACCCTTTTTGGAGTTAAAAAACTTATTCTTGTGAAAAAGCTTTTTCCTGTTTTTTAGCTTCATCGGCAGTTCTGGCAACATTTACCAAAATTGTTTGTGAAACTTCAGGGTGTAAATTGATTCTTACTTGATATATACCCAAATCTTTAATGGGTTTTTCTAAATATACCAAGCGACGCTCTACATCAAAACCTGCTTCTTTAACGGCAACGGCAATGTCACGAATGGTAACAGAACCGTAAAGTTGACCGGTTTCGGCAGCTTGACGAATAAGAACAGTCTTAAAGCCTTTCAAAGCTTCGGCTTTTTTGGTAGCTTCATCAAACAATGCTTGGTTTCTGGCTTCCAATTCGGCTTTTTGTTTTTCAAAATATGCAACATTAGCTTCGGTTGCACGCAAAGCTTTGTTTTGAGGCAAGAGGTAGTTACGAGCATAACCGTTTTTAACAGTTACCTTGTCGCCCATTTTACCCAATTTTTCTACATGTTCGAGAAGAATGATTTCCATAATTTCACCCTCCCTTAATTAGCCACATACGGCAACAAGCCGATGTAACGAGCGCGTTTGATTGCACGAGCCAATTCTCTTTGTTTTTTTGCAGAAACAGAAGTGATACGACTCGGAATGATTTTACCTTTTTCGGAAATGAATCTGGAAAGAAGCTTAACATCTTTATAGTCAATTCTTAATCCGTTTTCGCCGGAAAAAGGACAGCTTTTTCTTTTAAAAAATGATTGTTTTGCCATTTTTGTTCTCCTTTAAGCCTGTTCTTCAACTGCTGCGATTTCTTCATCAGAAGTCATCTCATTGTTGAATTCATCAACTTTGATGGTCATATAACGAATTACATCTTCGTTCAATCTCATCAAGCGTTCATATTCGAAAATTGCTTTTGCGGGAGCCACAATGTTTAACAAAACATAATGACCTTTGCGGTTTTTTTTGATACGATAAGCAAGGTTTTTCAAACCCCAGTTATCAATTTTAACAACTTCGCCGCCTTCTTTTTTAAGAACTTCACTCAAGCTATCTACCAAAGTGTTAACTTGTGAGGCGCCGAGGTCTTGACGTGCGATAAGCACGCTCTCGTAATTTGCCATTTTATTTATCTCCTTATGGATTCTCAACAAATAGACATTTTCATCAAATGTCCGGTTAAATGTATAGCCGCAAAATGAAACTTTACGGCAAGGGACAAGCGCTAATATACACAAAAACTTTAATTATGCAAGTGTTTTTTTTATAAAGATTATTTTAATAAATTTGGTATATCATTTAGGATATGTTTATTTAAAGGATTTATGCTAATGAAAAAAATGAAAAAACTGTCCGTGCTTGCGCTTATGCTTGTTGCAACCGGATGCGCATATAATAAAAATCATGAGCCTGTATATGAGGTGTTACCTTATCAGGAAAGTATGATTGGTCTGCAAAACTTGCAAAATAGGGTTGTGGTATATTGTTATCACTCAGATACATACACTGCCGAGCAATGCGCCGACTATTTTGAAAATATGGACTTTATTCGCTTAAACGACATACCTAAATTTACGGCTGAATATGATAGCTTAAAAGCCGATACATATCCGACTCGTCGTTGGCGCAAGGATGAACGAATTCCGAGGTGGTAGGTTTTTATGCAGGCTCGTATCAATACAATTGCTTTTAGCGGTTTGGAGGTTTTAGATGTCGATTTGCAAGTGCAAATTTCTTCCGGTATGCCTGCGTTTAATATTGTGGGACTACCCGATAAAGCCGTTGCTGAAAGCAAAGAGCGGGTAAGAGCTGCTTTTTCGGCTGTGGGTATCAGTTTCCCAAGTGAAAGAATTACCATAAATTTGGCGCCGGCTAATTTGCTTAAAGAAGGCTCTCATTTCGACTTGGCTATTGCAACGGGTATTTTGGCTTGTATGAAAATTTTGCCTCAGGAAGAACTTTCAGATTATATCATATTAGGTGAATTGGGATTGGATAATTCGGTTATGCCGATAAACGGTGTGTTGCCGGTTGCCATTAAGGCAAATCGTGACGGCAAAGGCATTGTTTGTCCGTTAGAGCAGGGAAGTGAAGCAGTTTGGGGCGGGTTGAAAAACATTGTTGCCACTCCGAGCTTAATTGCGATGATAAATCATTTTAAGGGTAATCAAATTTTACCGCAACCGGTGGCAAAACAAGGAAAACCGCTTAAAAACAAACTTGATTTATCGGATATTAAAGGACAGGAAAGTGCAAAGAGAGCTTTGGAAATTGCTGCTGCCGGCTCACATAATATGCTTATGGTAGGACCGCCCGGAGCCGGTAAATCTATGCTTGCATCAAGGCTTACTTCCATTTTGCCGCCTTTGAACGCCGATGAGGCTTTGGAAACATGCATTATACATTCGATTGCAGGTGAATTAAAAAACGGTGAGCTTGATTTTAACCGCCCGTATCGAGACCCGCATCACAATGCTTCCACACCTGCTTTGGTAGGCGGAGGCAAAAGAGCAAAACCTGGGGAAATATCTTTAGCACACAACGGAGTATTGTTTTTAGATGAGTTACCCGAATTTAATCGGGCAACATTAGAATCGTTGCGTCAACCTTTGGAAAACGGTAAAATTACGGTTTCAAGAGCAGAATATCATCATACATATCCGGCTCGTTTTCAGCTCATAGCTGCGATGAATCCGTGTCGTTGCGGATATTATTCCATGCCCGGGCATGAATGTACAAAAGCGCCAAAATGTGCTCTTGAATATCAATCGAAAATATCAGGACCGTTGCTTGACAGAATCGATATACATATCAAAGTTCCGCAAGTCAGTCCTTGGGATATTTTTGAAAAAGAAAAAGGCGAGACTTCTGCAGTTGTTCTTGAAAGAGTCGTAAAAGCCAGAAAAATTCAAAAAGAACGATTTATCGAATTAGGCCGTCCGGAGCTTAATACAAATTCACAACTTGGGGCGGATATTCTTGAAAAAGCCGTGCAAATGGAAGATGGTGCAAAAGACTTTATTATCAAGAGTTCCGATAAATATAATCTCTCGGCCAGAGGTTATCATCGTACATTAAGGTTAGCAAGAACAATTGCAGACTTGCAAAATGAAAAAAATGTGCTTAAAATACACATCGCTGAAGCATTAAATTATCGCCGAACAATTCCGGCATAAATAAAACAGGAGAATAAAAATGAAAATTTCAAAATTATACAAACTATGTTTCGCAATTGCCGTTGCGGCCGTTACATCAGTTGTCGTTTCAAATGATGTGGCAGCCTACAAAAATGCCGATAACAATTCGATAAAAGAAATGATGAACAGACGAAGAAACGGATTAAAACCGCAAGCCAAAGTATCCGGACATAGTTCAAGCGCTGTTGCTAAAAGTGCTCCTGTTTATAACGAATACAAAGAAGAAACAGCTACTGAGCAAACTTTATCATCTGAAAACAGTTGGTTTAATTTTAACAGCGGGCCGATTTTTGATACGGGTTCTTGTTCGACAAACCATAAAAGCGGACCGATTTTTGATACCGGACCGTGCAAAAAATGCAAGGCACCGGCTCCTGTTGCCAAACCGCAACCGAAAATTGCAAACTATGTTGTGGAATATAATGACTTCATACATCAGGCAGTGGCTCGTGATTGTTGTTCCATGGCACCGTTGTATTTAGACCATGTTGATTTTAGGCTTTCGGACGTCGAATCGTCTTCTGCATACGGCAACAAACTCGGAAATTATCGTTTCCGCATTTTTGGATGTCGTCGTTTTGATAAAGAAGCCATCTTAAATCAAGGCAGAATTTTAGAAAAGAATATGAATTTTTCTAAAGTGTTTGAAGATGTAACCGGTGATTGCTACAATTTGGTAAAAATGCCTGAAGATTTGTGCTTGCAAGATACACCGTCTGCTATGCCAGAATATGTTTTATCAGCCGAGATTACTGATTTTTATATGAATGTTTGTGACGGATATGACTATAAAGATATCAAAAAAACCGACAGTCGCAGCGGTTCGGCCGAAATTACGGTTACATGGCGCCTCACTGATTTAACCAAAACCAAAGTGTTGTGGGAAGGTCAGACAACAGGTTACAGTGATGTATTAAGCGGACAAGAAAACGGTGAAATTGAACTTGTTGAAAAAGCTTTTGCCGATGCGGCTGTTAATTTGCGTAATATGAGCGGTTTTGAAGAACAACTTATGGTACGCTTGACACCTGAAGAATTGTCAAATCAGAGACAGGCTTTGATTGATGAAGAAATTGCCTTAAATCCGGCAAAATGCCAACTAAAAGAAGAACAAAATTTGGTTAAACAATGTCAAATAAGTCGTCAGGACATTAATATAATGCAATGTCCGGCGGTTGTTGAGCAAACAATTGTTGTTGATAGATGCGAAGTGTGCAATGTATGCCCGACTTGTGATGAGTGCAATGTGTTAGATTGCGTGCCTGAAGTTGTTGTAAACCAAGGAGTTGTCGTTGATAATGCAATTTTTGATAATTGTATTGACCAAAATGGAGGAGTTATCTCAGGTGGTGATTGTCAGGTTGTTGATGACACTTGGGTGGATATGAAAAATGGTGATAAAGTTTTTGACAGTCTTTGCATTGTTGACAGACCTCCTTATGAAACTTTAGATGCTCAAAACTTGTACAAAGTAAGAGCCTCGGTAGTTGAAATTAGTAATATGAGCGGTAAAAAAGGTGCCGGACTTATCGTATCGGAAAACTTTGTTTTAACATCGGCAAATTTGGTAGATAAAAACAACAATGTGTACAAACTCAAAACCATCAACGGCAAAGAGTTGTCAGGTAAAGCCGTAAGGGTGAATTTGAGCAAAAACACAGCCCTGATTATGCTTGATGAAGAAACAAAATATACTCCGTTGTCGTTAAATCTAGACTTGCCGAAAGTAGGTCAGGGCGGTTTTATGACTTTGGGTATGTTAGATGTTGAAAACTTTGAGGACGGTGAAAACTATCTTGATAACAACGGTAAAGTTACAGGTTATCGTTATAGCGAAGATAAAGGCTCGGAAATTATGCTTGATACATATGTACAAGATGTGACCATCGGTGGAGTTTTGATTGATGCAAACGGTACAATTAACGGTATGGCACATACCGGCAAAAAGACCGATAGCGGAACGGATTTATATTTGCCGACCGAAACGGCTTTAAGAAGCTTAGGCTTATCAATTTGTGAAAAACTTTACGAAAAGGTAAGCCCATGGCAACAAACCGTTTATAAACCGGTCACAGAACTTATCTTAAAGTCTGAACCGAAAGCACCCGAAGAAATGACGGTTGAAGAAAGAAAGTAAAATATAAAAACCCCGTTGATGAAAATCAACGGGGTTTTGTTGTGTTTAGTAAATTATGGCATTACCTGTTGGATAGTAAATGATGTTGTATATTCTCCACCGGTTACCTTTGCCGGAATGTGTAATTTGGCTGAAGATACTTTTTCTCCATCATAATACACATCGGTTACAGTAATCTTGCTTGTACCGTTAGATAAAGTAATTTCGCTCGGAAATTCCGGATGATATGGGTCACCCATAGCAAGAAAGCCATTTTCACATTTTGTTAAATCGTATCCTGTTATGGATATAATATCACCTTGAGTAGATACATCCCAATAAGACTCGTCATTAAAGATATAGTTCATATCTACAACAGATTCTGCATTGTCTTTTTTAACAACGATAGTGCCGAAGTTCATATCAGTACAACTTATTTTACCAGCCACTTCAATGGTAGCACGAGCTGTTACTTCAGCGTAATCGGTGGTTGCATTTGCAGATGTTGCAGCCAAGAGAGCAACGGCAGATAAAAGAAAATATTTTCTCATAATTTTAATCCTTAAAAATAGTTAAACTTAATTTGAAAGGTGCAAAAATGCCCTTTCACATCACATCATAAACCGTTTTTTTTTTTTGCAAGTAAAAAGAGTCTATTTGTGGATTTAAATCAAATTTGATGTAGAGGTGTCTCTCTCATCACCGTCATACTGGTGCCCAAGCTTTAGCTTGGAATAGACACCGGTATCCAGGGAATAATTTAGCTATATTACCACCTGGACTCCGGCATCAAGTGCCGGAGTGACAGTGAGGAGGCGGACTCTGGCATCAAGTGCCGGAGTGACAGTTAGGAGGCGGTTTCAAAGTATGAGGATAAAAAACAAATATTTTCCGATTTTAAATAAAAGTTATGTTTCGACCTGCGCTGTGCGGTAGGTCAGAAAAACATCTTCGCTTTTAGAAATATTTAGAATTTATGCTTTTGTTTTAGAATACAAATTCAGGTCCCTAAACTGATGCAAACACATATTATAGTGACTTTTTTTCAATGTGCCTTCAAAAGTATATCCGGCTTTTTGGGCTGTTTTGTTTGAATTTTCATTTTCCACATCAGCTCTTATGGTAATCCGCACAATACCTTGGGCAAAGAGCTCATCTTCAACCAATTTGATTGCCTCTTGGATATATCCTTTTTTCCAAGCATCTTTTTTGAGCCAATAGCCAAGCTCAAATGCCAAATTTCGGTCTTTCCCTCTTTTTATCACACCAATTATACCCAAAAATTCATCGTTATTAATATCGTATATCGGATATTCAAAACGCTCACCTGTTTTCCAAGCCTTATCAGCCTCATAGGCAAATGCAAAATCATCTTCCGCAGATTTTGTAATAGTTGGCAGTGCCCACTCTAACCATGGCATAATGATATCTCTGTTGGCATCAACAACCGCAAACATTTTTTTTGCAAACTCAAAACTCACCTCAGGCTTTTGCAAATATATGCGTGTACCGGTCAATTTTTCTTTCATTTCAATCATAATCCGCATCCCCCTTATTAAGAATTATAAAAAAAAGCATCAAAGTCAATATGTTTTTACCTCATTTTTGATTTAAATCCACAATTAGACTCTTTTTACTTGCAAAAAAAAAAAACGGTTTATGATGCGATGTGAAAGGTAAATTTTTGCCTTTCAAATTAAGTTTAACTATTTTTGTAAAGGAATTTTAAAAATGAGAAAATATTTTCTTTTATCAGCTGTGGCTTTAATGCTCACAAGCACCGCCAACGCAACCACCGACTACGCAGAAGTAACCGCTAAGGCAACAATTCAAGTAGCAGGCACTTTTACTTGTAACAACCTTGATTATGGTACTATTGTTGTTAAACAAGACAATGAAGATATGGTAATTGAAGATAATATGAGTGAAAGTGAAGATTTTATATCCATGAGTGGAAGCGGAGATGTTGTGTGCAATGTGAACGATTTTGGTAATGATGATATAGAGAATACTCTAGACCTTTTATCTTCAACCAGTGATGATGTTTTGACACTTGTATATGGTGCTTCAAACGAGATGAACAGCTTGTTTACAGCATTACATATCCCCGCTAATGTTGCAGCAGGAGTATACGAAGGTTCATTTACATTAACAAGGACTTATTAATATATCTTAACTTGTATTACTGTTTGATATTTTCAAAAAGTAGACATAAGTTACAAACCCACCGCCTCTTATGAAAGAGGCGGTGTTTTATAAAACCGTTATACGGCTACTTTTCCTTTTATAACTCCGTAGCTTTCATATCCGACAAGTTCAAAATCTTCAAACTTAAAGTCATTTATATCTTTAACCGACGGATTGATTTTCATTGTCGGTAATTTAAGCGGAGTGTGTGAAAGTTGTTCTTTTACTTGCTCAAAATGGTTGTGATAAATGTGTGTATCACCCAAAGTGTGCACAAATTCACCGACTTCAAGGCCGCAAACTTGCGCAATCATCATTGTTAAAAGCGCATATGATGCAATGTTAAACGGAACACCTAAGAACATATCGCATGACCTTTGGTACAACATACAAGAAAGCTTGTTGTTTGCTACATAAAACTGAAACATCATATGACAGGGCGGTAATTTCATCTTTGAAATTTTGCTCACATTCCAAGCCGAAACAATCATTCTTCTATCATTGGGATTGGTCTTTAAGCGCTCAATTACATCAGATAATTGGTCGATACCGTCTCCGTTCCAATTGCGCCATTGTGAGCCGTAAACCGGACCTAAATCGCCGTTTTCATCAGCCCACTCATTCCAGATGCGCACACCGTTATCTTGCAAATATTTGATATTAGTGTCGCCTTTTATAAACCACAAAAGCTCATGTATAATGCTTTTTAAGTGAACTTTTTTGGTTGTGACAAGCGGAAAACCCTTGCTTAAATCAAAACGCATTTGCCGACCGAACACCGAGCGAGTACCGACACCGGTACGGTCGAGTTTATCAACTCCGTTATCTAAAATGTCCTGCAATAAATCAAGATATTGTTTCATCTTACAGCTCCTTTATTTTCAATTGTATTTATTACTTTTGCCGTTTGTTTAATTTCTTTTGAATTATCAATTTGTTTTGCCTGATTAACTTTTTGTTGCATTTGTTTAATTGAGGCTTCAAAATCAGCATTGCTTTTATAATGCTTTAAAATGACATTATTATCAATTAAAACATCATCTAATGTTGCATTTTGTGGATGATAATTTTCAAGCAATAGATTTTGTAAATCCAAACCTATGGGAAAATAAGTTTTAGCTCTGTTTCCATTATCTTTGGCTTCTTTTAAGATGTTTATTCTTCGGTTTTTTAAATATTCATTTAACGGTATATATGAAGCTCTTAAATTTTCTTTAAAGGCTATCCAACTTTCTTCATCGTCAGGTATCATATAGTAACGAGTATCCATATACATTTCGAGTCCGTTATATTCGTTGTCCTTTGGTACAACAATAGTTTCAAGTTGTTTATCAACAGTAGTTTCCGGTTTTCCGTTATATTCTATGGCATAATCATCATAATAGACCTGATTTTCAGATTTTTGATAATGGTGGATAAGGCCGAATGGGGCATATTTTTGCCCGCAAAACTTTGCCGCATGTACATAATGAGGGGTGGCATAAGTATGATATCTCGATTCTAAGTCTTTGTTTGCATATGAATAATACGGATGAACGGTAAATTTGCGTCCTGAATATAAATCTTGACTCAAATCAGCAATATCTGGAATTTGTTTTTTCTTTTGCGCAGTATCAAGTCCTTGTGACCAAGCATATTTATATTGTTGATTGATAAAATCTTTTCCGTAACGATAATTAATGTAATCGACAACTTTTTTATCAGGGTGTTTTAAGTGAGAATATACAATCGGTTGTCCGCCTTTTTCTAATTCGGGTGCCGGAAGTTGACTTAAGCGAATCGCCAAAACTTTGCTCATTACTTTAACAAAACCGGTGCTTTCTATATATGATAGCATATCATAAGCAAAGTCTTTGGCTTTATCGGGTTCTAAAAAAGGAGTTTGAATGCCTCGGTTGCTAACCACAATTGTTGCCGGATGTGAGGCTAAAATATTATCTTCCGCAACCACTAAATATTTTGCTCCCTCCAAAAAATCAATCAACTGGTTCTTACGAACACTGTTAATATTTATAAGCTCTTTTTTGTCGGTCTTATAATATTCAAAAAATTCAGTATCTACATACGAAAAGAACAATGCAACCGGCTCGTTTATATTTTTAAAAGTTGCATTATCCAAAAAACTTTCGATGTAATTATCTGCCTTTTCCACCAAATACCCTTTCAAGATATTCATACATCATATGGTTTAAATCTTGCTCCATTTGTTTAAGATATGTTTCATCTCTGCCGTTTTCTCTTGCTGCATTAACCATGCGTTTATTTCTTGCAATATATCTTTGTTTTTCGGTTTCATAGTCAAGCACAGGCTCGGGAGCCGGATTCTTGGTGTTGATGATGATAAACTGGTTTTTTAAGCAAATTCGGAAATTTTCAATTTCTTCGCTTGTCAAATGTTCCTTATCGTGCATATTTCCTGCCCATTCTTGCAAATTGACATATTTTATTGAGTTTATATTTTTCTCAATCTTTAATCCGCTTAAATGCTCGCCTTTTTCATTTTCAATATCATATTGCCAGTTGTTCTTAAAACTTTCATAATCGCTTAAAATCTCGTCTTTGTCTTTATATGACTTTATTAATTCTTTCATCTTACAGCTCCTTTATTTTCAATTGCTAAAATGATTCTTTTTAAGACCGATTGTTCAACAAAATCACCTTTTTTAACCCAAACGGTGGTTGTGATATTATCTTCTTCATAATCTGATGAAATTTTGAAATATTTTTTACTCATAATTTCAATACATTCGGAAATATCAATTTTATCACCCTTTAAATCAGGATTAATTTCACCTTTATACATACTGTCAACCACAATGTCCGGCATCAATTTTTCATGTTTGTTCATAAAAAGTTTATATATCGTGGCGCCGCCGGAAATGTATAGATCTTGTTCAAATTCTTGAAAATTATTGATATCACTCACCACAAAATGATTTTCTTTATCTGATACTTCATAATTTTTGTTTAAGGTCAAAACATAAATTTTTCTGTTCGGCAAAGTTCTGTTCGGGAAACTTTCATATGTTTTTTCGCCGGCAACAATGTTTTGTCCTTCGGTAATTCTTCTGAAACGCTTAAAATCTGATGATATATGCCACGGAATATGAGGGCCTATTCCGATTATGTTATCATTTTGATGACGGCACCACACGGCAACTTTAGTCATAACTTATCTCCTTATTAATGACCAAGCATACCAAGAGCCTATAAAAATCTCAATTGCTTTTAGCACTTAATAACACTATTTTATTTTAGAAACCATAAACTCGGTTTCTTTTATATTTACTTCATGGGTTAAATTTTCAAACGAAATTGCTTCGGTATCAACTTCTAAGTTTTTTAAGGTGTTAAAGCTATATTCAAGGCATTTATACATCACTTGTTTGTCTTGTTTTCCGTGCATCAGATAAATTTTCGGTTTAGATACAATTTTTTTAGCCAACAAATTGTCGGCAACAACTAATCCAGAACATGAAAAACAAGCTTGTATCGGTGATTTGCGGGTTAGAGCAGTCCATATTCCGAGCATTGCGCCTTGAGAAAAACCGGCAATGTATGTTTGGTTGTTGTCAAAATTGTAAATTTGTTGCATTTTATCAATAAAAGCATTCATTTTGTCGGCGGTTTCAAGTGAAATTTGCCCAATCTGATTGTATATTAAAACAATTTCTTCAATTGATGTTTCAGGTCTTAGTCTTTTACCTTCGGTGTCGAAACCGGATATTTTCCACCAACTGTGCCGTTTGTTATCGGCAGATGCAACTTGGCTACCTATGGGAGCGATTATGCCCAATTGATTAGTTTTAGCCAACAGATTGTTATAAATATGTTCCATTTCTTCTTGCGAATTGTTGTAACCGTGCAAGAAAAACAACCATTTTTTCGGCTTGTCGCAATTGGAATAATATTGATAAGAAAAATCCGTCACTAAAAAATCCTCTGATTATAATGTTGTTTTTTTACATTAAGATGGTTTAAATTTAATTAAGAAAAGGAGGTTTTTAACCCTCCTTTTCTTGCATAAATTTTTCAAAACTCAAATAGTTTCCTTTAGCTTCGGCCGCATAGCGGGCAAATGCAATTTCAACAATATCCGTCATACTAAGCTTGATGTCTTTTACCTGAATCCTATACGAACAATTTTTGAGTTTTCTAAGATGAGATGCGATATAAAAAGCTCTTTGTCTTTTCAATCTGTCGTATATAAGTAAAGCATTTTGATAGTCTGTGTAAACTTCATTCCACCATTCAAGCTTTTCTCTCCTATACCGTGCAGATTTGAAAATTTCTGCAACATAGTTGTTAAACAGGGCTTGTGTAAAATCGTCAACAGTCATATCTCGATATTTGTAGGCAAAGTCACTCTCAGCCAACAAAAACAATGTATAAACCCGACAATAAGAACTAAGTGTACAATTAAACCACCGTTTAAAACGGACAAGCCACATATCATCTTTTGTAGCCATAATGTCAGCAAACAGTTGCAGTTCACTGATTTTTCTTGATAATTCTTTCATATGATAATTGCTTAAAAATTTTTCGATATTGCCAATGTAACAACATTTATGGGTTTTGTCAATATTCTATCTGAAAAACTCGCTCAATTTTTTCATTTCATCAATAATTTGTTCTTCACCCTCGATATGATGATTTTGCATCAATATTTTACCATTACAAATGACGGTGTCAATTACGGAGCTGTCAGCCGAATATACCATATTTGATATCAAATTGTAGTTTGGTACCAAGAAATGATTGTCTAAATTTACCAAAATGCAGTCGGCAAGTTTTCCTTCTTTAATTTCGCCGGCATCAATTCCAAAGGATTTTGCTCCGTTAACGGTGGCAATTTTGAACACATCTTCGGCCGAACCTGCTGTCGGATTTTGTGCTTGTATCTTGGCCGAAAGAGCACAAAGTTTCATTTCGCTTAACATACTAAGCTCATTGTTTGAAGCCATGCCGTCAGTGCCTAATGTGATGTTGCAACCGCTATCAAGAAGTTTTTGCAACATAAACATTCCGGAACATAATTTAAAATTAGATGAGGGGTTTGTGCAAAGCCATACACCTTTGTCGGCCAAAATTTTTATGTCGTTATCATCAAGCCATACCGAATGTGCCAAGGTGGTTTTATCGCTTAGTGCATTGTGTTTGTCAAAAAAAGCAATTGGCGTTATGCCATATTTTTCAACACAATCATCAACTTCTTTTTTGGTCTCGCATGCGTGGATATGAATGCGCATATTATGTTCTTTTGCTAAGTCAACATTAAACTTGATAAGCTCCGGCGAAACCGTATAAACCGCATGAATAGCCAAAACTTTTTGTATCAGCTCGGAATTCGGATTTTGTGTGTCAACAAAATCGTTTATCTTTTCAATTTCGACTTTGCATTTTTCAGTATCAAACAAATCGCAGGCACCAAAAGAAAGAGCAGCTCTGATACCCATATCCGCAACGGCTTTAAGCAATGGTTTCATACCAAAATACATATCAGAAAAGAAAACTGTACCGGTTTTTATCATTTCCATAACGGAAAATTTTGTGGCAGTATAAATCATCTCGTCAGTAAGTTTTGCTTCTCTGGGCCAAATGTCATTATTGAGCCAATCAAACAAATTTTTATCATCGCTTATGCCTCTGAAAATGCTCATCGGTGCATGTGAGTGACAGTTGTAAAAAGCCGGTAAAATGGCAAAATGTGAGCAATCTATCACCTTATCGGCATTAACACTTTGGTTTGGAGCAATTTTTTTGAACTTGTTTTCGGAGATAAAAACATCGGTAGTTTGGTTGTTTAAGGTTACATTTTTTAACAATATTGACATTTTAGTTCTCCTTTATAAGCGCATTGTAATTTTATAGCTTATACTTATAAGCTTAAAAGATTTATTTTTACTTAATTTATAAAAATAAGCTCCTTTGCGGAGCTTAAAAAACTATTTTTTATTATAAATATATCCGAATATCATACCGATAAAGATGGCACCGCCGACAATATTTCCGATTGTGGCCGGTATCAGGTTGTCAAACACAAACTGACACCATGAAATATCGGCACCGTTATAAATTGCCGCCGGAATGAAAAACATATTGGCAATGGAGTGTTCATAGCCCAAAGTTACAAAAAGCATCACCGGTACCCAAATTCCCAAAGCTTTGCCGACAACATCTTTTCCGGCATATCCCATCCAAGTGCCCAAGCAAACAAGCGCATTGGCTCCTATGCCTTTTAAGAAAACCGTGGCAAACGGATATTTAAGCTTTGAACTTGCAAGCAAGGTTAGGTAGTCGGCATATGGGGCAGGGGTGATAATACCGGTTTTATGTGCCATAAAATATGCTACCAGTTGAGCACCTATAAAATTAAATAAATAAGCTAATATCCACACTCTAATAAGTTGTTTTATTGTGGTCTTTTGTTGCATAGTGGAAAGCACCATGCCGGCACAATCACTGGTAAACAAATCGGCTCCGGCAATTGAGACCATAATAAGTCCCACAGGGAACAAAGCACCGGCGGTAAATTTTACCAAACCGATATTATGGGTTGCAACATCGGGCATTCCACCGGCTACAATCACGGTTAAAAGTCCGCCTAAGGCAATAAAAATTCCACCCATGATGGCCATTAAGGCAAATTTTATAAACGGAGTTTGAGCTTTAGCCTTAGATGCATCGGCAAAAATTGAAGCAATTTCGCTTGGGTTATAGTACGACATTTGACAGTTCCTTTGTTTTAGTTCAAGTAATTTTTTGCGACGATATAACTTTGTTTACACAAAATCAAGAGTTTTAGTTCTTGACATAAGATTTTTAACGGCTAAAATTATCAATTATAATAACAAGGGACTATGTTGTATGCTTGAAATTGCTTTTGATAAAAATGACAATGATGAATTTTTAAACCAAAAAAGACCGGTGGTTGAGATTTTAAACCAAAATCCGCAATCTTTTTGTGAGTATCGCAATTTTGCCGTTGAAGTTTTGGAAAAATATTCTGATGAGCAAATTGTATTGATTAAAAACAATTGCAAGCTTTTTTCATCAAATTTGTTTGCGGTTGCCTTATTTGTGCAATCTTGCTTGACGGAGACCAAAACAGAATGTGTGGTGTTTAAAACTAAAAATTATGAAAGCGAGTTAAAATCTTACAAGCCTTATGTGGCTTTAACCATAGCCTTAAAATATGCCATAAGATTATATAATCTTCCGCTTAAGCAAGCATATAAAGAAATAGCCAATATGTCATATCTGGGTATTGATATTAAAAAAGACTATGAAAACAAACTTATTTTAATGACATTAAATGATAAAACCGAAAAAATTGAGATGAAGGCAACAACCTTAGAACAGGCAATTGTTGCGGTATCTTGCTTAAAAGCATATTCTCTTTTGAAAACAGGTGATGCGTTTGCGACAAGAATTGCCGTTAAGGACCGTGATGAAAATGTCAATATAAACGAGGTTATAAATCAAATTGTGAAAAATGTGGTCGGATTTGTGGATAGGCAGTAATAAAAACTTGTGATACAGACTTATTTTTATAAAATAGCATTAGTTTATAACCAAAGGAAAAACTATGCAAAGACGACGCTTTAGAGCTCCGCTCACTTTTGATTCCGAAAAATTTTCAAGAGCTTGTAAAGTTCCTGAAAAAATTAAAATATCAAAAGCAACTATCGGCTTTATACTAAAAAGCCTGTATGTTTTTTTGTTGCTGTCAATAAATATGGTTTTGTTTGCAACATCGGGAAATATGGCACTTTTTACTCATAACGGTATGGTGTTTTATGAAATTTTGTTGCTTTTGTTCTTTATTTGCTTGTTTTCCGTTGTTGTAATCGGGTTTTTTTATAAGTGTCCGACATTACAAAACATTGTTTGTGCATTGCTGACTTATTGGTTTGTAATTACACTTTTTAATCAGTTTTATCAATCGGATTCAAAAAGTTTTATAGGCAATTTTTTGGGCTCTTATTTAGGCAAATTTACGCCCACATTTTTATACACATCTTCTGTGGTTGTCTTGGCTCTGATTATAACAATTTTGTTTATTTGGATTGCTTTTAAGGCATCGTTAAAAATATTTTCGATATATGTTTTTTTATTTTTAATTGCTTTTATCGGAATTATCGGCCACGATTATTCGGAATATAAATTACAACACGATTTTATTGAGCAAAACAATTTGCAAGAAAACAAACCTAATATTAAACATGATAATAAGTTCATCTATATTATGCTACCGAATTTTGCCTCGTACAAATATTTTGCCAATGATGATAGCTTGTTATCTAAAAGTACATTCAATGTTGCTACCGGATTTTTAGCTAAAAATAAATTTGAGATTTTTCCAAATACATATGCAAAACAAGATGACCAATTTTTAGATGTTGTTCAACTGGTTAACACCAACAGCAATCAAGAACCGAAAAAACACATACTTAACACAATGTTGTTAAGCAGGTACTGGAAGTTTTTTAACACCAATGATGAGCATATTTTCTTACAAAATAATCAATTGTTTGATAGTTTCAAACAAGCCGGATATAATGTTTCGGCATACAAATCAAGAGGGATTGACATATGCCACAAAAATCATAAATTTAATGTGGACCGATGTGTGGAAAAAATAAATCGTCCCGTAAATGTATATGATAGCGGAATTTCGGTAATAAGTCGTACACAACTTTTGTTTGCGGAATGGGTGGCCAGTATGAATATTTCAAATTTGGCTCCTTTATACAGATTTTTAAAGATATTTTCCGAGCCTGAAAAGCTTCCTCTGGTTGGCATAAATTATAACAATTTGTATGTGATTAATTCGATAAAAACATTTGATGTCCTAGCTGAAAACATACTATCCGATACCGGACGAAAAGCATATTTTGTATATGCGGACATTCCGTCAGATATGTTTATATATGATGAATTTTGCCGCATTAAACCTCGTGAAAAATGGGTTAATATGGACAATCTGCCGTGGATTGCAGATAATAAAAATGAGCTTAAATACAAATCTTATACCGAGCAAACAAGATGTTTATACGGC
The DNA here is from genome assembly GCA_015062345.1 of Alphaproteobacteria bacterium. Classification (GTDB taxonomy): domain Bacteria; phylum Pseudomonadota; class Alphaproteobacteria; order RF32; family CAG-239; genus JAFTYO01. The sequence continues at coordinate 40,470 of SUUV01000005.1, read as the reverse complement.
AAATTGCAAGAATTTGTTGATAAGCTCGAAGCTGCTAATCTTTCGGATAAAACAGTTCTGATTATAAGCGGTGTCGGAGCAAATCATAATTTTGCCGACACCAAAAATACAAATTTTTCTCAAAGATTTATCTATGATAAAATGGTTGCTCTGGCAATTAAATCACCTCAGATTAAAAAATTTACGGTAAATAACAAGATATGCACATCAACCGATGTCGTAAATAATTTTTTGTATAATGCTAATGTATGTGATAATTTAAGCGAACTTGGTTTTAGCACAAGTATCAGAAACAAAATCGTTAAAGAACTTAAGCAAAGAGAAATTAAACCTAATGAAATAAAAAACAATATTAATATATTTAATAAATGGTATCAAAACTGGCTCTCGTTGAACAAAAATGATATGAACAAGGTTGATATTATAAAGGAAAAAACCGATAAAAAAGCCAATGATACATTTGAGTACCATATTCCGACCTTAAAAAACCACAATTTGATGCAAAATAAGGAAAATTAATGAATCCGGTATTAAAAAGAAAAATAGCATCATTTAAAAATAATAAACGGGCACTTACGGCTTTGGTCTTGTTTATGATTGTTTTTATTTTATCGTTATTTTCCGAACTTTTAGCCAATGATAAACCATTGGTGATAAAATATGAAAATGAGCTGTATTTTCCGATATTTACCGAATATACAGACGAGTTTTTCGGTGGTGATTTTCCTACACCTGCCGATTATAAAGACCCGCTGATTGTATCAAATATACAAAATAACGGTTGGATGATAATGCCGATTATACCATTTTCTTACAATACGGTTGACTACGAAATTGATGCTCCGGCTCCGACCAAACCAGATAAAACGCATTGGCTCGGTACCGATGATGAGGGAAGGGATATTGTGGCTCGCATCCTGTATGGTATCAGATTGTCGGTTGTATTTGCTTTTATATTGACATTTGTGTCATCGCTTATCGGTATTGTTATTGGCGCTGTTCAGGGATATTTCGGCGGTAAAACCGATATAATTTTGCAACGATTCATTGAAGTGTGGGAGTCTTTACCACAACTTTTTATCTTAATTATCATTGCAAGTGTCTTTTTACCTAACTTTTGGACTTTGTTGATAATTTTGATGCTTTTTTCATGGACTTCTTTAACTTCTATGGTAAGAGCCGAGTTTTTACGAACTCGCAATTTTGAATATGTAAAAGCCGCAAAAGCCTTAGGTGTGAGCAACTTTAGAATTATATTTAAGCATATATTACCTAATGCATTGGTAACCAGTGTTACATTTATTCCGTTTATTTTATCAGAATCGATAGTAGCTTTAACTTCGCTCGATTTTTTGGGTTTGGGCTTATCCGGAGATTATCCCTCACTTGGTGATTTGGTCAGACAAGGAAAAGACAACTTACAAGCTCCATGGATTGGGGTAACGATTTTTATTGTATTGTCAAGTTTGTTAAGTATGCTGATTTTTATAGGTGAGGGTGTTAGAGATGCTTTTGACACAAGGAAAGCAAAATGAAAAAAATATTAAAAATCAAAAATTTATCAGTAAGCTTTAAATCAGAAAATCAGGCATTGTTGTTTGATGCAGTTAAAGATATCAGTTTTGATTTGTACACGGGAGAGGTGTTGGGAATTGTCGGTGAAAGCGGTTCGGGAAAATCGGTTACCGCCTTGTCGATATTGTCATTGTTGCAAAAAAATAAGGCTGTTTATGGCGCCAAAAGTTCAATAAAATTGAATAATCAAGAACTTATCGGCGCAAATGAAAGTGTGTTAAATGAGGTTAGGGGCGGAAAAATAGGGTTTATATTTCAAGAGCCGATGTCATCACTAAATCCGTTACATAAAATCGGTGACCAAATTGCCGAAAATATATTAAGACATCAGAAAAAAAATTACGATGAGGCTAAAAAAGAAACCGTTGAATTGTTAAAAATTGTCGGTATAAACAATGCAAAGCAAAGGTACAATGCGTATCCGTTTGAACTTTCTGGAGGTCAGCGTCAAAGAGTGATGATAGCAATGGCAATAGCTAACAAACCGGATATTTTGATAGCAGATGAACCGACAACAGCCTTAGATGTTACGGTGCAAGAGCAAATCATTAACCTTATACTTGATTTAAAACAACGATTTAATATGGCAGTTTTGTTTATCAGTCATGATTTACAACTGATTAAAAAAATTGCCGACCGAATTGTTGTTATGTATCAAGGTGAGGTGGTAGAAACAAACAATGCGGATAAATTGTTTTTAAGGCCTCAACATAGCTACACTAAAAAATTAATTTCATCTTCTTTATCATTGAAAAAGCAAGAAAAACAAAACAAAAGAATGGTTGCGTCGATAAAAAAACTAACTGTTGAATATGTATTAAAGAAAAACTTTTTCGGAAAAGCCATACAAACCTTAAAAGCCTTAGATAATGTGAGTTTGAGCTTGTATAAAGGTGAAACTTTGGGTGTTGTCGGTGAAAGCGGTTCGGGAAAAACAACCTTAGGAATGTGTTTTGCCGATTTAATCAGATATGAAGGAAAAATAAGCATATACAAAGAATTAGATGAAAAAGAATTTAGAAAAACGGTACAGATAGTTTTTCAAGACCCGTATAATTCATTAAATCCGCGTTTTAATGTGTTTGAAATTGTCTCTGAAGGCTTAAGAGTTCATTTTGATGGTTTAAGCGAAAAGGAATATCAGGAAAAAACTGTGGCAATGTTAAAAGAAGTCGGTATGTCAGAAGCCGATCTGTATAAATATCCGCACGAATTTTCAGGAGGTCAACGACAACGAATTGCCATAGCCAGAGCATTGATATTAAATCCGGAGATTGTAGTTCTTGATGAGCCGACATCGGCTTTAGATGTAACAGTGCAAGCACAAATTGTCGAGATGCTGAAAAAATTGCAGAATAAGTATAATATGACATATATTTTTATATCACATGATATGCGAGCCATAAAATCTATTTCAGATAGAATTGCCGTAATGAAAGATGGTAAAATTGTTGAAATGTCAAAAGCTTCCGATATTTTACAAAACCCGCAAAAGAAATATACAAAAGAACTAATCAGAGCATCATTGGTATAAACTAAAATAATGAGGCATATCCCCTCACTGCTAGTAATTAAAACCACATAATATACATTATGCGACAAATGATATAATTTACAAAAACATATCCCCTCATCGAAAATTATACAAAATATGAATTGTAATTCACAATATATGAAAAAAATCTTGTGTTGAATTAGCAAATATCATATATTAAAGCAAAACACGAAAGGAAAACAATATGTACGGTGCAATTTTAGGTGATATAATCGGTTCCAGATTCGAGTTTAATAACATTAAGTCGAAAAATTTTGAATTATTTGATGATAAATGTCAGTTCACAGATGATACAATTTTGACTTGTGCTGCTGCCGATTGGGTTATAAATGGCGGAAGTGCCGAAGAAAAACTTGTGCTTTGGGCAAAAAAATATATTAACAATACAAATCCATCAGGACACGCTGCCTTTTCTTCCGGATTTATGGCTTGGGTAAATAATGAAAACAGACAACCTTATCAAGCCAAAACAAATGGTTGTTTGATGCGTGTGAGCCCTATTCCGTTTGTTGAAAGGAATACTAAAATGGCTCTTGATAAAGCCATTGAATTCACTTGTGTAACCCATAATCATGAAGACAGTATCAATGCGGTATCTGCTTATGTAAAAATTATACATTGTGCCCTATCGGGTCATTATAACTTTAATGATAGAATTATCGAAATCGGAAATCAACACGGATACGATTTTACTACCACTGTTGAGCAAGAACGAGAAAAAATGGATAAATTTTATTATACTTGCAAAAAAACTTTTGTCCCTGCAATTGTAAGTGTATTAAATGCCAACTCATATGAAGATGCAGTTCGAAATGCGGTATCATTAGGCGGTGATACAGATACCCTCGCCTGCATTGCCGGTGCCGTTGCTGAAGCAAAATTCGGCATACCTTATAAGATTGCAAGACAAGGTATGAAGTTTTTAGATAACGATGTAAAAAAAGTATTATCCGATTTGTATAAAACCGCTTACAATCAAAGGCTTGCGTGTCGTTATTTAAGTAATTGCAGAAGTTCCAGATGAAAAAATAGCAGTTATAAAATTAAGTCTTTCACCCCCTTTCCTATTGACATCAATACGATGGTGGTGAATAATCATTGAGTGTGAAGATATAGAAAATATGGTATAAATTTTAAAATTATACCTTGTTACGAAAGAATTATGCAAAAAACTAAAAAAATGTGTTGACGGGAGCAAAAAGATAATATAAATATACTTTTCGTTAGCATGGAGCGTTGGCAGAGTGGTAATGCAGCGGATTGCTAATCCGTCATCGTGAATAGCGATGCATAGGTTCGAGTCCTATACGCTCCGCCACTGTTTGAAGCACCGTGATTGGTGCTTTTAACTTAAAGAACTTGTAATGAGCGAGAAGCGAACGAAGCGAATGTTATAATAACGGGACGTAGTTCAGCCTGGTAGAGCGCTTGCATGGGGTTGAAATTAGATAAAGTTTCCCAACGGATAGTTTATCTAATTTCAAGAAAGAACTTGTTAATGAGCGAGAAGCGAGAAGCGAACGAAGCGAATGTTATAAGTTCTTTGACCGAAGCGGAGTTAATGAGCTTTTTATAAAAGCGAATTTTACGAAGCAAGACAAGAAGTCGGAGACTTCTTGCACCAAGAGATAAAAGTATATTTATGTTATAATAACGGGACGTAGTTCAGCCTGGTAGAGCGCTTGCATGGGGTGCAAGAAGTCGGAGGTTCAAATCCTCTCGTCCCGACCAGATACAAAAAAGCCACCTTTAGGGTGGTTTTTTTGCGTCTGAACATCGGGCGCAGGATTTTAATGAAATTTAAAAAAATAATTATTCGTTTGTATTTAAAATTTTATATGCTAATCTGTTTTGGTAACACAAATACGGAGAGCAGATATGGCAACAATACATTTAATGGTCGGTTTTATGGGCTTTGGTAAAACAACAATTGCTAAAAAGTTAGAAAAAGAAATTTTGGCGGTGCGCTTTACACATGATGAACTGATGATGGCAAATTTTGGCAGAAATCCTGATGATTTCCAAACCAAATACAAAATAATCGATGAGCAAATTAAAAAACAAACCGTCGAATTTATCAAAGCCGGAAAAGATGTAATTTTAGATTATGGTTTTTGGACATATCGAAAACGACAAGAATATTACGATTGGGCAAAAACCTTAACCGATGATGTTGTGTTTCATTATATTCACTGCGATATGGATATTGCCAAACAAAGAACTTTGGAGCGCTCAAAAAACGATTTGTCGGCATTAATGATTGATGAAAACACCTTTGATACTTTGGCACAGCAATATGAACAATGGAACGATATGGATGATTATCCGGTTGTTTTGCATAATTTATCAACGACACATTATATCGGTAATCAGGTTATGGTCACTATTGACCGTCCGAAATCAAGTAAACATCCTAAATACGGATATGAATATCCGGTAAATTACGGATATCTGCCGTTTACAGAATCCGGTGACGGTGAAGAATTAGATGCTTATGTTTTGATGGAAGACATACCGCTTGAAAAATATGTCGGCAGATGCATTGGTGTTATTCGGCGCACAGATGATGACGATGATAAATTAATTGTGGTACCTCAAGCCTATGATTTAGATGATAAAACAATTGAGCAAGAGGTCGAATTTCAAGAAAAATGGTTTAATCATATTTTACTTAGATACAACGAAATTATTTAAGGATATTTTATACTTTACAAAGCCAAAAATGAAGTTTGACTGATATATAATAAAAAATTGAGAATTTATGAACAATTCTGTGAAGTATCTTTAAAATATAGTTTTAATATTTTAATAATTTGTTTATACTCTGCTCTATGAAAAAATTAAATTCTTACATATTCCGCCAGATTTGGGTCGGTTTTTTCTTGGTTGCGTTTTCTTTGCTGTCTATGTTGTGGCTGACGCAATCATTAAGGTTTGTTGAAATGGTAACCAATAAAGGCTTGCCGTTAAGACTTTTTGTTGAATTAACCTCATTGTTAATGCCTCGATTGTTTTCTATTTTATCGCCGATTGCTTTATTTGCATCAGTTATGTTTGTATATAATCGTATGCTGGCTGACAGAGAACTGGTAATTATGCAAGCGGCAGGTATAAGTCCGTGGAAAAATGCAAAAGCTGCGGTATATGTTGGTCTGATATTAACACTGTTTAGTGTTTATGTTCAAAATGTGGGAATACCGGCGGCTGAGAATTCTTTTAGAAACCTGGAATGGGAAATCAGAAATAATGTATCGCATTTAATGTTCCGTGAAGGTGAATTTAATAATTTAAAAAACAATATGACGGTGTTTATTTCAAAGCACGAAGATGACGGTTCGGTTTCGGGTATTTTGGTTCATGATGAAACAAATCCGGAAAGAAAAGTAACATTATCGGCCGAAAAAGGTCGTATTATATACACACAAAGCGGACCTAAAATTTTGTTGATTAAGGGCGAAAGACAAGAAATCAGTAAATCGGGCGGTCAGTTTTCTTCATTACAATTTGAACGATATTCGGTAGATTTTGGCATTATGGGCGGAAAAGCAATTAAACCGGCATCGGCAAGAGAAAAAACACTGTGGCAATTGTTAAATGCCGACACTGACAAAACTTTAAGCGATAAAGATGTTAGAAAATATATTGTTGAAGGACACAGAAGACTGATTACACCTTGGTATAATTTGGTTTTTGCTTTGCTTGCCTGTACCGGATTATTAATCGGTAATTTTAATCGTCGTGGTCAAGGAAAAATTGTGTTTGTTTCGGTTACGGCGATGATTTTAGTTCAAGGCGGAGACTTGATTATCACAAATTTGGCCGGCCGTTCGTTATATTTTTTACCTCTACTGTATGCCAACTGTTTGTTCCCTCTTGCTGTATGTGTTTATTTGTTGCTGTTTTACAATCCGTTTTTTTGGATTAGATATCATAAGAATAAGGCTGTATGTGATGTACAATAAGAAAATAATATTTTTTGTTTCAGCAATTGTTAATATGCTTTGTCTATCAGCAAATGCATCTGAGCCCGTTGCCGGTGAAATGATAAAACGACAAGATAATATTCCTTATATTGAAGTTGAGCCCAAACGCAACCTTACCGATGTAATGCCGACAACACCGGCAACAGAAGAAGAACCGGATATATACTTTGTTGCCGACGAACTGATAAGTAATGACAAACAAAAAACTTTGGAAGCAAAAGGCAATGTTGTAATTCGTCGAGCAAACTTGACATTATATACCGATAGTTTGATTTATGAGCAATTAACTGATAATATAACCGCAATCGGCAATGTCAGGTTGGAAGAAGAAAGCGGGCATATAGTATATGCAGACAGAGTTAATTTGGCTGATAAAATGTCCAGAGCCGAGATGAACAAGATAAAAGTTATATTAAGTGATGAGACCAAGATTTGGGCAGAACAATTTCGCAAAAAAGCAAATAACAATAAAATTATGCGCAATGCACTTTATACACCTTGTGATTTTTGCGAAACAGTCAACAAACCTTTGTGGCAAATCAGGGCTCGCAAAATTACGCATGATGCAAAACGAAATGATATAAATTATAATGATGCGTTTTTAGACATTAAGGGTGTGCCGATTTTATACACTCCGTTTTTATCACATCCGGACCCGACGGTAAAACGCCGTTCAGGCTTTTTAACTCCAAATATAGGAAGTACAAACTATTTAGGCGCAACCATGCAAATAAAATATTTTTGGGATATTAATCCGCATTCGGATATATTGTTTTCGCCTATTTTCACATCAGACAAAGATATTGTATGGGGTGGTCGATACAGAAAATTTTTCAATCAGGGATATTTAAGCCTTCAAGGAACATATCTTACCGATAATGAGGATAACAGGCCGAAAAATCGTGGAAATATTTTTGCCAAGACTCGTTATGAAATAAATGATTTTTGGGTTGCAAATGCCGATATTAATTATGCTTCGGACAGTTTATATTTAAAAGAGCTTGATTTAGATGGTGAAGATGATGCTTGGCTTACCTCAAATGTGAGGTTACAAGGTTTTGAAAACCGTAATTATGCGTTATTGGAGGCATACTATTATAAGCTTATAAGTTATGATTTAAGAGAAAATAATGCGTCTGAATATGCCAGAATGAAATATAATAAGCCGTTGGTTGCGCCTTTGGCCGAATATGAAATGATAAGTGATGTATCCAAAATCGGTGCATATTGGAAAAACACTTTCAATTTTGCATCCGTATATCACGAAGGAAACACTCTATCACATCGTATGACGATGATAAATTCGTGGAATTTACCATGGATAAGTCCGTTTGGTGAAAGATACAAAATTGTGGCATCATTAAAATCAGATGCATATTATATAGACAGTTATTCACAGCTCGGAACATCAAACGAATATAGCGGTGATGTTTTCAGGGCTTTTCCGCAGTTGGGTATTGAATGGAAGTTGCCTTTGGTAAAAGCTACCGAAAACTCAAGACAAATAATTGAGCCGATAATTGTTGGTGTTTTAGCTCCAAACGGTGGAAATAAGGCGAACAAGATACCTAATGAAGATAGTGAAGATGTTGAACTTGATGATACCAATGTACTTGATTTGGACAGATATTCCGGTTATGACAGAAATGATACCGGAAGTCGTATCAGCTACGGATTAAACTGGAGCTCTTACGGAAATATAATGGGAAGAACATCGGCTTTTGTGGCACAGACATATCAGTTTAATAAAGACAGCAGTTTTACAAACAGCATTGAAAATGACGGACACTTTTCCGATTATGTAGGTAGAGTGTATGCGGCTCCGGCTGATTATTTGGACTTAAATTATCGTTTCAGATTGGATAAAGACAGTTATAAGCTTAAATATAGCGAACTCGGAGCTCGATTTGGAACAGATTTGTTGAATATGTATGTTTCATACATATATTTACAAAAAAATAACAATGCGACCGAACTGTTTGATGAACGACGAGAACTTTATACATCAATTCACGCATCATTAACTCGTGATTGGTCGTTGAGTGTGTATAACAGGCAAGATTTGGCAGATCACGGCGGTTCTTTGGAACATGGCGGTAACTTGATATATGAAGACGAGTGTTTCAAGTTTATAACTACAATTAAAAAATATAATTCAAATGACCCCAGTTTGGATAATGATTATGAGTTTAATTTTACATTTTATCTTAAAACCTTGGGCGGTATAGGAGCATAAAATTATGAATAAAAAACATATAACATATATTTGCGGTGTTTTGGCGATTTTAGTTAGCTCATTGCCTGTCACGGCACAAAATATTAACGCTGATGAAATTGATGCCTCAGTCAGAGCGGCAAAATCAAATTCCATTATGTTTAGGTCGTCAACACCTGAGGAGCAAATACAAAGACAAGCTTATGAAGAAGAAATGAAAAGACGAGCCGAATATGAACAAGAGATGCAAAGACGAGCTTATGAAGAAGAAATGAAAAGACGAGAAGAAGCTTTAAGACCGGTTAATTTGTTTGGTAACAGTTTGAAGATTTTTGCCGAAGTTAACGGTGAAATTATCACCAGTCAAGATATGCAAGAAAGAGTTAATGCTTTTGTGGTTACAACCCAAATTCCGGTAAATGAGCAAACAAAAAATATGATAATAAACAAAGTGTTAGAAGCAGCAATTGATGAAAAGATAAAGTTGCAGGAAGCATATAAAAATTCGGTTGTAATTTCGGAGGCAGAGCTTGATAAAGGTGTACAAAACTTTGCCGATGCCAACAAAATCAGTGTTCCTGAGCTGAAAAGAATGTTAAGAAAAGCGCAAGTAAACGAAGCAGTCTTTCGTTCACAAATGAAAGCAGAAATGGCTTGGGTGCGTCTGGTACAAAAGAAAGCCGCGCAAAACACAACCATTTCTCAAACCGATATAGATGACGCAATTGAAAGTATTAAAAAAGATGTTCAGCAACAAAAATTTATGGTTTCGGAAATTGTAATTCCCAAGAAAAAGGCTAAAGATATTGAGCTTTTGGTAGAAAATTTGCGCTATGATCCCAGATTTGAATTGTATGCAATGCAATTTTCCGAAAGTTTAAGTGCTAAAAACGGTGGTCGTTTGGGGTGGATAAACAAAGGACAACTGGCATTGCCGCTTGAAAAAGCCATTTTGAAGATGAAAGAAGGCGAAATTTCAAATCCGGTTTTATATGGTGCGGACTATTACATTTTAAGGTTAGAAAAAATATACACTCCCGGAGTTGATAAAGCCCCTATTCCCAACGAAGATGAAATCAGAAAAATGCTTGAAAACAAGAAGCTTGAAGAAATTGCGGAAAAATATATTCGTGATTTGAGAAACAAAGCAATTATAAATCGTAAGGCATAAAATGGATTTTAAGTTATCGTTGCGAGAAGTTGTGGAAAGTTATGGCCTGATGGCAAAAAAGTCTTTAGGGCAAAATTTTTTACTCAATCAGGATATTCCGGATAAAATAATCAGATTATCACTTGAAAAACAAGGAATACCTGATTTTGAAAAATGCGAAGTGTTTGAAGTCGGCCCCGGTCCGGGAGGTCTTACCCGAGCAATTTTGAGTTTTAAACCTAAAAAACTTACCGTAATCGAGATGGACGAACGATGCATTAACATTATGCAAGATTTAAAAGACGAAACCAAATCCGATATGGATATTATAAACACCGATGCCTTAAAGTTTGACTTTTTAAGTCAAAAAGGTTTGCAAAAACAAATAATCAGCAATTTACCATATAACATTTCTGTTCCGCTGCTTATCGGGTGGCTTAAGAAAATGAAACATTATCAAGGGCTTACTTTAATGTTTCAAAAAGAAGTAGCTCAAAGAATTATGGCTGATATAAAGAGCAAAGATTATGGAAGGATATCGGTGTTGGCGCAATTAAGTGCAAAAATCGAAAAATTGTTTGATATCAATCCGCAATGTTTTGTTCCGGCTCCCAAAATTTGGTCAACAGTGTTATTATTTCAACCGCTGAAAAATCCTCTTGATGAAAAGATATTGGAAAAGGTTGAAATGTTAACTGAAAAAGCATTTGGGCAACGCAGAAAGATGATAAGACAGAGTTTAAAATCAATTCCTAATATTGAAACCGTATGCCAAAAAGCAGGTGTTACAATGACCATGAGAGCAGAGGAAATAAGCCCTTTGCAATATTATTTAATGGCAGAAAATCTATAACCGACAAATATAAATTTCTTGACAAAGTACTTTAAGATAACTATATTCAGCCTTCTGGTTAATATTTTTGTGTTTTAAAATTGTACTATTATGAAAAAGGAAAGTAAAAATTTTTGCGCACGCATTTGTTCGCTAACTGAAGACAAAAATGCGTTTTTGCGCTTAGAAATCTTTGATAAAAAGAAAAAACAGCGCATATATGTAGAGAAAATTGCTTTTGATATAACCCCGAAGGTAAAAGAGTTTGCAGCCACGGTTGATATGTGCCTGCTTACTCGTGCCAAATATTGTGCCTCTGGGGCATTAAAGGAAAACAGACTTCATACATCAATATGGATAGATTGCAAAATGACCAATCTCAGTACTGATGAAGTTATTGCAAGGCAAAAAATCCCTTGCAGTTTTAAGGAGTTGTATTTGCGTTTTAAGGGGCAAATCGGCACTGTATGGGAAAATGAGATTTCCGAACTTGTGTATAATCTAAATCCATAACGGCGTTTTGCTATATTTTAGCGGCAAATTTCTCTTATAAGCCCTAACCTACCGATTAAATTGCGGTAGGTTTTTTTATTGCTTAATTATTCTTCGTAGCCGATTAAATTTTCTTTGTTTAAATCGTACAATTTAAAAGAGTCTTTTATAACTTTTAAGGCTTCTTCAACACCCAAAAACTGTTCAATTCTGACTTCTTTGTTTTCAAGAAGCTTATAATCTTCAAAAAATCTTCTTAATATCTTTAAACTGTGCGGAGGCAATTCGTCAATTGATTTATAATGCGCAAATTCAGGGTCATCTACATGAACGGCAATAATTTTATCATCAGCCTCGCCTTGGTCAACCATTTTCATCACGCCAATCGGACGAACACGCATCAACGAAAGCGGTAAAACAGATTCTTGGCATAAGACCAAAACATCTAACGGGTCGTTATCTTCGCAGTAGCTTTGCGGAATGAAACCGTAATTTGCCGGATAATGAACAGCACTGTACAATATGCGGTCAACTTTTAATAAACCGCTTAATTTATCAAGCTCATATTTTGTTTGAGAACCTTTTGGGACTTCGATAATTGCGGTTATAATTTCCGGCGGATTTTCACCTCTTGAAACACCGTGCCAGGGATGTAACATTGTTTTTCCTTTCAAATATGTTTTTCTTTGGTAAAAGATAAGGTTTTTTATTTGATTTGTAAACAATGCTTATGCTTTTATAAGCAAAAAACAATTCAAAAATTTAAAGCTACCATTGACAAGATAAAATAATCGTATAAATTATTTATCAGATATTTATTGCAAAGGAGAAAAGTATATGAAAAAAAGTTTGGGTGCATTTTTAGGTGTGGTAATGTTGGCAGGATGTCAAGCTGACATTAACTCAAATCAATATGCAACAAGTTCGGTAGGTCGAGCAAATGCAGCCTCAGAATGCTCGGTTTTAAGTGTCCGTCCGGTTAGTGTTAAAACGGAAAACGGATTGGGAACAATTATCGGCAGTGTCGCAGGCGGTGTCGCCGGATATTCTATCGGTAGCGGGTCAACCGCACACAATTTGGGTGCAATCGGCGGTGCTGTTTTGGGAGGTATGGCAGGAAATGCAGCGCAAGGTGCTTTGTCTTCTCAAGGCGGTTATGAGTATGTCGTAAAGCTTAACAACGGACAAGTTATGACCTTAACTCAAGGCTCTGATACATTATTGACACCGGGGCAAAGATGTATGTTGTTGTTTGGTAATCCGGCTCGTTTAATTGCATATTAATTAAGTTTTTTTATTGTCCTGCTGTTAAGATTTAAGCTTGACAGCAGGCTTTTATTTTTATATCACAAAAAATATAATCCGTGAAGTGAGATAAAAATGTCGTTTAATAAATTTGTTCATAGCATATATGATTATATGCTCAAATTATCCGCAAGCAAAAATGCAATGAGGTTTTTGTTTTTGGTGGCTTTTGCCGAGAGCTCATTTTTTCCGATACCGCCGGATATTATGTTGATACCGATGGTGTTGGCAATGCCGAAAAATGCTTTCAAAATTGCCGGTCTTTGCACAGTCGCCAGTGTTGTCGGCGGTTATTTCGGATATTTAATCGGTGCCGGATTTTTTGAGCTGATTGCTGAGCCGATTTTGAATATGTACAATGCCATGGACAAGTTTATAGAATTTGAAAACTATTATCACGAATATGGCGCTTGGATTGTGTTTGGTGCCGGAATTACACCTTTCCCATACAAAATAATTACCATAGCAAGCGGAGCCGTTCATCTTAATTTGTTTGTATTTACCGTTGCTTCCGTGTTGGCAAGAGGTATCAGGTTTTATTTTATTGCTTGGCTGTTAAAAAAATATGGCGAACCGATGAAAGTCTTTATCGAAAAAAACTTGGGTTGGCTTTCGGTTTTGTTTTTATTGTTACTGATTGGCGGTTTTTACCTGATAAAATATGTATAAATATAAAGGCTCTCCGTAAAAAAGAGAGCCTTTAAGCTAATCTATGTTTACGATACCATTGCGACAAAGCTTAGCAAATACGGGTTTATTAAGACCTAAACTTGAAATTACGGTTTTAGGAGAAAAATCTCCGTCCAGTGATTTTTGTGTACAAACACCATCTTTAATAGTTTTCACAACTGCACTGGGCAATTTTTCTTTACCTATACAAGATGATAAATATACAAAAACTTCATCATTGTCTTGCAGATTTTCAACCGCCAATTTACGAGCCAGAATATTTAACGAAACATCAGCTTTAGTGGCATCTTTTGCCCAAGGTGAGCCACCTCCCACGGGACAAGATAACGAATAAAAATCACAAGCAAGCTTACGGCCCGTAACTCCGCAATCGGCCACCGATGAATGACATTTATAAATTCCGGTACCATTGACGATAAGTTGCTTAGGTTTTTCTTGCAAAATTGATGTTATAGTTTCAGATAAGTCAACCTTATTTAACATCGGTATGGCAACAATTGCTGTTTGAATAATTCCATTGTTATCAATAGTGATTTGAGTTTTTATATCAAGCCCAAAATTATTACTTTTAAGCGCCATATTGTAGAGTTCACGATTTAGTTTTTTTGCCAGATAAAGCTCTTTTGGTAAAGCGCCCTCACCTTTACAGGCATATCCGGCAAAAACACCTTGGTCACCCCACCCGCCCGAAGTGATACCTTGTGAAATTTCACAAGATTGACAGCCGATAAGATTAATCACCTTAATTTTGTTGATATTAAGGGCATTATCGCCCCAAATAAGAGCATATTGCTCATCATAACCGATTTGACGCAAAGCTTCTTTAACCATATTGTCAATATCGGTTAAATCTGTTTTGCCGCATACTTCACCACCTAAAATTACGATATTGTCTTTTATCATAACTTCAACGGCATAACGAACAAAAGCATCTTGTTTGATTAAGCAGTCAAGTATGTAAGATGAAATATAATCGGCAGTTTTATCAGGGTGTCCCAAAGACACAAATTCAGCAGTTTTTAGCATTTTAAGTTCTCCTTTTTAGTCCGTTTATAGTGCCGGACAAGTTGGTTAAATCCACACATTAGGGTTTTTCAATTAGCATTAAGTTTACAATGTGTCAAGAAAATCTTTCAAATAAGATATAAAATAAGCTCCGTTTTTCTCGGAGCTTCTTAACGATTGTTGATAACTTTTTTAATTTACAAACATTTATACAATCCGCCACAACTGTTGCGAGATGCTCTTAAGCCGTTTTTAACACACTCTTTAACCGTGAATTGATATTCTTTCGGACAACAATATTTATAATATGAATTGTTGTACGGACATTGGGAAATTCCTTTTTGAGATGACGGGCAGTTTGATTGTTTGTATCCGGCATTTTTACATTTTTGCTCACTGCTTAATTGATTATTTTTCACACTTGTTCCGACATTTCCTGATGCGTTGGGTAAAAAAGTGACACCGGCATTTGCGGCAAATGTAACACCAGAAGCTAATAAAACGGTAAATATAAGTTTTTTCATTTATAGTTCTCCTTATTAAAATCTGTACTTTATTGTATACTTGCTTTACAAATTTGGCAAGTAATATTTAAATTTTCTGATTTGCAAGTTTCTCCAAAAAGCCGATTTGTATTTTAGCAATTTGTTCAACAGATGTAAGATCAACATATTCGTTATTTGCGTGCATACCGTCTCCCGTGCCCGAATGCATAATCACAATTGAGCCTTTTTGCGCAAATTCTCTCGAGTCGGTTGCCCCGCCGATATATTCAAAATCAATTGTTTTACCTAATATGCTTTGAGCATATTCTTTATAAGCTCTGATATATTTGTTGTTTTCATCCATAACTACCGGTGTTGAAGCTGAGACAATTTCATAACCGACTTGATTTTCCATGCATTTATCTAATGTAATGCATAAATTGTCCACACTCGAATTTTCGGTTAAACGAAAATCTAAAAGTGCGCAGGCCGAATCGGCAATTATATTAGAAACGCCTCCTCCGTTAATTGTTGCAAAATGAACGGTATCTATCCATTTATCAGTCGGTTCATTGGTATCGATTGAATAATAAGGATAAAATTTTCTGATATTTTGCCAAGTTTGAAACAAATTTTCATTGGCATCAATACCATTCCACGGTGTTGAACCGTGGGCAGCTTTGCCTTTGGATATTAGCTTAACAAATACCGGATTTTTACATCTTGCCACAATTTTTGTGATATCCCCTCCGACATCGTTATCTAAAACAATTTTTGCACTGATATTGGGGAATTTTTCTAAAAATGCCTTAGTGCTTTTACTTCCGGTTTCTTCATCGGTTGAAAGCACAAAACCGAATTTTAAATCCAACTTGTTTTTTATTACATATTCTAAAGAGTTTAAGGCAACGGCGGCAAAAGATTTCATATCTAAAGTTCCCCTGCCGAACATTTTGTTTTCTTTAATAATCGGTTTGAACATATTTTCATCTGCCGGAACAACATCAATATGCCCTAATATCAACACATCAAAATTTTGAGCATAAGTATTTGTTGCCATAATTACCGGAGAAGCATCTTCAAACCGATATATATTCACATCAGCACCGAATTTGGTCGCTTTATCATAGATATAATGTAAGCAATTATCAATTTCGGAGCTGTTGCCCGTCACACTTTTAAAACCGATTAAATCGGTAATTGTTTCAATTAAATTCATAATTTTTACCTTTTTTTTATTATATTAATGTAGTCTTGTTGTTAGTAAATATAACAGTGCAAAAAAGGATACTCAATATGAAAGCATTATTTTTAACAATAATTGCTGCTTTTTTACCGATTTGTTCAGCATTAGCCAATGAAGGTGAAAGCGGATTTAATTTACCTCGTATGGTATCATTTAGAACAGAACCGGTAAATGTGCGTTCGGGACCGGGAAAAAAATATCCCATTGAATGGGTATATCAACAAAAAGGCGCACCGGTTGAAATTATCAGCGAATATGACGGATGGCGCGAAATAAAAGATTGGGAAGGCTCAGTTTCTTGGGTGCATAAAACCATGCTTACCGGCAAGAGGTTTGTTAAAGTTATAACTTTGGGCGAAAATAACATATATAACAGTAACAGTTATCATTCTGACATAATTGCAAAAGTTGAAGACGGTGTCGTCGGTGAAGTGGTTAAGTGCACCAAAAACAATGATTTTTGCCTGATAAAATTTGATTCTGTTGAAGGTTGGGTGCCTAAAAAAATATTGTTCGGAGTATATGAACACGAAAATATTAATTAAAACAAATTCAACTTCTTGAAAACTTCCTTTATTTGATTATTTCATTTAAGGAAGTTTTTTTATAAAAAGGAGTTATCAAATGGGAACATTGTTGAAATATTTGTTTTATATCTTTGTGATAATTGTAATATACCTTTTAGGTGTCGGCTTTTATGAAGGTACAATTAACAAAGATTCTACTGTCGGTGAAGTTGCATCAGATGTTACACAAGGTACTAAAAATATTATAAAAGACGGATATCAAGCCACAAAAGAAACTATTGAAGATGGCGCAGATGCCATAAAAGATAATAATTAACAAATAAGAATGTTATAGATATCCCCAGTCTACTGGGGATATCTATTTTTTGATTTAAATATGTAAACAGATTCTTTTTACTTAAAAAACATTTTATAATACGATGTTAAAAGTAAGTTTTTTCGTTTTCAACCTATTCCATTTGGTATATAAACCGATACTTTAAAACAAGTTACCTGTCATTAAATATGTTTGCATCTTAAACACATTTATGGCAGGTAATTTATGAAGACATTTTTTTGGGCACTTTTTTTAATATTGCTGGCAGATTCGGTAAACGCAAAAATAAAATCGTATGCCGAGATAAAAGTAAAAGCAACCATTGTCTTTGCCAATCGGTTTGAATGTAATGAGCTTGATTTTGGCACCATCACCCTAAAAGAAAATAACTCTAAAGCTTCCATCAGACTTACAAACGGCAATGCCGATTATGACAATCCGGATATTGTATCGGTAAACGGTTACAAAAATTCACTATGCGAAAATATATCCGATACTTCAAGTGCACAATCGATTAAGTTTCCGCAAACGGTGATTTTAAAAAATGAAACCGGAGAAACATCTCTTACTTTATCCGAAATTTCAGCCGACAACGCACAAATCAACGGCACATTAGATATTCCCGAAAAAGTGCAAGCCGGCATTTATACCGGCTCGTTTACCATCACATACACATATTAGATTATTTAACTAAATCTAATATTACCGGTTTAGACTCAAAGGTTTTTTCAACCGCAATCAATTTTTTAAGTTCATCAGCGGTTTTTTGATAATCATCCTCCGTTTGAGCATGAATATATGCAAGCGGTGTTTTTTCATCAACATAATCTCCGACTTGGCAAAAACCACTAAATCCGGTTGCATAATCAAGCTGTTGTTCAGGATGCACACGACCTCCTTTTAAGCCCACGATAAGCATTCCGATATCTCTTGTATGCATAGATGCAACATAACCTTGTTTATCGGCAAATACAGGTCTTACAATGTGAGCTTTTGGCATATATGCTTCGGGTTTTTCAACAAAATCTATCGGACCGCCAAGCATATAAACCATTCTAGCAAACTTTTCCAAAGCCTCTCCGCTTGATAAAACCTTACAAATTTTGGTGTTTGCATCATCTTTGGTTTTATACAATCCGCAAGATACCAAAAGCTCGGCACAAAGTTCTTTGGTTACAATATCCAAACGAGTGTTTACATTTTGATTTTTCAAATAATCAACTGCTTCCTTAACCTCTAAAGCATTGCCCACCGTAAAGCCCAAAACTTCGCTCATATTGGTCACAAGAGCCGTTGTTTTTGTTCCGGCTCCGTTTGCAACATCAACAATTGAACGAGCTAGTGCTTTGGCATTGTCAATATTATCCATAAATGCTCCGTTCCCGCATTTTAGATCCATAACCAAATGGTCAAGGCCGGCAGCAAGCTTTTTCGATAAAATTGAGGCGGTTATCAGGTTTATCGACTCAACGGTGGCGCAAACATCTCTGATGGCATAAATTTTTTTATCTGCCGGTGCCAAATTGCCGGTTTGTCCGATGATGGCACAACCAACCTCTTTAACCGTTTTTACAAATAATTCATTGGAGGGCAAAGTGTTATATCCTTTAATGGAATCAAACTTATCAAGCGTTCCTCCGGTGTGTCCCAATCCACGACCGGAAATCATAGGCACAAAACCACCGCAAGCGGCTAAAACGGGAGCTAACATAAGGCTTACTTTGTCCCCCACTCCACCGCTTGAATGCTTGTCAATTACGGGGCCATTTAAATCCCAATTCAAAACATCTCCCGAATCGCGCATAGACAGGGTTAAATCAACCGTTTCTTCTTTGCTAAAGCCGTTTAAGAAGATGGCCATGGTTAGTGCTGCGGTTTGCGCATCGGCAATTGAGCCGTCGGTTATGCCTTTTACAAAAAAACTAATCTCTTGAGATGAAAGCTTTTCACCGTTTCTTTTTTTTCTGATTATCTCCTGCGGAAACATATCATTCCTCCATATATGCTTTTAATAAATCCGAAAGTTTTTGCGTAGCTTTTTGAGCTTGTTCTAAAGTTTCGGCATGACTTTGTACAGAGGTTTTTAACCCTGTTCCCAAATTGGTAATTACCGAAACGCCCAAAACTTTCATACCGGTATAAACTGCCGACATAACTTCCGGAACGGTTGACATTCCGACCGCATCGGCACCCAAAATTTTAAATGCTCTGATTTCGGCGGCGGTTTCAAAATTCGGGCCTAAAACCATAAGATATACACCTTCATACAGTTTGATGCCTTTTTGCAAAGCAATATTTTTTAATTTGTTTTGCAAATCAGAATCATAAACAGAACTTAAATCAACAAAACGAGGGCCGTATTTTTCATCATTGGCGCCGAGCAAAGGATTTTTACCGCTAAAATTTATGTGGTCATTGATAAGCATCAGACTTCCTGCCGGCATATCCGCATTTAATGAGCCGGCGGCATTGGTTACTATCAATGTTTTAACCCCGATGGTTTTAAATGCACACATCACATTTTTAATCAGCTCCGGATTATGCCCTTCATAAAGATGAAAGCGCCCTTGCATACAAACAACTTCATGTTTTCCCATTTTGCCGACAACCAAACATCCGGCATGCCCCGAAACACCGCTTTTCGGAAAGCCGATTTTTTCATACGGAATAACCGTTTTATCTTCAATTTGATTGGCAAGAGAGCCTAAACCTGAGCCCAAAATCATCAAAACTTCAGGTTTTTTGCCTTTGAGTTCGTTTAATATATTTTCAGCATATGTTTGTATCATTGTTTTAACTCCTCCTCATTAAAGGCAAGCGGTAAAAGCTCCGAAATCAGGTAGGTTTTTTTAATGCCTTCCAAATCGGCAAGATGAACTTTGGTGTTATTATCGGCAAATTCAAAAATCCTTTGCAGACAAGCTCCGCAAGGTTTTATTAAAACTTTAGAATCGGCAACTACAACAATGTCTTTTATCAAAACATCACCACCTGCAACCATGGCGGCAATTGCGCCGGTTTCTGCACAAGTTCCGTTAGGATAAGAAACATTTTCCACATTACAACCTGAATATACATTATCATTTGACGAAAGAACGGCTGCTCCGACACAAAATTTTGAATATGGCGCATAGGCATTTTGCCTGATTTGAAGCGCCTTGTTAAAAAGTGAAATTAAATCTGACATTTCCTGTGTCCTTTGTTAAAAAACAGTTGATTTATGTTTAATATTCTATACAGTATATTTATGTTTGGCAAAGACTTTTTGCATTTATAACAGGAGATTTAAAGGTGATTAAAAAAATATTCTTCATTTTGGTACTCGTTGTAGCATTGGCATTTGGCGGTTTATCGGTGTATGTATCTACCATTGACTGGAATTTGCATAAAAGTAAAATTGCCGAGCAATTTGAAGAAATATCGGGCAAAAAAATTGTCTTTGAAGGGCCGGTATCACTTTCGTTTTTACCGTCACCGTACTTGTCGGCAAAAGATATAAAAATTTATAACAACTCCGGTGAAAGCTCTGACAAACCTCTTGCCGTTATTGATGAGATGGTTACAGACCTTGCTTTAGTTCCTTTAATTAAGGGTAATTTTGTCATTGAAAATATGACTTTGCTTGATGCCAAAATTTTAATCGCTTTTCTTTCTGACGGTAAAATAAACTGGTATTCAAAAATCAGTGATTTTCAAAAAGACAAACTTGATACCGTTGATGTAGCCTTAAACAGTGTTTTGTTAAAAAATGCTTCCGTTGAAATATTAAACGATGGTTTAGGTCTTGACATTACTTTACAGAACTTAAATGCCGAAGTTACTGCCGAAAGTTTGTTCGGTCCGTATCGAATTGACGGTAACTTTATAAAAGACGGCAATCCGGCCGGATTTGCCTTAAACTTGGGTACATTGTCGGAAAGTTTTGCCACATCGTTAAACTTGGTGTTAACACATCCTACAACCGAAAGTTATGCTCGTTTTGACGGCTCCATGCTTTCAAGCAACAAAGAAATTAAGGGTAATTTTATAGTAGAATCGAAAAAACCGTCTGATTTTATCAACAGTTTAACCAATCAGGTTATATTGCCCGCAGAATTTAATTATCCTTTAGCCTCGTCCATTGAGCTGATTACCAACGAAAGACAAATTGATTTATCAAGCTTTATCATTAAATATGGCGATAACACCGCCGGTGCCGGAAATGTTTTAATTCCGTTAAAGCCAAATCCGAATGAAGAAAAAAGAAAAATAGAAGCCTTTTTTGAAATGACCGATTTAGATTTAATGCCCATCATCGGAATTATAAAGGAACAACTTAAAAAGCTTGACGCTGATAATGCCGAATATGCACCATATTATGATTTTGACCTAATTACCGACATTAAGGCCGTAAAAGCAACTTTTAACAATCAACCTGTGCGCAATTTTAACTTCAGTGCCGATTTAATAAACGATGTTTTCACCATTAAGGCTCTGTCCGGATTGTTTTCGGGCGACACCGATATAAATGTTAATGGTGATATTTTTGAAAATGAAAAAATGTTATCCTATCGTTTCAATGTTAATATGCTCAGCCAAGATTTTCTAAAGTTTTTAGATCATATAAAATTAAAACCCGACACATACGCTCAATCTACTTATCGCAATGCTTCAGCAAACTTTGTTATGGAAGGAAACTTAAAACAAGTCAAAATTGCTCCGATTGATTTTAAAATGGATAAAACCTCGATTGAAGGTTTAATCGGAATTGCAAGAGATAAAAGAAACAATGTGTTTATATCGTTAAAAGCCGATAGCATTAACTTTGATAATTATATACCGCACTTAAACGAAGATGAGAAGAAACTTCCGTTTAACGAAAGACTTAAATTGGTATTAAACAAGTTTAAATTTTTGAACAATTTTGATTTTAATGTAAATACAAGTTTAGATTTAGGTGTTTATAACGGCATCGCATTTGAAAAATCTGCCTTAAAATTTACTACCGACGAAGAAAATATTAAAATAGAAAAATTTAATATTGAAAATATCAACAATTCTGTTTTGTCCTTATCGGGCAATGTGGATAATATCGCCGATATGCCACACTTTAAAAACATAAAATACAATTTCAAGACTGCCAAGTTTAAAGATTTTGTTGAAAAATTTTCTTTACCGCTTCCTAAAGTAAAGCTTATTGCCGACGCTCAAAATATTAATGCAAAAGGAATTTTCAGCGGCAATATTAATAATATTAACATCAAAGCCATTACTACACTTGATAAATTAAGTTCGGTTTATGCGGGACAAATATTTAATGCGGACGGAATGGTAAATTATCGAGGCAATATTGAGTTCAGATATCCTGATTTTGTTGATTTTGTTAATCGTATCGGATATAAATATAACCCGCAACAGATGGCTGCAAACATATTTACATTTAAAGCCGACCTTAAAGGAAATAATAACAATTGGTCGGTAAATAATGTTGATGCTTTTATCGGTTCAAACAATTTTGCCGGTGATTTTTCGGTTACAATCAATGATTTTCCTAAAATTATGGCCAATTTGCATGCCAATAAGTTTGAATTTAACCGTTTTATTTACAATCCGGAAAATTTAAACATTAAGCAAGTCAAAAAATCAAAAACCATTGACACTTCATTAAACTTTTTGAAAAGACCGACTTATGAAAATGTCAAAATTGATTACGGATTTTATAAAACTTTTGAACTTGACGGCAAATTTTCGGCCGATAATTTCAGTATAAACGGGCATAATTTTGAAAACACCAAAGCAGATATCAGCATAAAACAAGGCTTAATTGACATCAAAAACATATCGGCAACACAAGATAATGCAAAATATAATGCCGACATTGCTATTGATATAAATGCCACCCCGAGCATAAAAGCAAAATTTGATATAAAAGATGCCGACATATCCGATTTCGGCGGTAAAAAATATGAGTTTACCGACGGATTGCTAAATGCAACGGTTGAGTTTATAGCACCGGTTACTTCGGAAGAAAACTTTGTGAAAGGTTTGAACGGCTCAGCCTTTGTTGAAATAGCAGATTCTGCCTTTAAGGGTTGGGATTTAGATGCAATTGAAAAAGATGTTAAAAGCAGAACTCACTCTGACGGTTTGTATGAAATGTTAAGAACAAACTTGCAAAGCGGTGAAACAAACTTTTACAATATAAAAGCTGATTTTGACATCAAAAATGGTAATATATCAATCAAAAATGCTCATATGGACTCAAACCGCGCCATTGTTACCGCAAAAGGAAGTGCAGATTTAACCGATTGGAATGTTAATTTAGATTTTGCCTTAACATACAATCAGTTAAAAGAGAAAATTGTTCCGATTGAGTATAAGTGGACAGATTCGCTTAATAATCCGAATTTAGTGATTAACAGCTCTGCATTGAAAGACAAATATGATACCTACTGGGAAAAAGTTCGTCTGGAGCAAGAGGCAGCCGAAAAGGCTCGAATTGAAGACCTTAATAACAGAATGAACTCAGCTCAAGATATGGTTGAAAAGCTCAAAAACAATCTTGAAAAAGAAATGTTACCAAATATTAAAAAGTATGCGAAAATAAGTTCTAATGTAGCATCTAAAAACAAATTTGACAGTTCGTTAAAAATTGCCGAAGATATGTTGTCTGAATTGTTGAAAATGCAAAATCTGGCTAAGCAAGAGTTTGCTGATGAACAGATAACGCAAATTAATGCAAAAACAGAAGTTTTCGAATCTGAACTTAATAATATGAAAAGAGAAATTGAAGCTCACCATATTACTGACATTAAGAATTTGGCAAATGAAAATTATGCATTGGTTAAAAACACTTATGATAACTCGCTTAATAAAGGTCTTAATTATCAAGACACATTAAACGCATATGTTAAAAGATTAATTGACATTAATTCGCTGGTTATTTTGGATAACGAGCCCAAAGTGGCCGATTATAAAAACAAAATTGAAACCTCATTGAGAGATATTGCCGATTTGCATAATAAGGCCTTAAACAACAAAAACGAAATTGAACTTAAAGAAGACATTTCGCATATGGAATTGCAATTTGATTTGCTCAAAGAGACATCTGCAAAAATTGAAACCGAAATGCAAACTCTTAACCAAGCAATGCAAGATTTGTTTGATTATGCCAAAGATATTGTTCGTAAAGAAGAAGATGAAAATATCAAAAAGCAAGAAGCCTTGAAAGCAGCTCAAAAAGAAAAAGAAGAATCTCAGGAAAACGAGCAAGAAGATGAAAATTTACTAAAAGATAATGATAAACAAGACTCAAAAATTATTATCTTGGAAGAAGGAGAAATTTCTCAAATTTTGCCAAAATCCGCGCCGATACAAGATGCTTCAAAACCGTTATTAATCTTAAAAGACAACACGGAACAACCGGCAAAAAGAAGTAAGTTTACCGTTGCAGATTCGACAGATGAAGAAGTAAATGCGGCTGATGCGCCAAATGTTATATTGGAAAAGCCGACAGCAAACACCAAGTCTGACAGCAATACCGTTTCTTATCGTCCGAAAATTGCACCAAGCGGTACAATCGTTAAGCCAAAATCGGCCAACAGAAAAAATAAGAAGCCGACGGTTACTGATGATAATGTTTCTTCCGGTTTGTTAAAACCGCTAACCGGTGAAGATATATCCTCAGGCGGTACTATAACAAAACAAAAATAAAATTGTATTTCTCTTTGACCTGTCCCCTTTTATGCAAAAAGGGGACTTTGAATTAGTAATAATCAGAAGCATTGCTAACGCATTTCAAAATCAGATGCGTTTTCGACCTGACACGCAGTGCAGGACGAAAAATGACTTTTATTTAAAATCGGAAAATATTTGTTTTTAGCCTCATACTTTGCAACATACCTCCTAACTGTCACTCCGATACGAAGATACCGGAGTCCGACTCCTCACTGTCACTCCGGCACTTGATGCCGGAGTCCAGGTGGTAATATAGCTAAATTGTTCCCTTAAATACCGGTGTCTATTCCAAGCTAAAGCTTGGGCACCGGTATGATAGTAAAGGAGACAGCACCTCTACCTCAAATTTGATTTAAATTCTTTAAACGACTCTTTTTACTTGCAAAAAAAAAAAACGGTTTATGATGTGATGTGAAAGGTAAATTTTTGCACCTTTCAAATTAAGTTTAACTTTTTTTAAGGATTAAAACATATGAGAAAATATTTTCTTTTGAGCGCTGTGGCTTTGATGGCTGCCTCCACAGCCAATGCCACCGATGGAACAAGCAACCTTAAAGCTTCTGCTACCATCATTGAACCAACCATTATTGAATGCACGCCTATCGATTTTGGTACTTTGTATTTTGGAATGACTGATAGTACTTATTCTGGTGTTTCCTATTTTATGATGGACGTGAACGGCACAATTACAAACACCTCGCCTAGTAAGTATTCCTTGCTATTTGATGGTCAAGGCACTCCGGGAACTTGTACAGGTTTACCTGATGGTGCTACTTTTACAGTTGGTGATGATAACAAGATTTATCTCGATGAGGCAGAAAAAATTTTTGTTAATAGCATAAAATATGCCGACGGTAAATTAACCGGAAAACTTAGCATCTATTATGATGGTGATGATACTGTCTTAGACGGCTCTGAATTAACAGGTACTGCTGTTGTGCAATTTACCTATGAATAATTAAGATATGAAAGGATAAACTGATGAAAAAATATTTTATTTTATCTTGTGTAGCCCTCTTGGCAACAAATACCGCAAATGCCGCAACTAAAGCCGCGGCTGAGTTCTCTGCCAAAGGCAGATTTATTCTGCCGACCGAAGTTAGTTGCACAAGCCTCGTATTTGGCAAATTATATGTTAAAAAAACCGAGAACACCGGCACTATGACCGCCACAATGAACAGCAATGGCACAGTTACAATGGATACCGCCGGTGCTTATGAGTTGGTTTTTGATGGAACGACTGCAACTCCGTCAACCTGTTCTGATATCCCAGAAGGTACCACTTTTAATGCTGATAGTGTAATCAAATTAGGAGGTGGTGACAGTGTTTATGTTGACAACATAAAATATGCTGACGGAAAATTAACCGGCTCACTTAACATCACTCCTGATGCTGTCATAAGCAGCGGCTCTGCTTTATACGGAACAGCATATATCACATTTACTTACTAAGAGTTAAATGTTTTTAAGGTTTACCCCAAGGCTTGTTATCAGGCCTTGGGGGTTTTCATATCAGCTATTAAAATTTAACCCCCAATCGGCATATCGTGCGGGGTCTTCGCTCCAATTTTCACGCACTTTGACAAACAAAAACAGATGTATTCTGTCCTCGAGCATTTCTTCCAATTCATGCCTTGCCGATTGCCCGATTTTTTTAATCATAGAGCCGCCTTTTCCCAAAACAATAATTTTTTGGCTGTCTCTTTCAACATAAATTGTCATCTCGGCTCTGACCGAATTGTCTTCTCTTCTTTCCCACAATTCCGGCTCAACGGTAATGGAATACGGCAATTCTTGTCTTAAGTATAAGAACAACTTTTCTCTTACCACTTCGGCGGTTAAAAGTTTTAACGGCATATCAGATATTTGGTCCTCAGGATAATACCAAGGACTTTCAGGTAAATTATCTCCCAGATATTGATAAAAATCTTCAATGTTTTGTCCCGTTAAAGCCGACACCATAAAAGTTTCAACAAAATTTCCGGATTGATTAATTTCGGCACTTAAGCCAAGCAGTTTTTCTTTTTGAATTAAATCTACCTTATTTAAGACCAACACCGCTTCAATTTTGTTTTTGTTAAGCTTGTTTACAATCGCTTTGGTTTCATCATCAAAACCTCTTTTGGCATCAACAACCAAAACTACAATATCGGCATCATTGACACCGCTCCAAGCCGATGCTACCATAGCTCGGTCAAACCTGCGCTTGGGCTTAAATACCCCCGGTGTGTCCAAAAACACAATTTGTGTGTTATCATAAATGCCGATACCTTTGACAATTGTTCTGGTGGTTTGTGCCTTTGGTGACACAATTGAAACCTTAGACCCGACAAAATTGTTGGTTATGGTAGATTTTCCGGCATTGGGTGCACCGATAAGACTGACAAATCCGGCTCTTGAAGGTTTATTTTTTTGCATATTCACCTTCCAATTTTTTAATCATTCTCAATGCGGCATCTTGTTCGGCAAGTTTTTTGTTTTTACCGCTTCCTACCGCCTCACCCAGCTCGGAGACCACAACTTTAACAAAAAAGTACGGTTCGTGTTCCGTTCCCTCTTTTCTGATTGTCTCATAAGTCGGATTGCCGGCTTTGTGGCGATGAGCAAGTTCTTGCAAGGCTGTTTTATTATCTTTAAGCGGGCTTTGAGAAGAATTAATCAAATATTTCCAATGTCTGTCAACAAATTCTATGGCGGTTTCAAAATTGCTGTCCATACAAATGGCTCCGATTATGGCTTCGGCTACATCGCAAAGCACATTTTCATTAAAGCAAAGTTCTTTGGGCTCGGCCGATATATATTCGTTGAGCCCTAATTTTAAGGCAACTTCGGCAACCGTTTCTTTCCTGACCAAACGAGTGTGTCTCGGTGATAAACAGCCTTCCGCATCTTTATCAAAAATTTTATACAGCAAATGCGCCATAGCCATACCCAAAACTCTGTCACCGACAAACTCAAGTCTTTCGTAGTTTTTTGCCACATTACCGGTGATACTGCTATGAGTAAGCGCTTGCCTTAAAAGTGCTTTGTTTTTGAAACGATAGCCTAAAATTTGCTCCAGTTTATCCATTTTTTAAGCCCTATTTTAATGTATCAAAAATTTTGGACCAGCGAACCATCTTCGGCCAAGTCCAAGGCTTGTACCAAGCTCCTTTGTCGTTATGCGAATAGAACAAAAATCTGGCTTTGCCGACCAAATTTTCAAGCGGTACAAAACCGACACTAACTCTGCTGTCATCAGAGCGGTCACGATTGTCACCCATCACAAAATAGTGCCCCTCCGGTACGGTAACTTTTGTAGTATTATCAACTTTTCGCTCAAAATCCGAAATTTCTAATATGCGGTGTTTTACGCCGTTGGGCAAAGTTTCCTCATATTCGGTATATGTTTCGGGACGCACAACAAACTCATCAAGTGTATATTCACCGATTTTTTCTCGCTCAACCGGTTTGTCGTTTATATATAAAACTCCTCGTCTTACCTCAACGGTATCACCGGGAAGCCCCACAACTCTTTTGATAAAATCAGTTTTGTTATCAACCGGAAACTTAAACACCACAATATCACCGCGTTTGGGTTCCGAGACCCAAATTCTGCCCTTAATCGGCATCAAACTTGCCGGAAATGAGTGTTTTGAGTAGCCGTATGTGTATTTGGTAACAAACAAATAATCTCCCACTTCCAAAGTCGGGTACATGGACCCTGACGGAATTCTGAACGGCTCAATCAACAAACTTCTGATAACAACCGCAATCA
The DNA here is from genome assembly GCA_015062345.1 of Alphaproteobacteria bacterium. Lineage (GTDB taxonomy): Bacteria > Pseudomonadota > Alphaproteobacteria > RF32 > CAG-239 > JAFTYO01. Next base: position 11,621 of record SUUV01000005.1, on the reverse strand, counting down.
ATACTGCAAAAAAAACTGTTTTAATGGTTTCACCAAAAGTTTCTTTTTTCTTTTCTTCTTTCATTTTTTCTCTTCTTTTTTAATGTTACAAAATTGGTTTCATATTATACTTTTATTTTTTTATATCAAGCTTTTTATCAAATTTTTTGACTGTTAATATTGGCTTTTACACAACCGTTAATATCTGTAAAATTCATCAACTTATCGGCAATTTGTTTTACCCTAAACGCATCATATTTTTTATGGCAAAAGTCCATACGATAAAAATCTGCCTTAACATTTTTTGCTTCATCAGCAAAACATAACGGCTTGTCATTAAACATCATTAACTGACAATTTTGGGATATGGCCGTATATATTCTGCCATCTTTTTTAAGCTCTGCAATTTCAACCCCGCCTTTGCAGTTTTTACAATCATAATCTCTGATACAACCTGCACTGATAAACAGCGGTGCATCTTGATATACGATAAAACAAGATGTTAAGGAAATTTTTTCATTTAACAGATTAATATTACTTAAAGTATCTTCAATGGAAAAACAAACTCTTTTAACTTTCATTTCTTTTGCATGTTCAACAGCTTGTGAGTTTAGCATATACACAGATGATGAAAGCGAAATATCAAGTTTTTCGGTCGGCAAAGCACTAAACCCCCAATAATTGCCGATTTCCCATTTTTTATATCCGCACTCGATGAGCGAATTTATAATCGGCTCAAAAACTTTCGGTTTACGGCAAACTTCAGGTAAAGCAATACGCACTTTGTTTTTGGGCAATTTTTTAAGTTCGGAAACATCAGATTTTGGATTTATCAAATAAACAATTTCTGCAAAATCGGCCAAATTTAATTGTTCTAAACATTTTATATCATCGGTTTTAATTATCCACCCCTTAAAGCCGGCATTTTCTTTTTTGCTGATTGTCGGTAATGTTCCCTTTTTGTGGCAAGGCACAATTTTAGAGTATAAATCTCGCCTCAGTTCATTGATTTTTGATACAGGCACAAAAAGTCTACCTGAGTTTTCTACACTTATGGATTTTAATGAAAATTCAGTTCCGCCGGTTTTCTCAAATGCTTGTTTAAAAGCCAAGGTTACTTTTGATAAATCTTGCGCCTTATCAAAGCTTCCGCCAACACTTGAAACAAAATTATCACATTTTGCCAATATGTTATCTTGATAAACCTCAACCTTTACATCAAGATTGATACCATTGATAAACTCATTTTGTTTCGGCTTTTTATACGGATAAGATGCCTTAACTTCGGTTGATGAGGCCAGATATACATCAAGCCCTTTTTCAAGATTTGGATATTTTTTCGGCAGTTCGATTTGAACGACATCACCGGTTGCGGCCTCAAAAACATTTTTAGAGTTCAGTTTAATGTTCTGTATCGAAAACCCGAAAGGTTTTTCATTGCCTTTGACATCAATTTGCAAACCGTCAAACCGACCGATTTTATGATTTAGCTTTATCTCAATGCCTTGTTTTGAAATTCGGCCGATTTTACCGATTTTTAATCCTCTGTGTCCGACAAACTCTCTGTCGATAATATCTTTTGATTTTCCGTTAAAATGAAACTTACACCACGGACGAGAAAAAATTTGTTTAATGCGTTCTTCTTTTTGATAATCTGCCCCCTTGCCGTCTAAAATATGCCTGTAATAATCGGTTACGGCGGCAACATAAAGTGCGCTTTTTTTACGACCTTCAATTTTAAGCGAAGTAACCGGCATTTTTAAGACATCAATACCGAGAGCCATATCTTTCATTGAAAAGAAATGTTTGTTGATGCCGTTTTTTTCAAAACATGCTCTGCAAGGGTACAAACATTTTCCCCTGTTGGCACTGCGTCCGATTTCAAGAGCCGAAAACTGACATAATCCGCTATAAGAATAGCACAACGCACCATGAATAAAGGCTTCGGTTTCCAGACCTTCAATTGAGGCGATTTCTTTAATTTCGGGCAAAGTCAGTTCACGAGCCAAAACAACTCTGGAAAAGCCCACACTTTGTAAAAACAACGCACCTTCTTTGTTATGAACAGCCATTTGTGTACTGGCGTGCAACTCAAGTTCGGGATACGATTGTTTAATGACACGGGCCACGCCCAAATCTTGCAATATAACCGCATCTATGTTGCATTTTGAACAAACATCTAATATTTTTAATAAATCAGGCAGTTCATCTTCTTGTACAACCGTATTGATTGCGGCATATACTTTTCGCCCCAAATGATGTGCATAGGCCGTAAACTGATTTAAATTATGTTCATCAAAGTTTGTAGCAGTTGCACGAGCCGAAAATTTTTGCAAGCCCAAATAAACCGCATCTGCACCATAATACAGAGCCGCATATCCGGCTTCAATATCACCTGCCGGCGCCAAGAGTTCTTGTTTCATATAAATTCCTTAAAGCAAATTTTAATTTATTTTTCTATACCACATTGATTTAAAAAAGCAAGTTTTTTACAAATGATTTTTTACCTCAAATTTGATTTAAATTCTTTAAACGACTCTTTTTACTTGCAAAAAAAAAACGGTTTATGATGCGTATTGTAAGGTAAATTTTTGCCTTTCAAATTAAGTTTAACTATTTTTAAGGATTAAAACATATGAGAAAATATTTTCTTTTAAGCGCTGTTGCTTTGATGATTTCAGGCACCGCAAATGCTGATAACGCATCGCTAACTGCCGAAGTATATGCAAAAATAGAACATGTAAATCAAATTACTTGTTCTCCTTTGGATTTTGGTACAATTTATCTTAAAAAAAATAATGCCGAATCAGTATTAAGTGCATCTGATTTCACTCCAAGTGGTGATATTATAAGTGTATTTGGTGGAAGTGCAGGATATTGTTCCGGTATATCAAGTGAAGATGGAGTAAACATTGTCGGATGGGGAAGAACAGAAGGAATGGATGATCAAAGTGGAAAATTTTATTTTCTTACCGGTAATTCCGATGAGGAATATGCTTATATTGATAATATCAGTATAAACTCTGACGGTTATATATGGGCGGATTTGCATATACCTGCCAATTTTCCGACAGCAACACTCGATACAACAATTAGTTTAACCGTAACTTACTAATTTCTACAAATCAATCTTACTAAGAGAAAGTAGATATAAATTTTAGGGCTCTGTTAATACAGAGCCCTAACCGATTACGGTAACAAAGGAGACCAAGCAGGGTCTGAGGCTTCAGCCGGTGTTACAACTCGGCGCTCGTTATATCCGCTGACATCAATGGTATACAAATGAACGGGCGCATTTTTTAATCTTGTTCCTTGTCCTTGTTTAAAGTACATCAACACACGACCGTTTGGTGACCAAGTCGGTCCCTCAACCAAATATCCGCTTGCAAGCAATCTCTCGCCTGTTCCGTCCGGATGCATAACCCCGATATAAAACTGTCCGCCGGCCATTTTTGTAAATGCAATATAATCACCTCTGGGTGACCAAACCGGAGTGGCATAACGGCCTTTACCGAAACTGATGCGTTCAACATTTGAGCCATCTGCATTCATAATATACAATTGTTGGTTTCCACCTCTGTCAGAGTTAAACACAATTTTTTTACCGTCCGGAGAATAGCTCGGAGATGTGTCAATTGCCGGATGTTTGGTCAACTGACGACTGCTTTTTCTTTTCAAATCCATCTCATAAATTTCGGTGTTTCCGTTTGCCGCAAATGATAACAAAATCTTTGAGCTATCGGGGGAAAACACAGGAGCAAAGGTCATACCCGGAAAATTTCCCAAAAGTTCTTGTTTACCGGTTTCAACATCCATCACATAAACTTTCGGAGCTGTTCCCGAAAACGATAAATAAGTTACTTTTTGTAAGTTTGGCGAAAATCTCGGAGTGAGAGCCATGGCAGCACCTGATGTTAAAAACTTGTGGTTTTCACCGTCTTGATCCATAATCGCCAATCGTTTAACTCTTTTTGTAGCAGGTCCGCTTTCAGAAATATAAACCACACGAGTATCAAAATAGCCTTTTTCACCGGTTAAGCGCTCATAAATATCATCGGCAATTACATGAGCAATGCGGCGCCAATTATCTTTAGATGTTGTATATGATTGACCATGCAGTTGTGCCCCGGAAACAATATCCCAAAGCCTAAATTCAACCTTAAGTTTGCCGTCCGTATTTTCATTTACCGAACTTTGAACAAGCGCATGCGAATTTATGGCCTGCCAGTCAGTAAATGTAGGCTTTTGATTAATTGAAGTCAAATCTTCAATATAGCTGTTTTCATCAATAATGCGAAACAATCCGCTCCTATCCAAATCAGCCACAATAACATCTCTGATTTTACTAGCATATGTACCAAACCACTGACGACTTGTGGTATTATCTATCATTGCAGGAAATGCAACCGGCATGGGTTCTCTTGTGGCGCCGACAACATCAATTTCAAGTTCAGCATAAGCCGGAGTTGTCAACAAACACAAAATAGCAACTATCAAATTTTTAATTTTCATATTAACACCTTAAAATTTTAAAACACAGTTTGGATTATATTACAGTAATATTGTTAAAATTCAATTAGCAAATGGTCTATTTTTTTAAGGCAAAATATCAATGATTGTTCCGATGCGGGTATAACTCCAAATTTTTTCGATTTCCTCATTGGTTACGGCAATGCAACCTTGCGTCCAGTCTTTGCCTTTAAGCATCAAATCGCCAAGCCAAACCGGCATGGCATTGGGATAACCGTGAATCATAATATCACCTCCGGGATTAAGCTGTTTTTTTCGGGCAGTTAAAATATCTTGCTTGTCCGGATACGAAATTTTAAGCGATAAATGATATTTGCTCTTATGATTTTTTGCCGCAATTGCATACCTGCCCTCCGGAGTTCTTCCGTCGCCCTGTTCCACTTTGTCACCAATCGGATTAAAACCTAAACCGATATCATACACCGCTACAACCTTGTTTTTTGCCAATAAAGTCATTTTTCGGATGGCTTTTTCCACCACAATTCGGTCCACGATTGTCGATTGGTCTTCAGGTAAGGCAAATTTTGGGAAATAATACGAAGCAACCCACCAGCCCAATAAAGCATCAATGGCAAAAAATATGGCTATAAATGTATATAAAATTTTATTTTTTTTCATATTTTTCAACCTTTAAGATTACCCCGTCTTCAACTCCGATAACTTTAACTTTGTCACCTTTTTTCAAATCATCGTTTTCGGTTTGAATAAGCCAAAACGAATCACCGACCTTGGCTTTGGCTCTACCGTCAACAACATCTTGACTTAGGTTATAGACCTTGCCGATGTGAGCACCGGCCATATCGTTTAAATATTTGTTATTACCCGATGTTTTTTTCAAAACTTTGGCATAAGTCCACCACCCCAAAGCAGAATAAAGAGCACCCAAAAGCGCAAATATAACACAGGTTTCAATGGGGGTAAATGTCATAAAATGAACTAAAATACCCATCGTAAACGAGGCAAGTCCGAACCATAACAAATATACTCCCGGAACAAACAACTCGGATATGGCAAAAATAAGTCCGATTGTAAACCAAGCTAAATAATCAAGCTCCGTAATCCAGTTAAAAAGCTCCATCATATCCTCTCAAACTCTTATTTTTTATCCATAACTTCTTTTGCAATCTCGGCGATACCTGCCAATGCACCGGATACATTGGTTGTATCGGTCGGAAGCATTAAAAGTTTTTGGTTAGGAGATGTTACAATGCCTTGCAATGCTTCAATATATTTTTGGCCCAAAAAGTAGTTAAGAGCTTGCGGATTGCCTTCTTTGATAGCTTCCGATACCATCTTGGTTGCCTGAGCCTCGGCATGAGCCAAACGCTCTCTGGCCTCAGCTTCTCTAAAAGCAGCTTCTTTTTGAGCTTCGGCTGCCAAAATGGCCGATTGCTTTTGCGCTTCGGCTGCTAAAATTGCGGCTTGTTTTTCACCTTCAGCTTTTAAAATTTCCGATTGTCTGATACCTTCGGCCTCTAAAATATTGGCGCGTTTATCGCGTTCGGCTTTCATCTGACGAGCCATGGAATCAACCAAATCTGCCGGCGGTGTAATGTCTTTAATTTCAACACGAGTAACCTTAACACCCCATGGAATGGTTGCTTCATCAACAACCGATAAAAGTCTGCGATTGATGTCATCTCTTTGTGAAAGAAGTTCATCAATCTCCATAGAGCCGATAACCGTTCTGATGTTGGTCATAATCAAATTTAAAATAGCATAAGTTAAATCACTTACCTGATAGGTTGCATACGATGTTTTTTGTACCTGATAAAACAAAACACCGTCAACTCTGACCATTGCATTGTCTTTAGTGATAACATCTTGTGACGGCACATCTAAAACCTGCTCCATACGACTGACCTTAGCCCCGATTTTTTCAACTATCGGTATCAAAATGTGAAGCCCCGGAGGCAGTGTTCTGGTGTATCTTCCCAAAGTTTCAACCGTCCACTCATATCCTTGCGGTACAATTTTAACCGATGATGCAAGCGCAATAAAGCAAAAAGCCACCAAAATCAAAGCAAATTCCATAACTTATCTCCTTAATAAATAATTGTAATTGTTTGTATTAAAGCACATCTATTTAAATTAGCAACAAAAACATACAAGTTTTAAACATCAAATACCACAACCTGAAGTTTATCATCATTAAAAATGCAATTTTTTCCTTGACATATGAGGTTTTATGAGATATATGCAACCTTGTAAGGGCTGCGCGGCCTTTACTGGGAGTTAAAGACCCATTCATAGATGACCTTATTTATTATTAAATAAGGAATAAACAGTGCCTTCAGCCGTTGGCTGGAAGGTGCGATATAAGAGCTTTTCAGCTACGAATAAACACTCTATTTCTATGAATAGTCTTTAACTTCCAGTCGCTTTTTGCGGCTTTTTTTGTTGCAATCGGCGACTGGCGCAAAATGTAACAATTTTTGTTGCATTTCGGACTAAAACAGTGTAAAAGGCTACAAAAGATGAATTCTTTACTTCCTAAATAAAGAGTTTACTCGCTATACACTGTTACGTACTTGACCGGCCGACATCACCTTTAATTACAGATGTTTCCGGTGGATAGCCTGTTTTTACGGGTGGTGTCAGTTCTTTTATGAACTGAGCATTGGTTAGTACGTAACAATGTTTAGGAGCACCACCCACTTCTTTATATTAAGTAATAAGATTTTTTAGCCTTGTGTTATTCAGTTTTTAATTTTACGAAAGGCAAAAAATGATTCAAGAAAAACCAAATTCCGTAGATATTTATGTCGGTAATCGTGTAAGATTAAGAAGACGACAACTACAATACTCACAACAATTTTTAGCTAGTAAACTTGGCTTAACCTTTCAACAACTTCAAAAATATGAAAAAGCATCAAACCGAATAAGTGCAAGTCGATTATTTGATATGTCACTTGCTTTAGATGTCAGTATGGATTATTTTTTTGAAAATATGCCAAAAAGTATCCGAAAACAGAGCCCTATGGGAAAAACACTTCCGAATATTGAATATGAAATAATGGAAAAAGTTCATAATGAAAATCCAATGACTTCTAACAAAAGCATCAAACTATTGAACGCATTTTACAAGATATCCAATCGAAAACTCGCCGATATGTTATATTTTTTAATCTTAAAATTGGCAAAGTGCAAAACTTATTTTCCGGAAAAATAAGCAAAAATAGAAAATCCTCACATGTTTCTGAACTTATCAAATAAAATCCTTTAAAATGACCTTGCGATAAAAGTTTTGCGTTACTATATTTTAAATTATGGAAAGGAAAAATTAAGATGAATATGGAAATTTTTACAGACAGAAGCAAAGGTTTTATTCAGGCGGCACAAGGTTTGGCTGTTAGAAACTCCAATCAGTTTATCACACCCGAACATTTGTTAAAAACTCTTATTGAAGATAAAAACGGGCTTTGTTACAGCCTGATTTCACAAACAGGTATAAATGCCGAAAAAGTTTTGCAAGAAATATCGGCAGATGTTGATAAACTGCCAAAAATTGAAGGCTCATCAGTGCAAGTTTCAGCTTCGCAAAGTTTGTTGAAAATTTTGGATAATGCCGAACAAGCTGCCATAAAATCAGGCGATTCGTTTGTTACGGTTGAACGCATTTTACAGGCTTTACTTGCGCATAAATCTTATGGCGTTGATGTTAAAAAATTAAATGAAGTTATAAACGCTATGCGACAAGGAAGAACGGCTCAAAGCGCCACTGCCGAAGACACTTTTGAATCTTTGAAAAAATATGCAACCGATTTTACCGAACGAGCCTTACAAGGAAAACTTGACCCTGTTATCGGCAGAGATGACGAAATCAGGCATACAATTCAGGTGTTGTCTCGCCGAACAAAAAACAATCCGATTCTTATCGGTGAGCCCGGTGTCGGTAAAACAGCCATTGTTGAAGGTTTGGCTTTAAGAATTGTCAATTCTGATGTTCCTGAAAGTTTAAAACACAAGCGCTTAATGGCGCTTGATATGGGAGCACTTATTGCCGGTGCAAAATACAGAGGTGAATTTGAAGAAAGATTAAAGGCAGTTTTAGATGAGGTAAAAGCGGCTCAAGGACAGATAATTTTGTTTATTGATGAAATGCATACGGTTGTCGGTGCGGGAGCAACTTCGGGTTCTATGGATGCCTCAAATCTGTTAAAACCGGCTCTTGCCAGAGGTGAACTTCATTGTATCGGAGCCACAACCTTATCCGAATATCAAAAATATATTGAAAAAGACCAAGCTTTTGCCAGAAGATTTCAGCCGGTATATGTCGGAGAACCTAAAGTTGAAGAAACAATTTCAATTTTACGAGGCTTAAAAGAAAAATATGAACTTCATCACGGAGTGCGTATTTCCGATGCGGCTCTTGTGTCGGCAGCGGTTATGTCCGACAGATATATAAACGACCGCTTTTTGCCCGACAAAGCTATAGATTTGGTTGATGAAGCAGCCGCTTATTTGCGTATGAGTATAGATTCTAAACCAGAATATTTAGATGAGCTTGACCGCAGCCTAATTCAACTCAAAATTGAGAGAGAGGCTTTAAGGCAAGAAACCGATGTTTCTTCCAAGGAACGATTGGCAAAAATTGAAGAACAGATTTTGCAAAAAGAAAAAACTTCTGCTCAAGAAAACGAAAAATGGAACATACATAAAAACAGTGTTAAAGAAGCTTCAAAATTAAGAGAAGCGCTTGATAATGCAAAAATAGAAATGGATAAAGCCTTGCGTTTAGGCGATTATGATAAAGCCGGAAAAATTCAATATAAAGACATTCCCGAACTTGAAAAAAGGCTCGAAATATTGAATAAAAATGAGCAAGAAAGCAAAAACACCGAAACGGTTACGGCAGATACAATTGCATTGATGGTTTCAAAATGGACGGCAATTCCGGTTGATAAACTTATAAGCAACGAAAGACAAAAACTTGTTGATATGGAAAAATTGATATCTCGTCGTGTAATCGGCCAAGAAAATGCCGTTGTAGCGGTTTCAAACTCGGTAAGGCGCTCTCGTTCGGGGCTTAATGACCCGAACAGACCAATCGGTTCGTTTTTGTTTTTAGGACCCACCGGTGTAGGTAAAACCGAACTTGCCAAAGCATTAGCCGAGTTTTTGTTTAATGACGAAAAGGCAATTTTGCGTATTGATATGTCGGAATATATGGAAAAACACGCAACTTCTCGCTTAATCGGTGCACCTCCGGGATATGTCGGATATGATGAAGGCGGAGTTTTGACCGAAGCTGTGCGCCGTAGGCCCTATCAGGTAATTTTGTTTGATGAGGTGGAAAAAGCGCATCCCGATGTATTCAACATATTGTTGCAAGTGTTAGATGACGGACGCCTAACCGATAGCAAAGGCCGAACTGTAGATTTTAAGAACACCTTTTTAATTATGACATCAAATTTGGTCACAAATACCAATCAAAAAGATGTAAGAGAAAGCTTAAAAAATTTCTTCAAGCCGGAATTTATCAATCGTTTAGATGAAATACTGGTTTTTGAGCCCTTAACAAAAGAGCATATCGGAAATATTGCCAAAATTCAGCTTGAGAAATTGCAAAAAAGATTAATGCAAAATCATAATATAAATCTTAAAATTGATGATAAAGCCTTAAATTATTTAGCCCAAAACGGATATGACAGCGAATTTGGTGCAAGACCGTTAAAGAGGCTTATTCAACAAGAAATGGAAAATGTTCTGGCATTAAAAATCTTAAACTCGGAAATCAAAGATAATTCTGATGTTTATGTTTCGGCAGATGAAAACTCTTTGATATTTAAATAAAAAAAACTGCTTATGAATGGTCTTTACAATAAAGTACGATTCGTAAGCAGTTTTAACTCATTTATTTTTTCTTTCTTATCAAAAAAATAAAGACAACAGCAGCTAAAAACCAAAACGCAGAAAGAACAATGCCCGTAATTTGCATCGCCGACATTGGAGGATGAACACCAAATGCCAAAGAAAGCATACCAACTCCTATACCCAATAAAGCTACCACAATGGTAATATTTAAAAGTTTTGTTCCGTATGATAAAGCTTTATTTAAATCATCGTAGTTTTTAACTTTTGACAGCTTGGTATGTCTTATGATTAAACAAATAATCAAAGCAACAGCAAGTATCATTACACAAACTAGCAACACAGCAAAAATAATATTTAAAACTTCCATAATGATATTTTTTTAAGATTTCACAATAATTTACAATTCTGAGAAATATTAGCATCAAAAATTTAAATTGTCAAAAATATTTTTTTTGCATTTTTTGTCATTTTTTACTTGCTTTTGCCAAAAAAATGTGTTTTAATCCAAATTACAGTATTAATTATTTTTAAATTTTTTTTTGTATGAAGAAAAATAACAAAAAAGTAGCAGCTCTTGAAAATGTCAATCTGCTGACCTTGACCTCAAAGGTTAATGAGTATATCGCTAAGAACGACCTTACACCGACAGAAGACAAAGTTCGCCTTGTACAGATGACACTTCGTCACCATGTACATCACTTTCCAAAGGACATTCCGTTCATTGCGGCAGTCAGGAAGTGCGGAGAAAGTCAGGTAGTTTTTTCAATCAAGCGCACAAAGTATGCTGTGATTGAAGATATAGACATCAGCTCAGAGACCAATGTAGGCAAGGAGTTCACAATCAGTGGCGTGAGGTATGTGCAGTCAGATACAATCAACGGGTATCCTCGGTACAAACCAATAAAATAGCGCTATGAAGAAAATTATCAATCGGGTTGTTGCTGCAACAGCTGCAATCTTGGGCTTAGGTATCATCGCCGTAAAAACTGCGCCACAGAATACCCGCCCGCTTGGTGAAAAACCGCCTCCACAGACCGCTATCATCGTCAAAGATGAAGCAATGGAGGAGCTTGAAAAAGCTAACCGGCTGAACAACCAGCCACAAAAACACTAAACATTAACCAAAAACCCTCGGAACTTAAAGATCGAGGGTGTTTTTTTTAATTAGAATACAGTTATTATTTTACCTCAAATTTGATTTAAATCTACAAACAGACTCTTTTTACTTGCAAAAAAAAAAAACGGTTTAGAATAACAAACATACCCATATTTTTAAGGAGATTTGCTATGATTAA
>SUUV01000004.1 GCA_015062345.1 Alphaproteobacteria bacterium | reverse complement strand
ATAAAACGGCTTGGTGTACAAATGTTATCACCTGCCCTAATAATATCACCCTAACCGCTTGTGTCGGTCAATGCGTTTATAATGATATTTGCGTTGATAAAACATATGAAATAACCGCATCTATGCCAAGTAAGTTTGCTCAATTACAATTTGAATCCTGTACCGCATGTGGTGAAACTAAAAATATTGTTACCAGTTGGGAATGCATAAACAACTACAAATTAATCACAGATTTTGAGGCTTCTTACTCCAGTAACAACACCTTTTCTTGTAAAAATGGAAAATGTTGCATTCAATGTGGAACATCATATATAAGCCACTCAGATTATATAATTGCAGATGAATGTTATTCTGAATGTGATAGCCGTGATTGTGTAGATTGTGATACGTATGGTTCAAATTGTGGATTTTGTGAGGCTTGTTACGAAGACTGCCGTCAAACAACATATGTTAATTGTTCTTAATACCCTTTAAAAAATTATTATGTTATCATAGCAAACTACGAAAGAGCTTTGGCTTTTAGGAGCTAAGGCTCTTTTTAGGTTATAAATATACTTTAAACTCACAAAAGCCTGCATTAAGGCAGGCTTTTGTAAATAATTATAACACTTTAAAATGGTTGCATACAAGCTGAACAAGACGGATATATCCTTGCTGTGATTCTGACTTACCTCCTGATAAAACCTGTAGTTTGTATCTGTTCCTATCTTCATCATATACCCAATAAGGAAAATATCGGTGAATAGCCAATATTTCAATACCATTTTCTTTGAATATTTTTACATCATCAGAGTTTAAGAAACTGTGATAATGTTTTTCATATTCTTCAAGAAAATTTTTGGTTAACACCTGCCATCCGGAATTTGTGAAACGATGAACATCAAGTTTGACAACATCTTCTTTTTTCATTTTTCGGTAAAATAATTCATCAGGATTTGATTCTTCTTTTAGAGTAATCAACCAGTTAGGTAAAACCTGAATACCGTAAATTTCCTTTAAACGAGATGTATCAACATATTGATGATAAGAAAATTCACCATTTTTATCCTTATAGCAAACAATACATTCGGTTTTATGTATAATTGCCGTATGCTGTTTAACAACCTTGTCCCAAGATTTATGCTCTTTTTGAGCCAACATATCAATCCATTCCAAGGCCTCATCTCTGGTTAAGTCTAACTTTTCCAGAGCATCAATTTTTTCTCTATGAATCATAATATCTTAATTATTGGTTAATGGGTGGATATTATTTCTAAAAACAAAATTTGTCAACATATATCTTTGTGCAGACTAGTTATAACCGACAAAATCAAAGATAATGGTACAATATTTTAAGCTGTCTTTACATATTTTGGCACAAACCTTACTTTTGTATGCCATCGATCTGGGGATAGTATATGTTTGACCATAAAGCGTTTCCGAACCATTTTGAGATGTTATCCACATTTTACCTCTGGTCCACCAATCATTGGGAAGAAGTTCTTCCCAACCGGCCGTAAGTAATGCAGAACAAACTTCTGCGTTTGACGGAGTAAGGGTTACAAAATACATATAAGAATACATATTTTCTCTGCCTTCCATCGGAACAATTTTAATATATTGCTCACCTAAAGGCAATCTGCAAACTTTATAACCCGATGCCCCCGGAATTGCTGATGAATCGAGTTGGCAAGGGCTTATAAAATTATATTCTTTAATTTCTTCTTGAGCATCAGCTCCTTCTATCCGATAATAATCAAGCCCCGTAGAACTTAAATTACCATAAATTTTTAATGTATGTAATACGGTATCTTTTAAGGAGCTGATTTTGTATTTTTTCATACCGATACCGTATGCGCTCATACCTCCGACAGACAACACACCGATAACGGCCAAAACACCCAACATTTCAACCATTGAGCGTCCATTATTATTTTCTCGCTTGATATTAGTTAACATCTTCATCTTGATAAAACAGACCGAACAAAATAATGATTTAACTGAAGGTAAAATCCCCACCATCATTCAATTGAACTTTTGTAGCAGAATCATACACAACTGCCGATTGAACAATTTTAGAGCCAAACAACAACGAAAAAATTGCAAATGTAACCACTTTTTTTAACCGAGCCATAATCAACCACCTTAAATAATAAACTTTACATACCTGTATTCTAACTCAAATTGATGTCATAGTCAATCTAAATATAACTGTTTGATGAATATTTAATTTTTATCCGCAAAATTTAATTTTGTTACCATATCTTTTAATTCATTACTGCTGTAATTATGATATATCTGTTCTATTGACAATAAAATTTCTTGTCCGTCCGTTACATTCATTTCATATGCAAAAGCTTTATCATGCCATGTTGTTATCGGCATTGAAAGTAGTTCTTTATCATCAATTTTAATTGATTTATAATCAATATAAACAGGATATCTTTTACCGTTACATCTCTTGTCCGGCCCCCTGAAACTAAATTTTAAAACACCATTGCCGATAATTTTGATGTGTATATTTTGCCTCATCAGATGACCTTGTATCATTATTCCGATACCTTTTTCATCGGTATTCCATTTTGTTTTAGTCACCAAAACATCTTTAGCTCTAATTTCAATTGAATTATTCCGAGTGCCATAATTTTTCATATCAATTCTAAATGTGTGCAACACTTTTTCATTTGCTATTAATCGCCGATACAAATTTACCAAGCGCTTATACATACAGTATAAATAAAACGGTAAATGTAACAATTTTAAACAGATGCTTTTTACAGATTTCGGATATTGAATGTTATAATCCGAATAATTATATCGCAACAAGAGTTTTCTTAAATTTTTCTCTTGACTGATTTTAATTTCAGGACTTAACTTATCATATCCGCGTATACACAACATCAAATATTGCTTTATGTATCTGTCAAGCATTTGCTTATTATGGATTTTTACATACGATAAAACCATGTCGGATATGATAAGAAAATCGGCATAATTTTTATCCAAATTTTGAGTTGTCGATTCTTTATGAACTCTTCTGAAATATAATATTTCTTTTAGTATTGAAAATTTTTGAGCATTAAGTATTGCTTTAACAAAAAACAAGTTATCCTCAAAATATATCCGTTCAGGAAATGTTATATCGTGACTTTTTATAAAGTTCTTATTATAAATAGTCAATGCAGCACTAACAGCCATATACGGCATATATTTTCGCCAGTTACAGTATAGTATATCTTTATCAAGTTTAGCCGGCAACCACTTAAAATTGTAATAACTTGATACCATTGTTTTACCGGTTTCATTCTCAAAATTAATTCCGGCAAAAGAAAGCATATCAAGTTGCAAATCTTCACATTTGTTATATAGCTTTTCACAAGCATCTAAAGATATGTAATCATCAGAATCTACAAATTGCACATATTTTCCTCTTGCAATTTTTAATGCATTGTTTCTGGCTGCTCCCTGTCGTTGATTTTTCTGTGTTAATACAATAATTCTGTTATCTTTTTTCTCATATTCTCTTAATATATTTAAAGAGTTATCTTTAGAGCCGTCGTCCACACATATAATTTCAATTTCCTTTAAGCTCTGATTTATAATACTGTCTAAACATTGATGAATATACATTTGTGTATTGTATACCGGAATTATAACCGAAATTTTTATACCGAAAAGTTCGTTGTACAATTTGTTTGTGAGAATATTTTGTGCTTTTTGCTTTACATTTTCTTTTTGCTCTTTAGTTAAACTTTTGGTTTCCCAATACAAAGATTTTGAAACTCTTTCAACAAAAGCATAATAAAAAACATCAAGCATATTAATCTTTTTTAAATTCTGCTCCAACTTATCGGCAGCATATAAAAAATTTTCAATTTTATCTGTTCTTGTAGCTGATATGTTTGTGTCTGTGTTTGTTCGGTAATGGACAAAGCATTCTTCCATAAAACTTATGTTTTTTACCAAGGCAAACAATGTACAGGCACAAGTCATATCGTTGCAACTTGAAAAACCTTCAAAGCGCAAATTGTTTTCGGTAAAAATTTCTCGTTTGGTTATCTTATTCCAAGGATTGGGGTTACACGATGTAAATATACTGTTTTTATATTCAAGCGGATTTATAAACGATTGTTGTGTGTATTTTTTATTTATGATTGTTTTTTTAATATCTTTTTTAGTTTTATGGTCATATACAAAATTACCAAACACAACCATATCGCTATTGTCTTTTTTTGCTCGGTCATATATTTTTTGAAGCATATCAAGTTCAAAAAAGTCATCAGAATCCAAAAAACTCAGATATTCACCTCTAGCAACCGCAATTCCGGCATTTCGAGCCACTCCGGCATATAAATTTTTTTGCGACAACACGCATATTCTGTCATCTTTTGATGCATATTCTTTTAGTATACTTAACGATTTATCTTTAGAACCATCGTCCACACATATAATTTCAATTTCCCTTAAACTCTGATTTATAATGCTGTCTAAGCAAGTTCTAAGATAATGTTCTGCATTAAAAACAGGGATTATTACACTGATTTTAGGTAAAAAGTTGATTTTGTTTCGACAAACAACCTTAGCAACTGTACTCAAACATCCATCGGCATTTTGAACATTTACATAATTTTTGGCTTTCATCTCTCGAGATGCTTTTTTACCCTGCTTATTTTTTTGTTTTTTCATAACATAATTTCCATCTGTACACACTTAGCGGACAATTTATCACGGCAAAATCATTTTATCAACTCATTATCGACAGTTTAATAAAATTATTTACTTTTTATACGCAGCTCTTTTTATGCGGTCATTTATAGCCAAGCCCAAGCCGATTTGCGGTATCGGTGACATGGCAATTTTAGGATATTTATTTTGACTGTCGGCAATTCGCATATATGCAAACAAATTGGCAGCAGCTTCGCACAAATCGGCTTTTAAGCTCAAATTTATATCGGCATCTTTTACATCACCGAACCCGATTAAAAACTCATCATCTTGTTTACAGGTTGCGTTTATTCTAAATTCGTGTTTGGGAGCATAGTGCTTAAGCATTTGCCCCGGAGAGGAAGGTAACAAAGGGTTTCCGTCAGAAATAAGCACTTTTTGATTTAAAAATTCTTCCAAACTTTCTTTTGCAATCCCCCCTGCCCTGAGCATTACAACATTGGAACCTGTTAAATCTATGATGGTAGATTCAACTCCTACCTTACACTGTCCGCCATCAATAATCATATCAACTTTATCACCCAAACTTTCAAACACATGGTTTGGAGTTGTCGGACTGATGGTTTGAGACTTATTGGCAGACGGAGCCACAATCGGCACCCCGCTTTTTTTTATCAAATCAAGTGCAACTTGATGGTTAGGCATTCTGACCGTAACGGTTTTTAAGCCTGCGCAAGCCAAATCAAGCGCCGGATTATCGTCAATTCGGGGCAAAACAAAAGTAAGAGGTCCGGGCCAAAATTTTTTAGCCAAAGCCAAAACTCTTTCATCGGTTAAGGCATATTCTTTTAAAAAATCGATTTCGGCAATGTGTGAAATCAGCGGATTAAAAGACGGTCGTCCTTTTGCTACAAAAATTGAGGCAACCGCCTTTGCATTATATACATTTGCTCCAAGACCGTATACGGTTTCGGTCGGAAAAGCAACCAATCCGCCGTCTAATATGGTTTTAGCGGCTTTTTCAATGGTTTCGTTGCAATTTTTATAAATATTATTCATCTTCTAAATGTGCAATATACTGTTAAGGGCATAAACAATCTCATCAGGAGCATATTCATCAAGTAACACTAAATCGGCTCGGTCAAGAAGTTTGTACAAATTTTCATTGTTATCATAAACTAAAAATGCACTGTCATCATAACCTAAAATCGCCATATTGGTTGAACTGTTATATTGCTTATTAAATTCAACAATATTTAATCTGTCATCTTCAAGTGGCGGAACACCTAAAATTGCACAATCTGAAGCACTTACACCGTTATAATGTTTTAAAAAATCAATAAATTCAACCGGTAAAAACGGACACCCCATTTTAACCAAATCTTTTTGTGTACGGATTATATCAACACTTTTGAGTGCATTTTCTTTGTGGCAAACATCACTTTTTGCAATCAGCTCTAATAATCTGTTCATATGTCACGACCTTTAAGTTTTTTAAGATATGCTTTTTTCACTTTCTGGGCTTTAGCCGCTTTGTTGACTTTTCCGCTGGCATATTTATCCCGCAGATTTTTTGCAATTATATCAGCATCATATTCAACCGACGATGTTGCATTTCTCAGATAATTTACACGATTTTCTTTTAAATCATTCAGACAATCTTCGTAAGTAACCAAATGTTTTTCATCTTCTTTTTCGCGTCTTACAAATTCTTGATAGTTGCTCCAATTAACCGAAAGCTGTTTATCCGGTGTAAAGCCGGCCATAAATGCCAAATGGTCGTCAATAAATTCCATACGGCAACGATAAGCTTCTTTACCTGCTTGAACAACCAATTTGTCATATCCGTGCAACACAATCTGATGAATATTGCTTTCAACCAACAAAAAATTGCTCCTATAATTTACTTTAGGCAAGCACAACAATTTTCCGCTTTCACTTACGGCAATTTTATGATGAACTTCAAACGAAGGAAATCTGCCGCCTTTTAAACGCTCACCGTTTTCATCTCGTGCGGCAATGAGCATTCCTTGGTCGTTGCGAAACAAATATTCAACCAAATCTTGCTCGATTTTATCACCGACATTATAATCTTCAGTTGCAATTTTGGCTTTTTTCAAATCCGCCAACACTTTTTCGGTAAAGTGTGTTTCGGTTATAATTATGTGCGACGCATCAGTCACACCGTACATTTTCATAGCATTAAGCAAAGAATGAATATACCTGTTATCGTGCCCTTGCGAATGTAAAATATCAAAAATGGCATCATAATTTTTTGTTGCCAATTCTTTTACAAACGCATTTCTGTCACTGTCTTTATCAACAAAACTTACTTTTATTTCATCAGATTTTCTGAAAGCCCGATAAATCATATCCGAAAAGTCTTTCACTCCCATAACTTTTAAAATTTCCGGATTTATTTTGTTATCGGATAAAATTTTTTTAATTTGAGGTTCAATCTTTCTGAAATTTTCAAATTGGCGAAAAACTTTCCACATCGGAGATTGTTCCAAATTATATGCTTTAACGGGGAGTTTTTTATCCAAAGGATTTTTTAATATGTCCTTATAATATGTGCTCAATTGGTGAGTCGGACGCTTGTCGATTGAACCGTAACAATCCATTCTGATAATGTGATGTTCGTCCGTGCTCAACGGATTGCGCAACAAATCTTCTTTTTTTAAGCCGGCACTTTCATTTATGCTATCAAGTTTATCTCTTGAAATTAAAATAAGTTTTTTTTCGGCTCTTGAGACCTTATTGGTTGAAGTTTCGGCCAATTTTTTTAACACTTGATATGCCTTAATTTGTTCCGGTAAAGGCAAATCGTTAAACACATCTAAAAAAGAATGGTCATCATAGATAACTTCATAAAAAGCTTCATCTTCAAACAAATCTTTTTTCTTTTTAGTTTCAATTATGTTATGTTTTCTGGCATATTTAGAGCCTTTTTTAGCCATTTTTCATTCCTTTTGTGTTTATTTGTCCAGAGGATAAAACAAATCAACTCAAATGTCCAGAAAATTATTCAAAAATTAGCACTTTATTATCAATTTTACCATATTATCTATGTCAAACAAACTTAAATACAGGAGATTTTTTATGGTTGAGATAATATTTAGCAACAAAAAAGAAAAAAAAGACATTGTGAAAGTCGGTTTGGTTTTCGGAAAAATAAATAAAAATTATCTGGCAAATTTTTTTGACCGTGATGAGCTTGATTTATTGATTTCGCTTGCCAAAAGAGAAAACTTTAAGGCTGAAAAAAACGAAATTTTAGCAACCAAAACCAAAAATGCCGATTTGGTCTTAATTGCAACCGATACAAAGCCTTCGGCTTATGATTTTGAGGTTTTGGGAGCAAAGTTATATTCTGCTTTTAAGGACAAGCAAAAGATATGCGTATATGCGCAATCTGTTGCAAATACAAAAATCAAAACCGCAGAAATTGCCTATAATATCGCTTTAGGCTTTGAAATGTCATCGTATAGTTTTGATAAATATTTTACAACCAAAAAAGTTCAATCTTGTCCTAAGCTTGAAACTGTTGTTTTTGCAGCTAAAAACAAGGTTATTTCCAAAGACGGATATAAAGATTATGCAGCACTTGCCACAGGTGTTCGTTATGCACGAGATTTGACCAATGAGCCGTCAAATCAATTAACACCCGCCATAATGGCTGATGATATCAAACGGCTTGAATATTTAGGTTTAAAAGTTGAAGTCTTAGATAAAAAAGCCATGCATGAAAAAGAGTTTAATTTGGCACTGTCGGTAGCTCAAGGCTCAGCAAATGAGCCTCGTATCGTAATCTTAAAATATATTGGCAATCCCGATAAGCAAGATTTTGACTTAGGGTTAGTGGGTAAAGGCGTAACTTTTGACAGTGGCGGTATCTCATTAAAACCCGCTGCCGGAATGTGGGATATGAAACAAGATATGGCCGGTTCGGCTGCCGTGGTCGGTGCTATGAAAACTTTGGCTTTACAAAAACTAAAATTAAATGTTGTGGCTGTTGTGGGCTTGGTTGAAAATATGCCCTCAGGCACAGCCACTCGCCCCGGAGATGTTGTGCGTTCAATGTCGGGACAAACCGTTGAAATTTTGAACACCGATGCCGAAGGTCGTTTGGTTTTGGCCGATTGTTTGTGGTATATTCAACAAGAATATAATGTTAAAAAACTTGTCAATATTGCAACTCTTACCGGTGCCATTTTGGTTGCTTTAGGCAAAGAAATGGCCGGAATTATGGGCAATAATCAAGGATTTATAAACAATATTGTCAAAGCAGGTAATCAATCAAATGAAAAAGTTTGGCAACTTCCGTTAACCAAAGAATATAACCAAATGATAAACTCCTCAATTGCCGATATGAAAAATATCAGTGAAGGCAGATATGCCGGCTCTATAACTGCAGGATGCTTTTTGCAAAGATTTATCAAAAAAGATGTAAAATGGGTGCATATTGATATGGCCGGTATGGACAATGTTGATAAACCAAAACCATTATATCCTAAGGGGGCAAGCGGTTTTGGTGTCAGACTGTTTAATCAACTGATGAAAAATATGTAAAGTTAGCATTTAAGAGCTCTAAAAATGCGGGGTTAAGTAACATTCCCCGCATTTTGTATATGTAACAAGCAAAAATATAGACTTTGTTTTTTCTTACCTCAAATTTGATTTAAATACCTTAAAAGACTCTTTTTACTTGCAAAAAAAAAAAACGGTTTATGATGCGATGTGAAAGGTAAATTTTTGCACCTTTCAAATGTACTTAAACTATTTTTGTAAAGGATTAAATTATGAGAAAATATTTTCTTACTTGTGCTGTAGCTGTTTTAACTGTGAGCACAGCTAATGCCGAAGATTATACCGGAACAATTCAAGTTAGTGCCACAGTTAAAAATGTAACCAGCATTTCTTGCTCTGAAATGACTTTTGGAGATATTTATGTACCTTCTAATAATCCGACGAGCATGCTTACTCTTGACTATAATTCTGCAACAGGCACTTTAATTACCGGTGATAATGGTGTGCTTGCAAATGGAATAGAATCTGCTCGTTGTATATTTCAAAGCTCAGTAGAAAATGCTAATGTTATATTGCCTCAAATGTTGATACTTACAAATGCTAATAATCCTGAGGCAGCTCTTCTTGTATCTCAATTCACTAGCGGTCCGGCAGGACATGATTCCGTCGGATATTACCTTGGTATAGGTGGCACATTATTTATTCCAGAAAACATACCTGTAGGTGAATATACAGGTTCTTTTTCAGTGTTGGTTACCGTTGAATAATATACCAACCATATATTGTAGAAAAAGGCTCTCATTTGAGAGCCTTTTTTCTATCTTGATTTTGCATCTTTAATATTTAAAAGCAAGTTTTCTTTAGCAACACTTTCATCTCGTTTACAAGTCATTACAACCACGCTATGAGGCGCAATGTTATATGTTGAGCCTTTTTCATATTCTGTATCATCAATTTCAGATGTTCTTTTTGAGGTATCAAACACCACTTTCCAACTTCCGACATGTGGAGGTTTAGGCAACTTAACCTGCAATGAGCTTTCAACATTTCCCGATGTCATAACCAAAAAATCATCATCAAAGCGAGTGCCGTTTTTATCTTGTCCGTTTAAGACATAAGCTAAATATCTGTTATATTCAAAGTCCCAATCGCATTGTTTCATTTGTTCGCCGTTGATATTTATCCATTCCCATGAGGGCTTACCGTTGGGCATAATTTCATCGCTTGCCCCGTCAATATTGCTGAATATCGGGTGCTCTTGGCGAAATGCATTAAGCTTTCTTTCAAACAAATATCTTTCTTTTTGTTCTGCGCTCAAATCTTTCCATTTTAGCGGAAAAGGTTTTGCATAACCGTTGTTATTTCCGTTTTGCGAACGCCACAACTCATCACCGCTTAAAGACAAAGGCACTCCTCTGGCAAGAGTGTTTAAAGCATGCGCCGATTTTGTTTTGGTAAGCTTTATATCATCGCTTGCCGACGGACTATAAAAGTTGTCATTGCTTCCGTCTCGATTGTTTTCGTTGTTGTCATAATTGTTTTTTTGCTGATATGTTGCCCAGTCATAAGCGGTTGCACCATCGTGCTTGGTAAACACATTGATTTTTCTTTTGCTATTTGCTCCGGCCATAAAATATGCCAAACTTCCAACCTGTCCGTGTTCACCACGAATAAATTTTCTTAAACAATGTTCGTGTTTATCATTCCACTCATAAATGCCTTCCATTTGTCCCAAAAAATATCCGCCGACCGCACTCCATGGCTCCCCGCTCATTTTGGCGCCCGTAAGTTCTGAAACTTCTCTGACAATTTGCATAAAATTGCCATTGGGATTAAACTCTAAATTGTTATCTAAAGCACAATCACCTGCTAAGTCAAACCTGAAAGCATCAACGCCGCAAATATCGCTAAAAAACATCAAACTGTCTTTAATTATGCGACCACCCTGCTCGCTGTTCGGATTAAAACCGTTTCCGCAACCTGTGGTATCAACAAAGCTATGGCCGTCATGAGGGCTGAAACGATAATATGCATCAGGGTCCAAACCTTTATACGAAAGCAAAAATCTGTCATTTTTAGATTCTCCGGTATGGTTATAGACAACATCTAGGCATACCTCAATATTTTCTTTGTGCATATCATTGATAAATGCCAACAAATCATCAATTTTGCCGTATCTGGGGTCAATGGCAAAATGATTTATCGGGTTATATCCCCATTGGTCGGAAAGTCCTTTATTTTTTTCTAAATGCATATCCGCCATAGTCGGAGTTAAAGGCATCAGTTCAATTTGATTATAGCTTAAATCTTTAAAATATCCCGCCGACTGATTTAAAGCCGACAATGTGCCTCGATTTGAGGGGAGAACATCAGGTTTATCAGCCGAAAAATTGCCGACATGCAATTCATAAATGTGGGTTTTTGCCCAACTGTGATGCGGTTTTTTATACAGATACGGATATTTTTTTTCTAAATCAGCCTTATCAAAAAACCTGACTACACTTTTAGGGGTTATGGCCGCCGAATCATAATTGTTATTGCCAAACAAAATATATTTATCATCGGTTGAAATGTTATTTAAGCTTTTGGTAACTTCAAGCGCATAAGGGTCAACAAGCAATTTGTTAGGATTAAAAAAACATCTTTTATCAGGATTATATTTGCCATATGTTCGATATCCGTATTTTTGCCCTTCTTTGATATCATCAAGCAAAACAGACCAATTGCCGTTTTCATCTTTATGAAGTTCAATTCTGGTTTCTGTTTGTTCATCATCTGAAAACAGACAAAGTTCAACTTTTTGTGCCTTAGGAGAGCGCACACAAAACTCTGTTTTATTGTTGTTTTTACGAACACCCTGAAAATTTTTTGCCATAGTATAACCCTTGAAAATTTATTTTTTTCATTATACACAAAAGCAAAAATTCTGCAAGACAAATTATATCAAAAAAACGGATTATATGCCCATTGCAACAATGCTTGTCTTTGTTTTTTACGACAATCTAAATCAAACGGCAGGCAGTTTTTGTAAACTTGCGCATAATGGCGCTTAAACGCTTTCCATCGTTTAATTTGAATATTATCAACTGAAGGTAATCTTCTGCCCATATAATATCGGCAATACCACTGAAACCAACCTCTGACATCAGGACCGATTATCCAACCTTTTTGTTGCCATATTTTCAAAGACAACCTCGATTTTACACCAAAACAATTTTGCTTAATATCGGGATATAAAGGTGATAATTTGGCCTCAATAAACCAATCTGCCGGAAACTCGGCTTGACAGTCGGTTAAATAGTGTCCTTCAAAAACTCCCAATGATAACATTTGTTTCGGGGATAATTCGGGAGTAAAATCGGGTGCAAAATCTTGCCCCATCGGGGATAAAAGAACATATTCATAACCTTGTTGCATTTTATCATTCACAATCATATTAAACACTACCTTTCATCACTCGTAAAATATGTCTTTATGTACAATTTACAACATCAGCCACCTCATCTGTTTGTGATGAATTTCCCGGTGGTTATCATTTTTCCGATGCGGTAGGTGTGGATTATCCATCAACAATTGAACTTTTTGCCGCCGGTAAAACAAAAACATTAACATTAGACTTGTCTGATGATGATAATTGGGGAATGGGTGGCACATTGCATATCCCTTCCAAAATAGAAGCCGGTGATTATGTAGGCACTTTTACCCTTACAATTATTACTAATAGTTAAAATTTTCCCTCCCCAAGTTATAAACAAGGGGAGGTTTTAATATATTTACTTTTTAATCAGGCTTTCAACATCTAAAACAATTTTATCATCATCTTTATCCAGTTCACCGGTGATTTGCACGGTATCTTTTGCACTTACGGTTTGTCCGTGCCATACTTTTTTACCGATTTCAATCATCATAGTCCCGCTTGCATCTTTAAATTGATACATATCTTTTTTAAGGCGCTTTTCAATTTGTCCTTGCAATGTTACAATTGAATCTTCTTGCATCCCTAACGCTGTTTTAACCGTTGTGATGTCGCTGTCGCTTACAATATATCCGCCTTTTTTATCCATATAATCGCAATGTTCTTTTGCATTTGCCAAGCTTGATAAACAAAGCATTACGGCAAGTGCAGTTAAACTTATTTTTTTCATTATTTTCTCCTTGAATTAAACTTAAAAATCCATTTTGAACATAGTGTGTAAATTTTGTTTTTAAATGTGTCTACAACTTTTGTATTATTTATTTTCGCCTCAAATCAACTATATATAAGCTTTGTCTAACTTAACATTTTAGGAGATTATCAATGGTTGATTTGGTTATAACAAAAAACACTGCTCCGACACCTTGTTGTGCCGGAATTTGGCATATGCTTGCCGGTATTTTAATGGTTGTTTTGGGCACATATGTTTGGTTTAATCCGTTTATAAGTTTATTGGCATTAAGTTTATATATCGGCATTGCCTTAATTGTTATCGGTGCCGGATATGTGGCATCATCAATGTCCTTAGAATCGGGTTGGTTTATGTTTGTCGGGGTAATTGATGTAATTGTCGGTATCATTTTGGTATCAAATTTGGGGGTTAGTGCCGTTACATTGCCGATTATCTTTGCCTTATGGAGCATTGCGGTCGGCGCTGTGCAACTGGTGAGCAGTTATCATTTAAGCAAAGCCGAGTTGCCTTGGGGTTGGAGTTTGACCTTGGGATTGTTGGGTATTGTGTTCGGTTTTTTAATTTTGCAATATCCGGAATTAGGTGCGGTTACCATCAGCACACTTTTAGGACTCTACATTGTTTTATACGGTATTTTGGAAATTGTGGAATATTTTTATTTTAAGAATAGAACAATTGATTATTAAAAGCAAAACTCCGGATTTTAGCACTTATCCGGAGTTTTTATTTTATTGATATTTATCTTCTAAAGCTTTTAAGCGCCGTATTCTGTCGGCAGTAGAGGGATGTGTGCTAAACAGCGAAGAAAAATCGGCTTTTTGAGCGCTAAACGGATTGATAATGAACATATGAGCCGTTTCTGATGTGGCTTTGTTAAGACTATAATTTTTTGCATATCCTTCCAACTTTGCCAATGCAGATGCCAAATATTGCGGTTTTTGAGTTAAATTTGCGGCTCCTTCATCGGCTTCATATTCTCTGGTTCTTGAAACACCAAACCTGATAACACTGGCGGCAATCGGCAATAAAACCACAGCCAACACTGCAAACAAACCGTTTGAACGATTGTTTGAGTTATTATTTCTTGAACTGACATTATATCTTGCCATATTTGATATCATGGCAATAGCACCGGCAAAAACTGCGGCAATTGAGCCGGTTAAAATGTCATAGTGTTTTACATGGCTTAATTCATGAGCCAAAACACCCTCAATTTCGTTTTCATCAAGCAAGTTTAACAAGCCTTGAGTGGCGGCAACTGCTGCGTGTTTGGGGTTTCGACCCGTGGCAAAAGCATTTGGAACATCATCGGGCACAATATAAACTTTGGGCATCGGTAAATTGGCTTTTTGGCTCAAATTTTCTACAATCTGATACAGCATAGGTGCATTGTTTTTGTTTACTTCTTGAGCTTTATAGTGCTTTAAGACCAATTTATCGCTGAAAAAATAGCTGTAAAAATTTAGCGCCAATGAAATAATAAATGCTGTTTTCATACCTTGAACACCGCCAAACAAATTGCCGACATACATAAAAATCAGCATCAAGCCCGCCATTAGGCAAAATGTTTTAATTTTTCCCATTTATCTCTCCCCTATTTTTGTTTTGCTTTGATTTTAATTTATACCATTTAACAACAAAATCAACTTTTTTATCTTCGGAACAATTTTGAGCTGATTTGGGCTTCGGTTTGCTTTATGGCATCAGGAAGCTGAATGTCCTGAACTTTTTTACCTAACACCTTTTGTATGGGTGAGCCGATTTTTTCATCAATTTTATCAACACCTTTGGCAATCTTATTTCTAATGGTTGCAAGCCTTTGTGCTTTTTTTTGTATTTCTTGATTAGCATTTGTGATAATTTCCTTTTCGTTTTTATTGGGAATTTTACTTAATGCGGAATCAATGTCAACACCATATAATATGAGCTTTTGCGCTAAAGAATTTTTAAACTCATTGCTGATTTTTTTGCTTCTTGCTACATATACAAGTGCGTTTTCATTGTCTTTGTTTGTATCATTTGCTTCAATTTTTTTATCAAGCAATATATCAACAATTTTTTCTTTTTGAATATCCGGTATATCTGATATCAAAACACCCATCAACGGATTGCTACCATAATTGTCTTTTGTTGTAATGTTGGCGCCGGCATTGAGCAACAATGCAAAATTTTCGGCATTGGTAAAAGATGTTAAAGCGGTTTTGCCTTTTTTGTTTTTAATTTCCAGATTGGGTTTAGCTTTAAGCAGAGTTTTCAATTCTTCTTGCTCGGTGGATAATATTAAAGCCGTATCACCATTGTTATCTTGTGCGTTTATGTCAGCACCTGCATTTATCAACAATTCAACGCATTCAAGATTGGTACAGTTCATAAGAGCAGTTCTACCAATATTGTTTTTAATTTCTAAATTTGGTTTTGCTTCCAATAAAACTTGCATAATCATTTTATTGTCAGTTTGCATCAATGCTGTGTTGCCTTCAGAATCTTTTGCATTAATATCGGCACCGTTTTCAAGCAAAACTTTTGTTTTTTCAGGATTCATACAGCACATTAAAGGAGTGTACCCATCAATATCTTGTTTATTAACATCATAACCTAATTCAATTAAAGCCTTAATTTTATCTGCATTTTGCAAAAGCATCAACGGTTCTTCTTTTTCAATCAGCGGCCTTATAACTTCATGCGAATATTTTAATTTTTCCGGCTTTTCTTTTAGAGTTTTAATGATGTCTCGTTGCTCGTATAATGTTTCATCAGAATATGACATAATTTTTTTGAAATATTCATTGTGAATATTTATGGCACAAATTGCATCTGCTCGTAACAAAAAGTTACTCAACAACTCAATGTCTTGACTATTCTTTATGTTCATGAGCATACAACAATTTTCAATATCTTTTTTGCGATTTTCTTCGGTGAAGTCTTGATTTTTATAGCGTTTATGTATCATTGTTCTTAAAATATCTTCACCAATCGAAGGAAAACCTAATTTGTGATTTATCATTGCAATACCGGCATGTAACCTTTCAATGCTTTGCTCAGCAATGAGCGGTTTTGATACATTATCAATTATGTCCAACTGCACAAACTTATTTTGCAAGTTTGTATATTCGTCAATCAGTTTTTTATGCGCTAAAGATTGAGCTTTGATGCTTTTGGTCATTTTTTTCTTTCTTATGGCCTCAAGCATAGTAACCATGCCAAGCAATATTATTGAATTTAAGATATCTCTTTTGTGATTGTGGTCAATGGGGTGTATACCTCTTTTTGTGTATGAAATGTTCAAAGAATGATTTTTAAAAGCCTTAAATTGTTTTGGAGAATAGGCACTTTGTGATACAATATCTTCAGATAACTTGCACAACTCTTTAAATTTTATAACTCCGTTTTCATCAAAATATTGATTTATGTCTTTTAAGTTTCTTATTTTCCATATTTCTTTTATGGTTTTTTTCATTACATTATAGGAGGCATAATATTTTAAATTTGAATCATCTCGACCATATATCGTATTTTTTTGATTTTCACCCTTTACAGTCATATGAGCTGCTCGTCGCATTGCTCTTAATGAAATTTCTAAAAACTCCGGCAAACTTTCAGCCCTTAACAGCAATGCGGCAAATCCGAAAGTGTCTGCATGCATTTCTTTCAAATATCTTGTATAATCGTGTTTTTCAAACTCGGACTCAGCTTTAATATCAAGACCGACATTATCATACATTTGTTTTAGTGTGTTATCGTTAAATGTCTCATAAATGCTTTGGAGTGAATGAGCGTATTCATGATATGTTGATTGAGAATCTGCTTTATCAAAATTAAATAGCACCAACCCTTGATTATAATTTACACCACCTCCGTTTCTGGTTGTGCCATGAACATCAACGGCATATTCATCATTTGATAAATATACCAAGACACCGGCATCAATCAGCTCTTGTTTGGTTTTTTCATGTGACCAACCTCGGGCTTTGCTGACTTCACGGATAATTCTCGGATAATCATAAGAAGTGGAAGTTGAAATATATTGATTATGTATTTCATTATACGAAAAAGCGGCAGTTCCCGTAAACTCTGCCAATACATCAAAATCATTTTGTATGCCGACTTCATTAACCATAAAAACATATCCTTACAAAGTTATATTCACACTAGCACATCATTGCCAAATTTTCAAGCATTATTTGTCTTTTTTGTTTATTTATATGACTATTGTTTAGTTGAAAAATTTAGTTTGCGCTTTATTTTTTAGATGCACAATAACAATTTGAAACAAAGGAGAAACTTATGACACAGAATAATGGTCCGCAAATACATAATCATCAAAAAAGCAATCCGAGTTTATGGGAAAAAACCAAAGATGTAAGCTCTGATGCTTGGGAAGCTACAAAAGACGGAACGGCAAAAGCTTGGGATAAAACCAAAGAAGTTAGTGCTAAGGCTTGGGATAAGACCAAAGATGTTTTTTCAAGCGATGATGACGATGATGATAACGAAGAAATTGATGTGACTTATCGTTCATAATTTTTAAAATTATGTTTTCCCTTCATATAGCTTATGGAGGGAAATTTATTTTTAATCCCCTCACCCATAATTTATGCTTGCAAAATTTAAGCAAGCAATGCTAACGCATTTCAAGATAAGATTTCTTTTTTGAGCTGACACCCTGTGCGGCTCATAAAATGACATTTAATAATTTTCTTACCTCATTTTTGATTTAAATTCTTTAAACGACTCTTTTTACTTGCAAAAAAAAAAAACGGTTTATGATGTGATGTGAAAGGGCATTTTTGCCTTTTCAAATTAAGTTTAACTATTTTAAAGGATTAAAAAAATGAGAAAATATTTTCTTTTATCGGCTGTAGCACTTTTAGCAACAAGCACAGCAAATGCCACCACCGATTATGCAGAAGTTACCGCAAAAGCTACAATTGAAGTGGCAACTGAATTTACTTGTGATGAAATTAATTGGGGTACTATTGTAGTTAAAGCAAATAACCCCGATTTTACACTATACACTGACAGTTTGGAAACACCTGAAATATTATCCATAACAGATTATAACTTAAATGGAACATGTTATAAAAATGGTACTCCATATAATGGTGAGTTTGAAGGATCAACAACACTTAAAAATGCAAATGGTGATGAGTTAGGGACTTATGCATCTTGGACAACTGATTACCCTTTCCACTCAGTGTTATCAATTCCGGCTAATGTTAAAGCAGGTGAATATACTGGCGCATTTACAGTTTCCGTAACCTATTAATATTTCAAACACCTCGCCGCTCTTTGATTGTTTTCAAGGAGCGGTTTTTATTTACTAAAAAACCTCCGATTTCTCGGAGGTTTTTTTAACACTTAAAGCATCAAATTACTTCTTAGTTTTAACAGCGGCTTGAGCTGCTGCCAAACGAGCAACCGGTACTCTGAACGGTGAACAAGATACATAATCTAAACCGCATTCTTGGAAGAATTCGATAGATTTCGGGTCACCACCGTGCTCACCGCAAACACCCAAGTGAATGTCAGGGTTAACTTTGCGGCCTTCAACACAAGCGCGTTTAACAAGTTTACCTACACCGTCAACATCAATTGAAGCAAACGGATCAGCAACATAAACGCCTTTTGCACGATATTCGTCCAAAATTGCACCTGTATCGTCACGGCTCATACCTAATGTGGTTTGAGTTAAGTCGTTTGTACCAAAACCGAAGAATGCAGCAGATTTTGCAATGTCTTCAGCCATTAAAGCAGCTCTTGGCAACTCAATCATGGTACCGACGATATAGTCAACTTTTTTGCCTTTTTCAGCAAATACTTTTTCGGCAGTTGCATCAATGATAGCCTTAACGATATCCAACTCTTTTTTAGAACCTGTCAACGGAACTTCAATTTCAGGAATTACTTTAACACCTTCTTCTGAACATTCAACGGCAGCCTCTAAAATTGCACGAGCTTGCATTTCGGCAATTTCAGGATATGTAATCGGCAAACGACAACCACGATGACCCAACATCGGGTTCAATTCGTGCAATGATTCTGCTCTTTTCTTAACATCAGCCAATGTTTTGCCCAATTTATCAGCGAGTTCTTGCATTTCTGCATCTGTGTGAGGCAAAAATTCATGCAACGGCGGGTCAAGCAAACGAACAGTTACCGGTAAGCCGTCCATAATTTTGAACAAGTCTTTAAAGTCTTGTTTTTGGTAAGGCAACAATTTTGCAAGTGCTGCACGACGACCGGCTTCATCATCAGCCAAAATCATAGCGCGCATATCAGCAATACGTTTCGGGTCAAAGAACATATGTTCGGTACGAGCCAAACCGATACCTTCGGCACCAAAATCAAGAGCTTGTTGAGCATCTTTCGGAGTTTCGGCATTTGCACGAACTTTCATAGTACGAATCTCATCAACCCAACCCATCAATTTACCAAAATTACCTGTGTTTGTATCAGCTTGAACAGTCGGGATTGCGCCTTCAATAATTTGACCTTTGGCACCGTCTAATGATACCCAATCACCTTCTTTGATAACAACACCCGATTTTGTGGTCATTGTTTTTGCTTTGTAGTCAATGGTGATATCTGTTGAACCAGAAACGCAAGGAGTACCCATACCACGAGCAACAACGGCTGCGTGAGATGTCATACCGCCACGAGCTGTAATTACACCTTGAGAAGCATGCATACCGCCGATATCTTCAGGAGATGTTTCGTTACGAATAAGAATAACTTTTTCGCCTCTGTTTGCCCAAGCCTCTGCATCTTCAGCATTGAACACTGCACGACCTACGGCAGCACCCGGAGATGCCGGTAAACCGGTTGCAATAACATTTCTTTTGGCTTTCGGGTCAAGCATCGGGTGCAACAATTGGTCTAATTGGTCAGCACCAACACGCATAATTGCTTCTTCCTTATTGATTAAGCCTTCTTCTTGCATTTCTACAGCCATACGAACGGCAGCGGCTGCTGTTCTTTTACCGTTACGGCATTGCAACATCCAAAGTTTGCCGTGTTCAATGGTAAATTCCATATCTTGCATATCTTTGTAATGTGCTTCGAGTTTATTACGAACATCAACCAATTCTTGATACAAATGAGGCCATTTTTCTTCCAAAGATGTGCCATCGCCTTTTGAAGCCATAGGTTGCGGAGTTCTGATACCTGCCACAACATCTTCACCTTGAGCGTTGATTAAATATTCACCGTAGTAAACATTTTCACCGGTTGCCGGGTCACGAGAGAAGCAAACACCGGTTGCACAATCATCACCTGCGTTACCAAATACCATGGTTTGAACATTAACAGCAGTACCCCAGTCACCCGGAATGTTGTTCAATTTACGATATGTAATGGCACGAGCAGCCATCCAAGAACCGAATACGGCACCGATACCTGCCCACAATTGATCCCATGGGTCTTGCGGTACAACTTTGCCTAATTTGGCACCGATTTCTTTATATTCTTTAACAAGTTCTTTTAAATCTTCGGCTGTTAAGTCGGTATCAGATTTGTAACCTTTTGATTTTTTCATATTTTCAAGAGCTTCTTCATACAAATCAATATCAGCACCTAAAACAACATCAGAGAACATTTGCAAGAAACGACGATATGAGTCATAAGCAAATCTTTCGCTGCCGGAAGCTTTTGCCAAAGCCTTAACTGTTTCATCGTTTAAACCTAAGTTCAAAACGGTATCCATCATACCAGGCATGGAAACTCTGGCACCTGAACGAACTGAGAACAATAACGGATTTTCAGAATCGGCAAATTTTTTGCCCATAATGCCTTCAACATGTGCAACTGCGGCACGAACTTGATCTTTCAAGTCTGAAGGATAAGTCTGATTATTGTCATAGTAATATGTACAAACTTCTGTTGTTACAGTAAATCCCGGAGGAACAGGCATACCAACCACATTCATTTCAGCAAGGTTGGCACCTTTACCGCCGAGCAAATTTCTCATGGAAGCATCGCCTTCGGCTTTGCCGTTACCAAATGTATAAACCCATTTACTCATGGTTATAAAAGCTCCTTTCGCAGCTATTTGTAAGTTAAACACACAGCCGCATCAAGATATAAAACCTTAATGCAACCAAAATTAAAAAAATTCAATTCGGCTCAAATCTATACCACTAATTCAGATTATTCAAGCAAAAAATTAGTCTTATATAACAATTTATAAATATTTTTGTTGTAATATTTGCTTGCAGTTTTGACAAAATGATGTTAATGTAAATTTATATATTGCCAATGTTTAGGGAAAAACTATGGATATCCGCAAAATTAAAGAAAAAATTATGCCCGAATTGTATGACGAACTGAAAATATTAAACGGTTCGGAAGATGAACAGCAACAACAACAAGACTATTTACAAGGTATTTGCCAACGACTTATGGCTGATGAGTTTGATTTTGAAAGATATCCCGTATATTTTTGCATAGTTGACGATGAGGAGCCTAATGCTGCTTTTGTTCCTGTTGCCAGAGATAAACAAGAAAAAGGCAATAAATCTGACTATCCAACCATTTTTGTTACCAAAGGCTTGTTTGAACTGGCTCAAAATGAGGACCAACTTGCCTACATTTTAGGACATGAGCTCGGACACCTAAGGCAGGATTTTTTAGATGATGAAGAAAGCCGATATCTCGGACATCAAAATTCTAAACTGGAAGAAATGTCATCTGATTTAGGCTCACTTGATATGATGGCAAGAGCCGGATATAATATCAACGAAGCCCGAAAGATAGCAGCTCATATATTCGGCAATGAAAGTAAATATGATACACTCTCACAAATTCTGGCTCGCAGTCTTGATGACCACCCCAACAATGAAAGCAGACTTAATGCCATTGATATCAAAATAAAAACCATTGAAGATGATTATCAAAAGAAAAATATAAATATCAATGATTTTACTCCTACTGATATATCCGATGGCATTAAAAATGATATTAAGCAAAACCGACATATTGCGACCATCGAGCAAGAGCTTATAAAACTCGGATATTATGATGAGCAAAAATCATTGCAAGAAAGACAAGATATTTTGCTTTCTTATATGCAAGATATTTTAACTAAAGATGATTTTAAAACATCCACATGGGGAGGTTCCAGATTAAAAACATATCACGAACAAACTCTTGATAAAATAGTATACAATCACATTGCCAACCTCAGAGAAGAAATGCCAAGACGCATTGTTAAACAAAGCGATGCCGAATTGTTTAAAGGTTGGATACAATATAGTAAAATAACAGAACTAACCCCGAAATGGTTTGAAGTGGTAGGTACAGAATATGTAGACGGAATCCCACCTGCTATGCCCGATAATCAGATGACAAGAGTGGCAATTTTAGAATCTTATCCGTTTAAGATTGTTCCTGATGAAGAATATGAAAAACAAGTTGCAATTGAAGAACAAAAAAACAAACACTTGTATACGCAAATTGACAATCAGACTAATTTAGCCGTAAATTTTTGGGATAAAATTTTACAAATGGATTTGTCTGAAGTTCATACCAATTACTTTAAATATGCAACAGCCTCCATTGCTCCAATAAAAGGAATTGATATTTCTAAAACAACATCCGGAAAAGCCGCAACATCCGAAATTGAAAAATTGTCATCAGTTGATGAACGGGTCGCATATGATAATTTATTCAATCTAAATAATACTCGCTATTTTCATGAAGACAATCTACCCAAACATTTGAAAATGTATTATACTACCAAAGGCTGTCATTTTTACTATAGGTATAAACCCGAAAGCATACCGACATTAAATTTGGAGACAAATGAAAATGCCATAAACAAGTATATTTCTCCTCAAGTTTTGTTTGATACAAATTTTCCTCGTGAACAATTCGGCATAGGCAAACAAAAAACACTCAACGATACATATTTAGTTGTGTATGATAAGAATTATAATAATCCTGAAGCGAGGAATAACAGCTCGGATCATTGGTATTATTTTGTAAACGATGACGGTCTTATATTAGATTCGTTTCCGGCATCAATGATGATTGAAAAAAGACGAGAGTTGATTGAAAATAAAAAACAGGAAATATTCAAACAGTTAGCTCAAATCGTTAAACAAGATTATCAATTATTGCAACAAATAAAACAAAATCCGGAAACAGAGTTGACCGATAGAGATATTCTTCGCTTAAAAAGATATACCGGTGCAGAAAAATACACATCAAAAACCGGAATGAGCAATTTAGAATATTATAAAGAAACAATAAAAAAAGATACTGATGTGCTTGTATATCATACCGAACCGGCAGCAGAAATATTATCTTTAGAATATAACAGATTAGAAAGAGAAAGTGGTATCAATGATAACCTTGTTAATTTTTCAGAAAGCCGTTTGGCTAGTTATCTTACTGACGATGAGTTGCAATTTTTATCAACAACCTATAATCAAAAAGATGATGAGGCAGTTTTTGACAGGCTTTATAACAGCATCGAGAACCATATTGATGATGAATATTTTTGGGGCCTAAATATCGAGCAATACGATTCATCCTATTATAGAGAATATAACAAAGATTATTGGTTATTATCAAAAAATATGGCTACAAATTTCACAAATGAACAATTAATAAGATATTATAAAAAATATTTTGACTTAGTTTCGGCAGACAGTTTACAAAACAGTTTTAACATCATTTCCGATGGCATAAAACTGGAAGCAACAAATTTATATGCTCATATCGAACAAGTGGTTTCAAACAGCTCTGATGATAGTTATAATAATATGGACTTTAGCACTTATGAGCCGTTGTTTTTAGATAACATGCTATCAAAATCCGGATTTGATACGGATATGTCAAAATATAAAGCTCCCGAAAAAGATTTAACCTCTAATCAGAGTGCTTTACTTAATTTGGGCTTGACTTACTATATTTTAAAAGGCAAATCCGATAAACTTCGGCTGGCAGAGTGGTTTAATGGTAGACATTCGAGTAATTTGTTGTTTGCCAATGTTGCCAAAGAAAAATTTGAGCCGTTTTTGTTAAATCGTGAAAATTATCCGCAAGATACAAAAGAAGCCGTCAATACATTTACAGCCATATCATCAAATTATTACAACTTGGAAAAAACAGGTCCTTTTATTATAGATATAATTAAGGAAGAAAACGATTCGAAAAAAGCTTTAGAATCTGCTCTTGTTTTTTTAAACGGACTAAAATATACCTCTGACAGCGAATTGGCTAATAAACTGAAAAATCAGTTACTTCAAGATTTTGTAGCTTTTGATGCAAAACTTCCGTTGCTATCAAGAATTTCTGCTTATCAGCAAATAAACGCAATATCCGGATTTGCCGATGATTATAAAATTCAAAACAAACTGTTAAACGGATTTGTAAGTGAAATTGAAGCAATAAAAGACCCGAATGAGCGCAATGCACTTTATGACATTTTCATCAATAAAGAGCATCGTATATCAGACCCTGATATCAGAAGGACATATCAAAAACTTTGGGTAGAAAGCGCTTTTGAGGCCTGTGGACGACAAATTGATGACAACTCTGAACAAATGCATGCAAAAATTAAACCGTTTGTTCAAAAGTTACACGGACATTACATTGTAAAACAGTGGGGAAAGGACAAAAAAGAAGACAATGTTAATATGGCCGATAAAATCGAAATTGCCAAAATGCTTGCCGATAAATTTGTATCTCAGCAAAAACTTTCCATGATGATAAAACCGGAACCGGCAAGTTTTGATGAAATGGATAAGGCAAACAGAAACAAAAACCATATGATGATAGCAGGGTTTGATGCCGTAAAATATGTGGTACAACAAAAACCTTCGGAAGCCTCGGAACTAATAGATTTTCTGCTTTCAAAAGGTCAAATAAACGAGTGTGCGGAATATAGTAAACACATTAAAGAGGCCTTAAAATACGACACAATAAGCAATTTTGCCAATGTGTCGCCGGAAACCTTGCAGGTCTTACACCGAGAGTTTTGGGGTTATCCGTTAGAGGCCAGAGCCGTTTTGATAAATGAGCTGTTGCATTCATCATCTGACATCAGCGGTGAAAACAGATGGGAGGATATATTTGATAAAGTAGCTCCGAAAATTTTCCCCAATGCCGATAGTAATTTTAGCACAATCGGCAGCGAGTTCTTGCATTCGTACATAAAGTCTCGCAAAGAAAATGAACGCACACTATATTTGGCGGCTATGATGGTTGCAGCCAACGAAAACTCCGAAACCACCGACCCTGAAAAGAGCATTGCCAAAGGTATCAGACTGTTTTTGGAAAACTCAGGTCCGGCAGCGGTTAAACTCGGACAGGCCATGGCTTCATATACCGATGTGCCTAAATTTATCCGAGATGAAATGCAAGAGTTAAAGTCAAATGCGGCTCGTCCTTCTCGTTGGGAAATTTATGAGTGGCTTGAGTTTTATAAAGACAAAGATGGCGATAACAACTTAGACTTTGGTAAAGACATTTGGCTTGGTAAAATTTTGGGCTCGGCATCATATTTTGTAACCCTTGAAAAAGGCAAATTTGAGAACGGTAAAATTCCGTTTCAAACCGACAAAGTTACCAAAATTTTGCGAGCCGGAGCAAAAATTGCCTCCGATAAAGAATTTGATATATTCAAAAAAATGTTGTATGATTTGGCGCAAAAAGGCGTTATGAAAAACGGAGTTGACAGTTTTGTAAGACTTGTCAAACAGGCCCAAGAAACCGTTGAAATCGAAACCGATTTAAACATCGGATATTCTCAGCTTGAAACCGCAAAAAAACTCTACAAAGAAAAAGAAATCAATGTTGACGGACACACCTTTAAGCTTCATGTTGCCGATTGGCCGGATTTTGGTAAAAACTGGGCAGATTTAGAGCGTGCAAAGGGTGTTGATTTGGAGCAAATTAAAGACCCGCAATACAAAAAAGCGGTTTCAAAAGCATATTTTACGGTTGAATTGATGAATATGCTTTCAGGCTCTCGCTTTGACCATGACCGACACTCAAAACAACTTAAAATCGACACTCAAACTAATATTATCGGTTTGTTTGATACCGGCGCGATGGCCATTGTTGACCCTAAAGAAAAAGACAAAGAACTTTTGGGTAAAGTGATATATAAAACATTGCAAAAAACTTTAGACTATTCGTCAGATAACGGTGATAAAGCTTTTTCTCGTGTCGGTGCAATTTTAAGCTCTGAAATTGAAAAAGTTTATGCCGATAAACAAACCGATTCTGCTTATCTGACCGAATGTCAAAGAGGATTGCTTGCCTTAACCGATTTTTATAAAGATTTATCGGCAAGCGATTTTACCGATTGTATCAACAGCGCCATAAACAATCAGGATATGCCCATTGATAAAAGTATAATCAGAGGATTTGTTAAAGAAGGCATAAAAGATGTAGGCATTTTTGAGAGCAATCAGCCGTTGCTTTCTCATAAGGACAAAGAAACATTGGGGGCGCTTATTTTCAATGTTTATGCTTCTGCCTCGGTTGAAGGTACACAAAACTTAGGTGAAGTGATAGCAAAAGAAGTTCAAAAATTGCAGCAACAAGGTATCAATATGCCGATATTAAATGTTGTTTGTGAAAAACTCAATGATAAATCGGCAACAACTTTGGGCTTTAGCATTCCTAAAGAGCTGATGCCGACTATAAGCGAAGTTGTAGAACAAAAAAATATTGATATTGCCATATTAAAAGGTGTGATGAAAGAAGCCGTAAAATCGGTTGACTTACAGGGGCAAAAAGATAATTATTCCGAAAAAGACCGTCAAGAATTGGGCAAACTTATGTATGATACTTTTGATTTGATGGTATCAGAAAGTAAACAAGGCAACAAAATTAATATGGCAGATGCCTTTTTGAGCTTGCAAAAAAGCGGACAATATCAAACCGAATTGGGGCTTAAAATTGCAGCCGTTATTAAAACCGCAACACAATTAAAATCAGACACTACGGGGCTTGATGTCAATGAAATTGTCAAAGCATCCCTATTGTCAGGAAATATGGATAAAGAAATTGCCAAAGGCGTTTCCGAGCGCTTTAAGGAGAAAAATCCTAATTTGCTGTTGCGAAGCAAAATTGCCAACGGATTAAATTTGTTTTTAAGCCAAAAAACCCAAGATATGAGTGTGGTAAAAAAAGCCGTAATTAAAATGCTGGTCAAAAAACCGGAGGCACTTCAAAACGCACAAACCGAGCTTGATAAACAAATTGCCAAACCTCAAACCGGCAGAAAACTGATTGGTATGATAAAAGGCTATTCTGATAAATTTGCCCGCCTCATCAGACAAAAACAAGTTGTAACAAATGTGAAAATTGCTGAGAAAACATATCACGATAATTTACGGCTAAATCGTTGAGAGGAAAAAGGGTTGCGATAATAAGAAAAATTTATGATATAAACCATAACATTTTCTTATGAATATCTATGTTTTCGCTGATATTTTTCTACACTCATATCTTTTGGTTCCGCCTTTAAATTTATTTTAAAAATATATTGACAAATCATCGAGGAGGGTAGAATGAAAGTAGTATAATCATAAAGCATATGGAGAAAAAAATGAATAAAAACGATTTACACTTTTTCTTAGGTGGTGCCGATTTAGAGATGGTAACAATCAGGAAACTGCTTGAAAAGGAAGGAGTGTCCTATTCCGATGCCGGTTTGGTTTGGGGTGCTTCAACTTCAAAATATGGCGATGAAATTGAAAAAGTTGCCAAAGAAGGCAAAACGCCGGTAATTGTTGAGTTGGCTGTTGATTCAAAAATTCCGTCAAATACAGTTAATGTAGATCACCATAATGAAAACGCTTCAAAACCAGCCTCTATTATGCAAGTTTGTGAGCTTTTGGATGTTGAACCGACAAGAGAAATGCAATTAGTCGCAGCAAATGACAGTGGCTATATTCCGGCCATGATTGAAATGGGTGCAACAAAAGAAGAAATCAATTCTATCCGCTATAAAGATCGTGCCAGCCAAGGCATTACACCGGACCAAGAAAGACAGGCTGAACAAGCTATTGCCGGTGCTCGTGAAGCTTGTGGTGTGACTATTATTAAAATGCCACATTCGAAAACTGCAACAGTGACAGATAGATTATTTAATCCTAACAAACCGCAAAACATTGCCGTTTTCTCGGAAGATGGCGAAGTTAATTACTTTGGACCGGAAGATATTTGTCGTGGTTTACAAGGTAATAAGATAGGTGAAAGACCGGCTTCTTGGGATTCTAATCAAACCGAAGTTTTGTATGACCATTTCGGTGGTTGGGTTGGTGGCGCAGGTTTGGGTAAAGAAGGCGGTACGGCATTTTGGGGTGGCTATCCCGACCATGTTGAAGCTTTAAACTTTATCTTGACCAAAAACCAAGAAAAGCAAAAAGAGAAATCTAATGATAAAATTGCTGATGTCGTAATGGCGAAAATCTTAAGCGATTTTAAGGGAAATAAAAAATAATAAAAAAAATTGAGTAGACATATCATAAGATATAGTCATAGAAAATCAGGTGCATTGGTTGCTTTGTAACAGTCAATTTTTAATCAAAAATTAGACGAGTTTTTGAAGGCATAAAAACTAAGGATAAAGAAAATGGCTGATGGATGGCGTTTTAAAACTTCAAGTAGTGCTAGTCTTTCTAGTATAGAGAAAAAACAAAAATTAGAAACAGAAATATCGTTAGATTTTAATCAATTTGTGCTTGATAACGATTCTGTAAGAGAAGAATTTTTTAAAAATCTTTTTGCTTTAGGAAGAAAAGAATTATCTCAAGAAGATAAACATTATTTTTTAAAATTTGGTATCAGCGAAAATATTCTTAACAAAAATGATGATGTATGGTACGATAATTATGCAATTCCTACCAATGAAATGCCTTATGAAATAAGAGATGATGTTGAAGGTTTTTCCGCTAATTATATATCATCAGATGGTGCGCATGCCAAAAATGTAGCAAATCTTATCATCAATCATTATATATATGAAGCTGATTTAACTGTTCCTGAAGCTGTTGATACACTTAGATATCTTCAAAAATATTTTCCGAAAACATATAAACATAAAATTAGTAATCTGTATTCAGATTTTGAAAAGCAAAATGATATAAATCTTCCCAAAGAGCGTTTGAAATTATTAAATTCTTTAATACCGGATGATGATTATATCCCTTACAGAAATAATGGCAACACATATAAAAAAGATTTTGAACAACATAAAAAATATAAGGATACATTACCAGATAAATTGGTTTTAAGAGATGCTGACTACTTATTAAGGCTTAATCCAACTTTATCGTCAGACGATGTTTTAGAGTTACAAAAAGAATGTGAAAAAATAACAGGTTCACCTCTGATATTGCTTAGTAATGGTATGACATATGCTGATTCTATGCTTGAATTTATACTTAAATCCCATATAAGCATAGAATCTAGTTTGCAAAACCCTTGTTCGGAAGATTGCTTACAAACTGTTATATCATCATCGCAATTTAAGGAGCGTCTAAATACATTTTCAAAGGAAAATTTAGAAAAGCTATATTGGTATTTTATGCATTATCCTGAAAACACTAAAGAAGCCTGTAAACGCATTTTAGATACTGTAGGACCTGACATAGGAAATCGGGGACATGCATACAGAACAGATGCTTTGTTGTATTTTTATCAAAATGATTGCTTAAATGATGAGCAAGTTCATGAATTAAAAAGCAATAGGGATATAATGAGAAATCAGGCAATAAAAGATATTTTTTATTTAAAAGGAGATGTGCCGTTTCTAAATGAAGAACTAGGGTGGTTAATTAGAGATGGGTTGTTTAATGAAAGCGATGCTCAAAAAGTTCATTTTTTGACATTTAAATCGAACAAAGAGAAAACTAAAACAATATCCGGACTATTATGCGCAGATAAAAATCTGTCTCAAATCGATATAGCTATGAAATATCTTACCGCTCTCTTTCCTATTGATTCTAAAGAACTGATAGGAAATTTTGACTTTGTTCAAACATATGCTGCACTAATCAACAGATTCCCCGATAAAATTAAATTTAATGATGAAACGATAAATATGAGTCTTGCTTATCTGATGCAGGCTCGTTCAGATTATGGTGTGCCGAAAGTAATTATAAATTTACTTGATAAAATCAATGTCAAAAAATTTGCAGAAGTAGGCGGAAATATTGTATCTTTAGGTGAATTTCTGATTGAGCACAAAGATAAAATCCATAATTTTAATGGCATTTTTAATGATATTGCTAAAACAGATTTTTCTAAAATAAACATACAATCAGATGAATTATTAGACGAACTGGCTAACAGAGGAGTAAAATTATCATTAAAGAGCCCAATGAATTTAATCTCATACAGAAAAAGAGGGATTGAAGTTGACTATCCTAAAAATCCAAAAGTATACGAATTTAACGAAAAGTTTTTATGTGAAGCTTCTTACCATCATTCTGATGGTTCCCATACAACATTTTTAAATGAAATGTTGTGGTATAAAGAAAAAGAGGGTGTTGTTTTAGCTTTAAATAACGGCGCAAGCCCTTTTACGAAAGCCGGATTTTTCAGTGATAAATTTGAAGCAATGCCGTTTAATATGTTTTTTAATCGCGAATTAAAAAATAATAATGAAACAGGCTTAAAAGACTTTATGAAATTTATTGCTTCAAATATAAACGAAGATAAAAAAGGTATAATTAAGGATATATGGACAAGCTTGGGTGGAAAATTACGCATAGATCCACGAGTACAAAATATAATGAATGACACAGACCAAATTATAAACACACGATTCCCTTCTAGATTAGATATTGTCCGTAATAAGCTTTCAGAACATCAAAGCAGTAATATAACAGAGATTAAACAGGGCAATAATTCATCGAATTCTGAGCAACAAGACACAACTGTATCTACCAACAAGTGCAAATGTGACGGATATGATAACAGATAAATAATATAGAATAGAAAGGCTACCGGTATATAGAATAAATTTGTATCGGGTTGTACTTTTAAAAAAACGGCTAATAACAATTTAGCTGAATAAAGTAAAGAAGGAAAGAAAATTGATATTGTTTACAAAAAAATAATTTTCAATTTTCTTTTTTTGTGAAAAATAGGTAAAATGTCATAAAATCAACAGATTAACAAACGGTATTGTGATACCGCTTGATAATGTGTTGAATATACGGTGTTTTTTCTTGTTGACAAGCAAAAAAAAATATGTATATTGGACGAGAATTTAATAACAATTTTTTAGAAAGAGAAAAAGATGAACACA
The DNA here is from genome assembly GCA_015062345.1 of Alphaproteobacteria bacterium. Classification (GTDB taxonomy): domain Bacteria; phylum Pseudomonadota; class Alphaproteobacteria; order RF32; family CAG-239; genus JAFTYO01. The sequence continues at coordinate 46,215 of SUUV01000004.1, read as the reverse complement.
TATGCAACCAAACCCTCAGACATTGAGAGAAAATGGTATGTAGTTGACGCACAAGGTGTTGTATTGGGTCGTCTTGCTGCCGAAATTGCAAAAATTTTGCGCGGTAAACACAAGCCATACTTTGTTCCAAACCTTGACTGTGGTGACTATGTAGTTGTTGTTAACGCTGACAAAGTCAGATTAACAGGTAAAAAATTAACCGATAAAAAATATTTCAAACACACAGGTTGGATTGGCGGTATCAAAGAAACAACAGCCGGCAAAATCTTAGAAGGTCGTTTCCCTGAAAGAGTTGTTGAAAAAGCTGTTGAACGCATGATTTCTCGCAATCCGATGGGTCGTCAACAAATGACAAAACTCAAAGTTTATGCCGGTGAAAATCATCCTCACTCTGCGCAAAATCCGGAAGTTTTGGACATTGCATCTAAAAACCCCAAAAATAAAAGGAGTGCATTATAATGGCTAAGAAATTAGAATCTTTGCAAGAAATTAAATCTGCAACAACAACCAAAGCTGAAATCAGTGTTACTCGCAAAGCCAACAAAGACAAGCTTGGTCGTTCATATGCAACCGGTAAAAGAAAAGATGCTGTTGCTCGTGTATGGATTATGCCGGGTAAAGGTAACATTACCGTAAATGATAAAAATATTGATACATACTTTGCTCGTCCGGTGTTGAAGATGATTATCAATCAACCGTTTGAAATTACCAATCGTGTAAACGAGTTTGATGTTGTATGTACAGTTAAAGGCGGTGGTTTGTCAGGTCAAGCCGGCGCTATCAAACACGGTATTTCAAAAGCTTTGAATGAATATGAGCCCGAACTTCGCTCTGTTTTGAAACAAGCCGGTTTCTTAACACGTGATGATCGTGTTGTTGAACGCAAAAAATATGGTAAAGCAAAAGCTCGTCGTTCATACCAATTCTCAAAGCGTTAGTATTTGTTGTTTTGGAAACTTCAAAGGTTGCAAGAAATTGCAACCTTTTTTGTATTTAATACTTTACTTTTAGTTGACAAAGTTTTATAATTCTACACAGATGAAAATTATGATGTTAAATAATTAAAAATATGTATTATGAAATCTATAAGACCAATCAGAATTACCGGAAAAGTTGTCGTCCAACCGGTTGTGATTACTTCCGTAAGAGAAATTACGACATTAATCATGATAGAAACAGATAAAGGTTATGAGGAATTTTATTTTTCAACTCCAATTCTTTCGCAAAAAAATATTGGTGCACAGATTATAAGAAGACAAACATCACATATTGCACTATCTTCTATCGGAGATTATGTTGAACTTGATGTTGAAACAGAATCAGGGTTTTATACCGGAAAAATTATCTGTTTCAAAAACATTACGCGTAATTTAGGTAGTGTGTTGCCAGATAAATATTATGAAAAGTGTTGAAATTTCTAAGGCGGTTGTCAAGGCAAAAGTTGTCAATGTAACCGGCGGACCATTCCCGACATTGCTTGTGTTGGTAAAGGAATTCTCTTATTGTGAGATAGGAACAAACAAAACAAGAAAAGTGGTGTTTGATGACTATTTGCATAAAGTAGCATTTTCCGTAAGAGATGCAAAATCCTACATATCCCACGATTCATATTGCGGTGCGGTAGGTAAAGTTGGCGCTCTTGTCGCAGGAGATATAATTGAGTTTACCATTAACAAAGATGGCTACCAACATTATTTCTCATCGTTTAAGGTTGTTGAAACTAAACAAAAATGTCTCAATGATCTTGAAGGTCTACAATCTCTTGTAAGAGAATATGTCAAAGTTGACGAAGAATAAATTAAACCCCTCACAAATTTTTGTGAGGGGTTTGTACATAAAAGTTTAAATATTGAAGTTATAATCGCCCTCATATGCGTACCAATAAAGTTTTTCAATTTCTTCAATTAGCGGATAGCGAGGGTTAGATCCGGTGCATTGGTCATCAAATGCAAGGGTAGGAAGTTCTTCCATGGCTTTGGCAAAATCTTCTTTAGAAACACCCCATTCTTTGATTGATGCCGGAATGTTAAGGCTAAAAGCAGAAGGTAAACCTTCTAAAGTTGCTATTGTTGCTTGTATGCGTAAACTTCTTTGCTATGCTAACTCTATTGTGAAAAATTTTTAATTTTTTGTTTGACTTTTAATACAGTTACTTGAATTTTTTGCTAACGCAAAAAATAGGCATGACATTGTTTGTTTTATTCTCTTACCTCATTTTTGATTTAAATTCTTTAAACGACTCTTTTTACTTGCAAAAAAAAAAAACGGTTTATGATGTGATGTGAAAGGTAAATTTTTGCACCTTTCAAATGTACTTAAACTTAATTTTTGTAAAGGAATAAAATTATGAGAAAATATTTTCTTTTATCAGCTGTGGCTTTGATGATTTCAGTTATCACAAATAAGACATATGCTGATGCTATGGGTAATGCTACCGTTAATGTCGAAGCTTTTATTATGGATACCTATGAGTTTAATTGTGATGCTGAATTCGGAACTATACTTAGAAGCGCTTCAGCACAGGGAGAACAAACAATACAAGTAGACCAATATTCAGGTGAAACAACTCTATCTGACGGTATTAGTCTTCCATATGATAATACTAGGTTTGAGTGTCGTTTTCCTTCTGGTTTCAGTTATTTTTCTGAAGATAAGCAGGTTGATTTTACACTTTATGGAGAAGATACCGGTGAAGGATCACCCACACTTTCCGGTGAAATATGGATTGGTGATGGTAGTGAGAATATTGGTGGAATATTAACAATACCCGCATCTGCACCTTCAGGAGCTTATAGTGGCACAGTCACTTTCTCTGTTACTTTTTAGTTAAACATATTTTCAAACCTAAAACCCCTCGCCTGACAATCAGCCAAGCAAGGGGTTTGTTTTTTATGCAAACTAAAACTTATGCTTTATCTGAGTTTGCTTTTGCTCTTGCTGACAAATCGTCGGCAATACGAGCTGAACGACCACGCAATGCACGCAAGAAATAAAGTTTTGCACGGCGAACTTTACCGATACGAGCAACTTCAATTTTTGCTACATTTGGTGAATAAAGCGGAAATACGCGTTCTACACCTTCACCGAAAGAAATTTTTCTAACAGTGAAAGATGAGTTTAAGCCATCATTTTTACGAGCAATACAAACACCTTCGTAAACCTGAATGCGTTCACGGTCGCCTTCTTTAACCTTTGTATGAACTTTTAAGGTATCGCCGGCTTTAAAATCAGGAAGGTTTTTACCTTCGGTGAGCTTTGCAATTTGCTCTTGTTCTAAATTTTCAATTATATTCATCAGTTTTACCCTTATAAAAAATTTTGTTATCTTATATACCTAAACCTTTTGTAAATCAAGATATTTTTTCAAAAGGTCAGGTCTGTTTTCTTTTGTTATTTTTAAAGACTGCTCTTTACGCCAATTTTCAATGTTTTTATGGTGACCGCTTAACAACACCTCAGGAACACTTCTTCCCTCCCACTCAATCGGGCGAGTATATTGCGGATATTCAAGCAAACAGTTTTCAAAACTCTCATCTTGATAAGATTGTGAGTTTCCCAAAACATCAGGCAACAACCTTATAATGCTGTCTAACATTATCATTGCTGCTTGCTCACCACCTGTGAGGACATAATCACCAATGCTGATTTCTTCTGCTTGGTAGGCTTCCAAAACCCTTTGGTCAACACCTTCAAAGCGACCGCATATAATGGTAAGTTCGGGCTCATTTGCCAACTGATGTACCTTTTCTTGAGTAAGAGGTTTTCCTCTCGGGCTCATATATATCAGCTTTCCTGATGTGTAATTTGCTTTTATTGCAGCTCCTAACACATCAGCTCTCATAACCATTCCGGCTCCGCCTCCGCAAGGCGTGTCATCAACAGACCCATATTTATCAAAAGCATAATCTCTTATATTGACCGTTTCAAACGACCATTTGCCCTCGCTTAAGGCTTTTCCGGTAACGGAATATCCCAAAAAACCGGGGAAAATTTCAGGATAAAGTGTTAAAAACTTAACCTTCATCACTTTCGTCCTTTTCATCATCTGCGGCATAGTTCATAAATGTTGATGTAACACTTATATAACCTTTTGTGAGCTCAATTTCGGGAACATATTCTTTGGTAAACGGAATCATCTCTAACTTACCTGTTTCAATCAGTTTGATTTCCAAAATGTCTCCCGCCCCAAAATTATACACTCCGGCAACCGTTCCGACCTCAATTTCAGAAGATTTTTCAAACACCTTAAGACCTATTAAATCCGTAAGATAATATTCTTCCTCATCAAGTTCGGGCAACACTTCTCGGTTAACATAAAGTTCTGTACCAATCAGATTTTCGGCTTCATTCCTGTCAATTATGCCCTTTATTTTACAACGCAACAATTCCTTACTGCGTCCTACAACTTTCAAGGCAAAAGATTTTGAACCGTCTTTGTTTTCAAGCACACCATAAGCATCAATATCCGTATCATCAGCGGTAAAGCTTTTAACCTTAACTTCACCTCTGATGCCGTGTACACCTACAATAGCGCCTAAACAAACTCGTTCTTTTGAATTTTCTGCCTTCATAAAGTAGCCTTCTTAATAACAAAATAAAAATTATTCAGCTTGAGCAGCGGCAGCAGCTTCGGCAGCGGCTCTTGCTTTTTCTTCTTTTTCTTTCATTCTCTCAACGGTTTTAGCACGAGGAGCAGATTTTTTGGTTTGTTCACGAATAACCGGAGCTTCGCAAAGTCCGAGACCGGCAAACAATTTTTGCAATCTTTCTGTCGGTTGAGCACCGTTTTTGAGCCATTTTGCTACTTTTTCGGTATCAACAACCAAACGCTCTGCGTGTTCTTTAGGCAACAACGGATTGTATGTTCCCAATTTTTCAATAAATCTACCATCACGAGGTGCGCGTTGATCAGCAGCAACAATGCGATAGAACGGACGCTTTTTTGAACCGCCTCTTGAAAGTCTGATACGAACTGCCATTTTATTTTTTCCTTTCTAATAAAATTAAAACACTTAATAGTTTTAAGCCTTATGGCAAAGCCTTAAAACCGTTTGTTAAACCCGCCAAACATATTGTTCATCGGATTTCTTTTCATCATTTGTGCAAGTCCGGACATACCGCCGAATTTGCCCATTTGTTTCATCATGGTAGACATTTGCTCATATGATTTGAGCAACTTGTTTACCTCATGAACTTCAACACCGGAGCCAAGCGCAATTCTTTTTTTGCGTGAGGCTTTGATGATATCGGGATTTGTTCTTTCTTTTTTAGTCATCGAAAGAATAATCGCCTCTTGTTTTTTAATCAGATTATCACCAATTCCGGCTTGTTCAATCTGATTTTTAAATTTGGAAAGCCCCGGAATCATCGAAATAATGCTTCCCATACTTCCCAATTTTTGCATCTGCCTTAATTGGCTTAGCATATCATTTAAATCAAAATGACCTTTCATCATTTTGGCAGCCATTTTTTCGGTTTCTTCCTTATCAACCTTTTCCATGGCTTTTTCCACCAACGACACAACATCACCCTGCCCCAATATGCGACCAGCGATTCTGTCGGCATGAAATTCTTCAATCTCGTCTAATTTTTCACCCGTACCCAAAAACTTAATCGGCACACCCGATACCATTTTCATTGAAAGTGCGGCACCTGCTCTTGATGAGCCGTCAATTCGGGTTAAGGCCAAACCCGTAATCCCGATTTGTTCATTAAACTCTTTGGCCACATTGCAAGCATCTTGACCGATAAGTGCATCAGCAACGAGCAAAACTTCCGACGGATTAGAAATTTGTTTAATTTCTTTAACTTCTTCCATCAGCTCAGTATCAATATGCAAACGACCGGCCGTATCCAATATCAACACATCATAAACACCGTTTTTGGCATCCTGTAAAGCTCGTCTGGCAATTTCTTGCGGTTTTTGACCTTTGACAATCGGCAATGTGTTAACGCCGATTTGTTTACCGAGTTGTTCAAGTTGTTCTTGTGCAGCCGGACGATATATGTCTAATGATGCCATCAAAACTTTTTTGTTTTTCTTTAATCTGTTTGCAATTTTGGCTGATGTTGTGGTTTTACCTGAACCTTGCAAACCAACCATCAATATCACAACAGGTGAAACCGCATTTAAGTTTAGAGCACAACTTTCATCACCTAAAAGCTTAACTAACTCATCGTGAACAATTTTTACAACCATTTGCCCCGGCTGAATGGAACGAACAACTTTTTCACCTAAAGCTTGGTCTTTAACTTTGGCAATAAAATCTTTAACCACAGGCAAAGAAACATCAGCCTCCAACAAGGCAATGCGGATTTCACGCATAGCACTGTCTATGTCACTTTCGCTTAAAACACCTCGTGAAGTGATTTTTGAAAAGACAGAACCTAATTTATCGGTTAATGTTTCAAACATTGTGTTTCCTTGTATTAAAGCCGGCCTATATAACATATTGCACGCCAGTGTGCGAACCCTCGCTGACTGGCGGCACTCCTTAGAGTGTGTATATAAAACAAACTTTTTAATGTTAATTTCGTTTAAGTTTGGCTTGGTTATACAAGCTTTTTTCACAAGAGTCAACTGGTTTTTTAGTTTTTTTGCGATTTTATCAGCTCACAAAATAAGTAATTGTTTCTTTAGTTGCGACTAGACATTCAAAACCAATATGCTATATATAGAAAAATGTTTAGTTCGCTAATAAGAAATTTATTTCGATATTGAGCTCGAAAACTTCGGTTTCCGAGCTTTCTGTTATAAATAAAAAACATCGTACGAAAATTTCATACGATGCATAATAAGTTCAATGCAAATTTTATTTTTTGGAAATGTTTTTTTCTAAGTTACGAGTCATTGCATAAAACTTATCTGTTCTTTGTTTTTTGAGTTCTTCTCCGTCAAATTTACTCAAATTGCCGATATGTTTTTGCAACACTTTACGCAAATTTTCGAACACGGCTTGCGGATTGCGATGAGCTCCGCCGATGGGTTCTGCAACAATTTCATCAATTACACCAAAAGCTTTTAAATCTTGCGCCGTTAATTTAAGCGCTTCGGTTGCTTCTTTGGTTTTTTCGGCACTGCGCCACAAAATGGAAGCACAACCTTCAGGCGAAATTACCGAATATATTGAATGTTCCAACATCAAAATTACATTTGCGGTTGCAACGGCAATTGCACCCCCCGAACCGCCTTCTCCGATAACGGTTGCAATGATGGGAGCTTTAACCTGAAAACATTTTTCAATGGAAGATGCAATGGCCTCAGCTTGGCCTCTGGCTTCGGCATCGACTCCGGGATATGCGCCGGCTGTGTCAACAAACGACAATACAGGCATATTAAAACGAGATGCCATATCCATCAGGCGTTGAGCTTTACGATAGCCTTCAGGCTTGGCCATTCCGAAATTATATTTCATGCGAGTTTCAATTGAGTTGCCTTTTTCTTGTCCGATAACCACAACCGAAACACCATCAAATTTACCGATTCCGGCCACCATTGCTTCATCATCGGCAAAACCTCTGTCGCCGCAAAGCAACACAAAATCATCAATCAGCGCATTAATATAATCAAGGCAATGCGGTCTTTGAGGGTGACGAGCAATTTGTGCTTTTTGCCATGCTGTCAGGTTTTGATAAACTGAGGTCAAAGATCTAGTCAATTTTTGTTCAAGCCTTTTAATTTCGGATAAAATATCAATATCCTCATCTTTTGCAAGAGCCTTGAGATGTTCGAGTTTTTCTTCAATTTCAACAATGTTTTTTTCAAAATCCAATACAACTTGATTGCTGTCAGCCATTTTTTCCTCGTTAAAAATTAAACTTTAGCCTTTCTTATCATTTTTTTTTACATTTTTCATCAATAATTTTTAGTGCCTGTTAATTTTTCTTGTCAAAGATATGATTATTTTCGTTGAAAACGAGTGTAAACTTAAATATTATGAAAGAAATTTTTTGATTGATTAATCGGAGTAGAACATTGTTAGCGGTTTTGTTTTTTATATCAGTTTTTTCATCTGTAACATGGGTAGTATACATATCTTTGTATGTTGTTGCCAATTTGGCCGGAAACGATTTAAGCTCGTTGCCGGTAACCGATGTTGCTCTTTATATCGGATTAATTGTTGCTCCCGTTTGGGCTTTATGGCAGATTTTCGGTTTAATTAGCACTTATAAATCAAGCACACAGACCGAAAAAAAATTGCTTCAGTTGTTCAATCAAATGAAAAAAAATCAAGATTATACCGATTTGGTAGTCAGAGTTATGCTTGATGCCGAACACGAAATCAAAGACGGTTTTGTAGTTAATAAATTTGATGTATTTGTCGCCGATATGAACGAAATTTTAGCTGACATAGTTCAAAGATGCAATGCAGCTTCATCAATGCAAATGGAGCAACTTTGGGCAAAGGTTAAAAACGGTGAACGATGGGCTATTGCAAAGACACTGGTTGAAACATCTAAAAGTTATGATGATTTTGCCTCCTATTTGGCTCAAAAATCACAAAAAGACGAAGTGTTTAAGGGTACTTTATTAGAATTTTGTTATCGCTATCAAAATTTGACCGCACTGCTGGAAAAACACGATAGAGACCGAGTGTTTATTACCATTTTGGAAACCGGTGTTATGGGTAAGGTATATTCCATATTGGCACCCGTTGCCGATGCCACAAATTTTTCGGTTGAGCCCGAAGTTGAGCTCGATTCTGTAGCAGAAGAAGAAGTTGAAATTTCGCCTCGTATATTACAAATGCAAGAACCTGTTCAAATTCATGAACAAACTTCGTTCTGGCGCAAAATAAATCCGTTTAAAAAAGCTAAAATAGATGATGTTTCTTTTGATGACAATAAAACAAGCGATGAAGCCTTTTTTATGGCTTTGGAAAAGAGCATGAACTCACCGGAAGAAAAACATCAAGATTTCAAGTTTAATGCAGATTTAGATGATAAAAAAGAAGATTTCCCGCGCTTTGATATACCTGTTGAGCCTGAAAAAGAAAATGCTTTAACACCAAGATTAAATATGAATATAACAGAAGAAAAATTTGAGCCGTATATTGAGCTTGATGCAACAACAGACATCAAAGACAACGAAAGCACTAAAGATACGACTGTTTCAGACAATAATTTTGCATATCCGTTCGGCGGTTGGGTAAATGAAGAAAATTATAAAAAATAGTATAATGTTATTGGTATATTTTTTTGCGTTTGCCGTAAATGCGGCACAAAAAAATATATCTTTGTACAATGCGCCAAAATATAGCGATACTTTTTCACACTTTGAATATGTAAATCCGGACGCACCTAAAGGCGGAAAAATTGTTATGCCCGAATATGGCGGATTTGACAACTTTAATCCGTTTATTTTCAAAGGCTCAGCATCAGGAACAGTTGCCGGACTGATATGGGACAGTTTGGGTTTTTCACCCGCAGACGACATTGCAACCGTATATCCTCTCATTGCCAAAGAATTTGAATATGAAAAAGATTATGTCGGTTTTATTTTAGACGAACGAGCCAAGTTTGCCGATGGCTCAAAAATTGTGGCTGATGATGTTATATACAGTTTTAATGCCCTAACCCAACAAGGAGCTCCGATTTATAAGGTTTATTATTCTGATGTAGAAAGGGTTGAAAAACTTAGTGATACACATGTCAGATTCTATTTTAAGCAAGGCTCAAACAACAAAGAATTGCCACTGATTTTATCTCAACTTAAAATATTTTCAAAAAAATATTGGCAAGATAAAGATTTTTCTAAGCCCAGTCTTGACATTCCGCTCGGAAACGGACCGTACAAAATTAAAAAATTTGAGGCCGGGAAATATATTGTACTTGAAAGAGATAAAAACTATTGGGCCGTAAATTTGCCGTCAAGAAAAGGATATTTTAATTTTGATGAAATCCGGATTGATTATTATCAAGACACAACGGTTACTTTACAGGCGTTGTTTGCCGGAAATATTGATGTTCGGGAAGAATATATCGCCAAAATTTGGGCCACCGGTTATGACAATGAGCAAGTGAAAAACCGAACCGTCATCAAACAAGCATTTGAGAACAATGAACCGGCAGTTTTGCAACACTTTGCTTTTAATTTGCGCAAAGATAAATTTAAGGATAAACGAGTTCGCCGTGCTATTGATTTGGCTTTTAATTTTGAATGGGCGAATAATAAATTGTTTTATAATCAATATAAGCGCTTAAACAGCTATTTTACAAACTCCGGTATGGAAGCTTATGGTTTACCGCAAGGATTGGAGTTGGATATTTTAACAAAGTATAAAGACCAACTTGATGAAAGTGTGTTTACACAAGAGTTTTTGCTTGCCGATAATTCATCAGCACCAAAGTTAAGAGAAAACTTGAGACAAGCGGTTAATTTGTTACAAGAGGCAGGTTTTGATTTTGTTGACGGCAAAATGACCAACCTTAAAACCGGCGAGCCCCTAAAATTTGAAATTTTGAGCAATTCGGCTAACGGAGCCACATTTACAAGAGTTATGTTGCCGTTTATTGCCAATTTGAAAAAAATCGGCATTGAAGCAAGTTTTAGAACAATTGAGGTGAATATATTTAAAAATCGAATGGATAATTTTGATTTTGATGTAGCCATAATGTCGTATCGTATGAGTCAAATGCCCGGAAACGAGCTTAAAGAAATGTTCGGTTCAAATTCGGCTGATGTAAAAGGAAGCTACAATATTATGGGCATTAAAAACGAGGTGGTTGATAAGCTCATTGAAAAAGTGGTATCTGCACAAACAAAAGTCGAATATGAAGCATATGTTAAGGCTTTGGACAGAGTGTTGTTAAGCCAATATTATTTGATTTTTCAATGGTATTCGGGAGTAAACAGAGTGGGCTATCGCAACAAATTCGGGTTACCTGATACAAAGTTAAAAATCGGATATCAACCGTTTTTGTGGTGGGACAAAAGTTTGGAGGTTAAAAATTGAGAAATTATATCATTAAGAGATTGTTTTTAATTCCTCTGACATTGTTGGGTATTTTGGCCATCAATTTTTGTATCGTTCAGCTTGCTCCCGGCGGTCCGGTGGAATATATGTTGGCAAAATATCAGGGTATGAATGTTGATTCTAAGGCTCAGTTTACGGCAACCGCAAATGTGAAAAATACTTCTGCGCAAACACAATATCGTGGTGCACAGGGTGTGCCGGAAGATTTGGTTGCAGATTTAAAAAAACAATTTGGCTTTGATAAGCCTTGGTATGAAAGGTTTTATAAGATGATAACCGATTATGCCAAGTTTGATTTCGGTAAAAGCTATTATAAAGATAAAACCGTAGGTGAGCTCATTGTGGAAAGAATGCCGGTTTCGATATCGTTAGGCTTGTGGTCAACCTTAATTATATATTTAATTTCAATTCCTCTGGGGATTAAAAAAGCCCTATACGACGGTTCAAAATTTGATATAATGACATCTTTTGCGGTTATCTTTGGTTCTGCTGTACCGGTGTTTTTGTTTGCGGTGTTTTTGATTGTGTTTTTTGCCGGCGGAACATATTTTCAATGGTTTCCGCTAAGAGGCTTGACATCAGATAATTTTGAAGATTTAAGCCTTTTGCAAAAAATATTTGATTATTTTCATCACATTGCTTTGCCTGTATTGTCCATTGTAATCGGTGGATTTGCCACCCTTACCATGCTTACAAAAAACTCTTTTCTTGATGAAATCAGCAAACAATATGTTTTAACAGCGAGGTCAAAAGGCTTGAGCGAAAAACAAATTTTGTACAAGCATGTTTTTAGAAATGCAATGTTGATTATCATTGCCGGATTTCCCTCTTTGTTGATAAAAATGTTGTTTACGGGCTCACTTCTGATTGAAGTTGTATTTTCGTTAAACGGGCTGGGTTTGTTGGGATATGAAGCCATTATGACGCGTGATTATCCGGTGATATTCGGCACTCTTTATATCTTTGCACTTTTAGGCTTGGTACTAAAACTTGTTAGCGATATAACCTATTCGTTGGTTGATCCGAGAATAAATTTTGACAGGGTATAAAAACAATGCATATTTTAATTGCTTCAAATTCGTATAAAGAGTCTTTATCGGCGCTCTAATTGCTACAGATATTACAGCAAATGCAATTATGCATTGCATGGATATCGGTGTCTAATCCTTAAGGGCTAAAGCCCTTCGGGCACCGGTATAACTGTGGAGGATAGAGACACTTCTACCTCATTTTTGATTTAAATCCACGCAAAGACTCTTTTTACTTGCAAAAAAAAAAAACGGTTTATGATGTGATGTGAAAGGTGAGTTTTTACCTTTCAAGTACATTTAAACTTGAATTTTTGTAAAGGATTTAAAATTATGAGAAAATATTTTCTTTTGAGCGCTGTGGCTCTTTTAGCAACAAGCACCGCAAATGCTGCTACAAGATATGCAGAGGTTACCGCTAAAGCTGAACTTGTAACCGCTAATACTTTTGAAAAATATTCTGATTTAGATTTTGGTGTAATTGCCATAAAATCAAACAATAAAGATTCAACTGTAACTATATCAAAAAACAGTGTTGTATCTCACACAGGTGATGTCTTAAGTGTAGACAATGCTACATTAGCCACTTTTGATGACCTAAATAGTATGCATTTTCCAGAAACTGTTACAATTAAAAATGGTGAAAACACACTATCTATAAGCCTTTCTGATGAATCCACTGGTGGTTTTGCAATTGGTGGCACATTAAATATTCCTGCTAATGTTCCGGTTGGTGTATATACAGGTTCATTTACAGTTATTGAGTTAGATTAGCTTGAATCATAAAAAAGGCTCCTGATTTTGTTCAAGAGCCTTTTTTATTTTGCTTAGTAGTCATTTATCATAGATTTTGTAATTTTATCATAAGCCATAAGCTCGGTTAAAACTTTTTCCATATCTGCCAATGGAATGGTATTCGGGCCATCGGACAAGGCTTTATCCGGATTATCATGAGTCTCGATAAACACTGCCGCAACACCAACAGCCACCGCAGCTCTTGCCAACACGGGAGCAAATTCTCTTTGACCGCCGGTTGAACTTCCCTTACCTCCCGGTTGTTGCACCGAATGGGTCGCATCAAAAATCACCGGACAACCTGTGTCTTTTGCCATTTGCGGAAAGCCTCTCATATCAACAACCAAGGTGTTATACCCGAAGCTTGTTCCTCTTTCGGTGATACAAACCTTTTCATTTCCGGAATCAACTGATTTTTGCACCAAGTTTCTAACATCCCAAGGAGCCAAAAACTGACCTTTTTTAATGTTTACAACTTTTCCGGTTTTAGCTGCGGCCACAACCAAATCTGTCTGGCGACATAAAAAGGCCGGAATTTGCAACACATCAACATATTTTGCAACTTCATTACACTGTGATGCTTCATGCACATCGGTAACAATCGGCAAATCAGGATAGAGTTTTTTAATTTCTTCAAATGTTCTCATACCTTCTTCAATTCCGACACCTCTGGCACCGTTGATTGATGTTCTGTTAGCCTTATCGAAAGATGCCTTAAAAACATAGTTAATACCAAGTTTTTGCGTAATTTTTACCATCTCGGAAGCAATCATAACGGCATGTTCACGGCTCTCAATTTGACAAGGTCCGCAAACAAGTGAAAGGGGTAACTTATTACCGATTTCAAAGTTGCCTATTTTAACTTTTCTTTGCTCCATTTTAATCTCCTTTATCAGTTTAACTTAAATCTTGACCATACAAACAACACATTTCCGTCGTTTTCCACTCCCGGAACATATGCAGCCTGCAAATCAAACCTTTTATATCCGATACCAAACATCGGCAACGGCAACGGCACCGGAATATACGAATATTCATGCCTTTGAGTAAGCCCCGCCGTAAAGCCGACTCCAATCCTAAAATCTTTTGCCTTATTTAAGTACCAATTTTTCAAAAATGCGTATCCGAACATAGTTTCAACATAATCGTTAGAATCTATAAAGGCCATTGCATACAAAGCATGCCAGTCGCCATCGGAATCGTAACGAGAAACACCAAGTCCGCCACCCCACGGATTTTCATTATATTTATCAATATGTTCATCATCATATGTCAGGCGGTTATGCCAAGCATATAATGGAACATACAAGTCATATGTGTCGGAAGCCCAAGTTTGCGAAAAGTTATATTTAATTTTTTCTTTCCAGTTCATACCATCGGTTTCGCTTGCATTTGCAACAAAAGCGCACAACACAAAAGCCAAAGCACAGATTATTTTTTTTATCATTTATCACCTGTTTTTTTTATTAGTTCATAACAATATGTTATAGGTCAAAAGCCTGTTTTAATAAACAACTTTTTTCACCTATTCCACAGTTTAGGGTTTAATCGATTTTAACGCATTATCGCTTACCACCTTATCAATGACGGCTTTTACAAACTTATCAATACCCTTGCCTTCAGAATAATCAGCCGGTGCAACCATATGAGCCCTGCCGTCTCGGTTTAAGGCGGAAGCCCGTTCTTTTTTGCCGTTTTTATACACTGCCAATGTATGACCTCCTGCCTTATTGAGCATTGCCATACACGGAATATCGGTGCTGCCATCCCCGATATATATCATATTTTCAAACGGCATCGGGCGACACGCTCGGTCAATATGTCTGTTTACACCTTCGGTATCGGTTACATCTAAACACCCCTTATTGATACGAAACATATATTGCGTTTTTGAGGTATAATTTAACACAATTGCCGGCCAGACCGCCGCCCCATTTTCATCATATAAAAATGATGAGGCGAAAATTTCGGTAAATTTGTTTGCAATCGGAGAGCCTTCAAGCATTTCTTTTAAGCCGGAAGATAAAATATAGTGCTCCATTTTAACCCCTTTTGAACGAGCATATTTATTTATGCGATCAAACCATTCTTCAACCCCTTTATACAGTTTGATGTCTCTACCGTATTTTAAAAAGTCTTCTCGTCTTATCGGCAAATTTCGTTTTTTTGACTCATCAATGGTAACTTTCATATAGGCCAAAATGTCATCGGCTTTTTTCTCTTTTGCCAAAGTGTTCGACCTGTCCCAAAATTCTTCCGGTGTAACTCCCAGTTCTTTGATAAAGCCATATTCTTGCATATTTCCCGGTGATAGTGTACCGTCAAAATCATAACATATTGCCATCGGAATAAGTTTTTTTGCCATATTTATCTCCTTTACGATTTTACAATAAATCCACCGCCCAAGACCATATCTTTTGCATAAAACACAACCGATTGTCCTGTTGCGACACCTCTTTGCGCTTCCAAAAAGTCTACCTGATATTGTCCGTTTGCAAGCGGTTTAACACAAACCTTAAACGGCTCTTGTGCCGACCTTACCTTTGCTTTGATATTCATTTGTCTATCAATTTGCGGTATGCTTACCCAGTTTAAACCGTCGGCAATTACCCCGTTACAGCCCGCTTCTTCTTCAAAGCCGACCACAACTTCATTGGTTTGAGGCCTGATATCAATGACATACAAAGGTCTTTCGGCCGCAATTCCCATTCCTTTGCGCTGACCGACCGTATAATGCCATATGCCTTCGTGATGACCTAAAACTTTGCCGTCTGTGGTTACAAAATTGCCGATTTTAGCATCTTGTTTTAATATATCATTGATATTACCCGAATAAAAATCCTGACTGTCTTTTTTGTTTGCCACCTCAAGTCCGGCCATCTTGGCAAATGTTCGGGTTTCTTCTTTTGTATATCGTCCCAATGGCATGATAACATCTTTTAGTTGTTCTTGTGTCAAACGATATAAAAAGTATGATTGATCTCGTTTTTTCTCCAATCCTCGGTAAAGATGAAACCTTTTTGACATTATATCATATCCCACTCTGGCATAATGTCCGGTTGCAAACTTATCAAACTCCAAACCTTGAGCTTTGGCGGTTTTTGGTAAAGCATCAAACTTTATACTCGTATTGCATATAACACACGGATTTGGTGTTCTGCCGGCCAAATATTCAGCCTTAAAATTTGATAACACAATTTTTTTATATTCTTGACTGCAATCAAAAACATAATATTTTATATCAAGTGCCTGAGCAATTTTGCGAGCAGAAGCAATATCTTCTTCCTGATGTGCACTAAAACAACCTTTTGCCTTTAAACTGTTGCCAAAATCAGTATTATCGTCCCAAACTTTCATCGTAGCGCCTATCACCTCATGGCCGCTTCGTTTTAAAATGTAGGCAACCGCCGCCGAATCAACTCCTCCGCTTAAACCGACAAGCACTTTCATATCCGTTCTCCTTATTTATCTGTTTTTATTATTTTCTCAACCAATTCATAATTATTTGTAGCCTTAAATCCGCTGTTTTTCATATTTTCAATGTAAATTTCTCTATTTTTGTAAACCTTATCCAGTGTATCAAGCAACAAGCCGTCTTCACACAATTTATCATCGGCAACAATCTCACAATAGCCTCTGTTTTGAAACGACTTTGCATTAAGCATTTGTTCACCTCGACTTGATGCACCGGATAAGGGTATCAAAACCATCGGTTTGTTTAAACTTAACAGTTCAAAAATAGAATTTGAGCCGGCTCTTGATATCACAACATCTGCGGCCGCCATAAAATCTTTTAACTCGTCTGAAACATAATCAAACTGTTTGTAACCTTTTTTATCAATGCTTTCATCAACTTGACCTTTACCGCAAATGTGTATGACTTGATATTTTTTCAAAAGCTTAAATAAATTTTTTCTTATGGCATCATTTATGCTTTTAGCACCCAAGCTACCGCCGATTACCATTATAACCGGTTTGCCTTCATCAAAATCACACACTTGGCAAGCTGATTTTTTGGTACCGTTTTTTAATCTGTCGGACAACACCGGCCCCACGCAATCTACTTTTGATTTGTCTTTGACATATTTTACGGTATCTTCAAAAGTGGTAAAGAACTTTGATACAAACGGTAATGACATTTTATTTGCAAGCCCCGGAGTGACATCTGATTCGTGCATTACGCACTTAACACCATTTACCTTTGCGGCTAAAACCACCGGAAATGACACAAATCCGCCTTTTGAAAAAACAATATCCGGTTTTTGCTTAAACACAATCCAAATTGCCTCTAAAACCCCAAGCGGAATTTTTATCATATCGATAAAATTTTGCCAAGAAAAATAACGACGCAATTTTCCGGTTAAAATCGGAATATATTTTACATTTTCAAATTTGGCCACCAACTCTTTTTCAATTCCGTTATACGAACCGATATATGTCACATTCCAGCCTTGTTGCAAAAATATGGGTATTAAGGCCAAATTTAATGTAACATGCCCTGCACTTCCGCCACCCGTGAATATAATTTTTTTAGCCATTTGCCACCTCATCTGTCAACAAGTTATTATTGTCTTCATATTCAACCGACAATGTTTTACTGACTTTTGCTCCTCTGTCTCTTAACTGTCCGGCTAATGACAGTGCATTTCCCTTTCCGGTTGAAAGTTTTTTAATTGCTTCATCATAATATTTTCGGCTTGTACCGATAGCATTATCAATGCGTTTCATATCCTCAACAAAATTTGATATTTTATCATACAAAGCCCCGCCAAGCTCAGCAATTTTTGCCACATTCTTGTTGCGGTTTTCTATCTGCCACAAATTTTCAATTGTTCGTAATATAGGCAACAACGATGACGGCGTCGTAATAATAATGTTTTTCTTATATGCATAATCGTATAGAGATGTATCTTCTCTTACAGCCTCAACATATGCACTTTCAACCGGAATAAATATCACCACATAATCAAGCATAGAATCTTTTAGCAGTTTTTGATATTCTTTCGATGAAAGCTCATCTATGTGGTTTTTAATGCACTGAATGTGTTTTTTTAAACAATCTTTACGCATATTTTCATCTTCGGAATTTACAAACGCAACATAATCATTTAACGACACCTTAGAATCAACAATCACTTTTCTGTCATTAGGAAGCATCACAATAACATCAGGACGCAACATCTGATTGTCTTCATTTCGAAAAGTTTCTTGCGTCACATAGTTAATATTTCTTTGCAATCCTGAAATTTCAAGCACTCTTTCAAGTTGAAACTCACCCCAGTTTCCCTGTATTTTTTTATTTCCTTTCAACGCATTACTCAAATCTCTTGCATCATCACTTAAAGATTTGTTCAAATCCAACAAATCTTTAATCTGTTTATCAAACAAAACATTGTTCTTAACATTTTCTTCATGCGTCTGCTCAACTTTTTGCTTAAATTCTGCCATTTGTTCCTGAAACGGTTTTAACAGCAAAGAAAATGTATTTTTCTGTTCAATACCGAATTGTTCATTTTGCGCTTTTATAATCTGATTTGATATATCCTTAAACCGCAAAGACAATTCTTCTTTGTTTTGTTCCAAAAACAAAATTTTTTCTTCTAAATATTTTTTCTGATTATCAATATCCGACTGCATACGAATATTTTGTGCCATAAGCTCTGAATTTTCTTCGTTCAAAACTTCAACTTTATCTTGCAACGATTTGATTAGAGATGATTTTTCATCAAACAAAACTTTAGAGGCAATGATTTGGTCTTTGGTTTTGCGATATTTAAAATATAAAAAAATTGCCGTTATCAACAAACAGAATGCGACACCGTAAACAATTAAAACAGCATATTGAGTTTGCAAAAAATTCATATCAGTTCTCCATATCATATTTTTAACACTCTTAGCACAGATTGCAAGCATTGTTACAAAGTTATCACAGCAAAGATGAACAAAAAAACAGCCCTCATATTTGTCAATACGAGAGCTGTTTTTTTGATGCTTAAATCAAATTAGAAATGAAATTTAGCATTGATAAGTCCGGTATGATCCTGATAATCTTTACGGAATTTACCTTCATATGCAACATTCAATTCCCATTCGTCATTAATTGCGGTTGTAATGCCTGCACCAAACTCATAAGCAAAACGCTTTAAGCCGGAGTTATTAACACTGTATGCGGCACCATTTGCCAATGTTACAAGCGCATTGTCATCATCACGAATCAAATCGTAAGTAACAGCCATACGAAGTTCCGGAGTGTATGTCTTTTCTCTTACAACATAGTTTGCAGAGAATTTAACACCCAACACGGCAGTTAATGTATCCATGTTGTTACTGTCAACATTGGTACCCAATGCATCGGTGTAACCGTCACGGTCAATATTCATATAACGCAATCCGAAAGTCGGAGTAACAAGTGCGTGTTTGGTTAAATATTCATAACCGGTAACAGCTTGAATTGAAATGTTGGTTGCTTTATAATCGGCCTCACCGTTTACACCGGCAACAACTTTATCTTCTTCATAATCAGATACACTGTAGCTCAAAATACCATTTACAAACCAGTTTGAAGGCTTATATTCGGCATATGCAATTGCAGAATGAGTTTTAACCTGTGTATCACGACTGTAGCTTTCAATGACGGTTTTTGCCAAAGCATAAGCAACACCGACTTTAATTTCATCGTTTACATGTCTTTCAAAACCAAATGCCAAACCGTTTGTATCGGTATCAAATTGACCGTCAAGCTTGGTATGGTTTATCATACCTTGTACCCAAGTAGCCGCATTTTCAAACAAATCACCTGATGATTTACCTTTTCCGGCATTGATGTTTCCGCCTGTCATACGAGTAGAAACCACACCATGAATCTGGCTAACCAAATTGGTTTGAGAAGCTTTAACAATCGGAGCGGCTTCAGCTGACATTGCATCTAATGCTTTCAAGCCTTCAGATTTTGTTTCTTCGTTTTGAAGCATTCCGACAATGTTATCGGCAGCAGTATTAAAGTTTTCGTTGCTTTCGGAAGTTCCGCTTAATACTGCATCTAAAGCCTCCGCCTGACTACCGCTTGCACCGGTATTTTCAGCAATTTCTTCTGAGGATTTTTTAGAAATTTCAAATGTACCCAAAACATCGGTTTCAATGATGTCATACAAGGAGTTTTCAACATCACCGAATGCACCCGTAACTGTTCCTGTTACCATTTCATATGGGCCGGTATAAGCATTTTTAAACACCATGCTCAATTCAACACCGTTGTTGGTAACATCATTGGATATAAATGTTTCATTAGCATTAACTTGCAACTTTGAACCACTTTCAAAAACAATAGAACCTGTTCCTGAAATACCGCCATCAAGTTGAAGCTCAGCACCGCTTAAAACATTGATGCTACCATCGTTATAGATATCATTTAGACCTTTGGCATCACTGTTACCGCTAAATGTATTCAAGCCTGAAAAATTGATAGTACCGCCACCTGTAGAAGGTGTAGATTTTCCGTCTGAACCGCCAAAGTTGTCAGCTACACCAATATAGATGGCACCACCATTTGTACCTGCCGTATTATTTGTAAAAGTAGCATCTTCAATATTGACAGAACCATTATAAATACTTGCAATAGCGCCACCTTCTTTGGTTGCACTGTTACCCTCAAATATTGCATTGGTTAAAGATAAGAAACCTCCGTCAGCAACATTGTGCCTTGCACCGATAGCGCCACCATGAGCACCTGACTTATTATCATAAAATTTAACATTTGATAAAGTTGCTTGTCCATATTGTGCAACATAAACAGCACCACCGCCGTTTGCATCTGAAGCAGCACTTATTCCGCCTTCTGACAAACCTGCAGTGTTAGATGTAAATACGGCATCAGTAATTGTGGCTTTTTTGCTAAGACCGATAGCACCGCCGTCTGCAGCCGCATGGTTGCTTGTAAATGTAGCATCTGAAATAACCATACCTTTAGCATTGTCACTACTATAAGCAGAATATCTCGATTCATAAATTGCACCACCTGAATATGCGGTATTATTGGTAAAATCCGTACCATCTATATTAAGGCCTCTGGCGTTTGAAAAGATAGCACCGCCGTAACCTTCACCTTCTATTGAAGCCACATTTTTATCAAAAACAGATGAGCTGATTTTTAAATCACCTGTGTTAAAAATGGCACCGCCGTCTACACCGGATTCATTTGCGGTAAAAGTAGAATCCGTAATGGTCATTTTACCGCCAACATTTCCTGATTTATCTTTTGCACCGTCATTATAAATTGCACCGCCGGAAACACCTGCAGTATTGCCATCAAACTCACCTGTAACTTCTACACCTTTTTCTCCGGCATAGAATGTGTTATACAAAGCACCACCATCTTGAAAAGCATGGTTTCCTTTGAAATATGCAGAAACTTTTAATTTTGCTCCCGAGTTATCAGCCACATTGCCTAAACGAGTACCGATTGCACCGCCGGAGCGTCCCGAAATATTGTTTATGAACTTGGTATCGGTAATTGAAGCAATTTTGGCATCAGACACCGCACCTAAAGCGATGGCTCCGCCTCCGATACTGGTGCTCATATCTACAACTTTTGAGTATGCTCCGTTTTCCAAATCCAAATTAGCGGTATTACCTTCAAAAACAGAACCCGTAATCGTTAATGCATTATAGTTGGCAATAGCACCGCCATCTAATTTTGCATGATTGTTTTTAAATGTTGTACCATCGACATTTAATGTTGCTAACATTCCGGATTTAGGTGTTCTGGTTGCAAAAACCGCACCATAACCGTCAAATGTAATATTTTCATATGTTGAACCGGTTACAGTTAAACTTGCGCCTCTGTTAACAAAAGCATAACCACCAAAACTTTTATTATCTGTTCTGGTTGCGTCAACTGCTAAAATATCCAGATTTTTTGCAACATCATTATTATATGTTTGAGCATCGCTTTCAATGTAATTATTTACACTTGCTGCCACATCAGTTGTACTAAACATACCAACCAATGCCGTTGCTCCTAAAAGCATTGTTTTGTTAAATTTCATATTCAGACCCTTTGTTTTAGTTTAATAGTGAATATACCATCACTACATAAAATGTAGTATGGCTTCATAGTCGTGCTTTTTTGCCAAAAATTCAACATTAAAACTAACTTATACACACTTTAAATATCGGTATTTAGTGCAACAAATACACTGCTTGCAACCGTTGCACTTAAAACCTTTTTCAAAGCCCATTTTTTGGCCTTTTGCCGCAACAACGGAGCAGAAATATGAAATATATTACCAAACACAAACATCGGATTTTTAGACAAGAATCCCCCTACTTTTCCTGTAATATAAACTGCCATAGTTCGATTTTGTTTTACCTGAACGGATTTTAAGGCTTTGAGCATTTCGGACAAGGTTTTTGAGCTTACCATATGTTCAAAAACCATATTCGGATAAAATTTTGCCAAGTTCGTTGCCGTTACAACTGCTTTTTTATATTTTCTGGCCGCTTTTTCAAAAATTTTATCGGCAATTTGCGAAGCCGAAATTTTGCTGTTACGATAGACAAAGGGCACAATCAATCGACGCTTTTTCTTACCGTCAAACCAAGCAATATAACAAACTTTTTTCTTATATCGCTTATATAAGACATAATCTTTGCGCATAAAGTCAAAAAAATCCGTCAAAAACGACTTTAACGGAAATTTACAATTTTGAATATAAAAACAAGGAATTATGTATTTTTTTTGGTCAATGCAAGCTACTTCCGGTTTTAATCCGGCTTTTTTATATTCCGATATCAAAAACTCTGCATAGTCTGGTTTCATCATACATATCCGATAATTTTTTTTATATTATAAATTTGAAATTATTAATATTTTCTTGTTCTTGTGTTTTTAAAACGAAAAAAATATTTATTTTTTTTTAAAAATGATTACACTGTATGCCATGAAAGAAAAAGAATTTAAAATAATAAGTCCGTTTGAGCCTTCAGGTGACCAACCGCAGGCCATCAAAGAATTATGCGACGGCTTAAAAAACGGACTTAAAAATCAGGTCTTGCTCGGAGTTACCGGCTCGGGCAAAACTTTTACCATGGCAAAAATCATTGAACAAGCCAAAAGACCGGCTCTGATTATGGCTCCAAACAAAATTTTAGCCGCACAACTTTATGCCGAAATGAAAGAGTTTTTCCCTAACAACAGGGTTGAATATTTTGTTTCATATTATGATTATTATCAGCCGGAAGCCTACATTCCCAAAACCGACACATATATCGAAAAAGACTCTGCCATCAATGAGCAAATTGACCGTATGCGTCATGGTGCAACTCGCAATGTGTTAGAAGAAAACGATGTTATCATTGTGGCTTCGGTTTCTTGCATTTACGGTTTAGGCTCCATGGAGTCATATTCTTCGATGGCCTTTGGTATAAAAGTCGGTGACATCATTGAGCCGCAAGAAATTTATCGCAATTTGACCGAGCTTTTGTACGAACGCAATCAGTTAAACTTTGTCAGAAGCACATTCAGGGTAAACGGCGACACTTTAGACATTTTTCCGGCTCACTATGAAGACCGAGCCTGGAGAATTTGCTTTTTCGGTGATGAAGTCGAAAGCATTGTCGAATTTGATGCATTAACCGGCAAAAAAACAGCCGATTTATCAGAAATTATTGTTTATCCGGCAAACCACTATGTAACCCCTCGCCCTGCTCTTTCGCAAGCCATATCACACATCAGAGCCGATTTAAAACTCAGACTTGATGAATTAAAATCGCAAAATAAGTTATTGGAAGCGCAAAGACTTGAACAACGCACCCGATTTGATTTAGAAATGCTTGAAACAACAGGACATTGCAAAGGCATTGAAAACTATTCAAGATATCTAACCGGTCGTTTGCAAGGCGAACCACCACCCACTTTGTTTGAATATTTTCCAAAAAATGCGCTGTTGTTTATTGATGAAAGCCACATTTCAGTTCCGCAAATCGGAGCTATGTACAAAGGTGACTTTAACCGCAAAAGCACACTTGCGGATTATGGTTTCAGGCTACCTTCATGTTTGGACAATCGGCCCTTAAAATTTGAAGAATGGGATAAAATGCGTCCGCAAACCATATTTGTTTCAGCAACACCCGGAGATTGGGAGCTAGAACAAAGTCAAGGTGTGTTTTCAGAACAAATTATCCGTCCTACCGGACTTATAGACCCTGTTTGTGAAGTTCGTCCGGTTGAAAATCAGATTGATGATTTGATGCATCAGTGTAAACAAATTGCGCAACAAGGTCAAAGAGTGTTGGTGACGACTTTGACCAAAAAAATGGCCGAAGACTTAACCGAATATTTGAATGAAAACGGCATAAAAGTTCGTTATATGCACTCTGATATTGACACTTTGGAGCGCATTGAAATTATACGAGATTTGCGCTTAGGGGTTTTTGATGTCTTGGTCGGAATTAATTTGTTGCGAGAAGGTTTGGACATTCCGGAATGTTCACTGGTGGCCATTTTAGATGCCGACAAAGAAGGTTTTTTGCGTTCTGCCCGTTCGCTGATTCAGACCATCGGCAGAGCTGCCCGCAATGCACAAGGCAAAGTAATTTTATATGCCGACAAAATTACCATGTCCATAAAGGCGGCTTTAGATGAAACAAATCGTCGTCGTGAAAAACAAATAAAATATAACTTAGAGCATAACATCACCCCGCAAACCATCAAAAAAAGCATTTCTTCAACCTTAAAAGAAATGACCGAAACTGATTTTGCAAAAGATGAAAAAACACCTGTTGCCGATTTGAAAAATATTGATAAAAAAATCAGAGAATATACCAAGTTGATGAAGGAAGCCGCCTTAAATCTGGAATTTGAGCAAGCAATGGTTTATCGTGACAAACTTCGTGAGTTGGAAAAAGCGGCCATTAAAATTTGAAGTTAAAAGTTTTTTGTTTATAACTTGGTATATATCATTTTGATTATTTTTTAATTTGCTATTCTCTCAAAGCATAATTTTATGAGGTGAAAAAATGATTCTTAATACAGGATATGAAGCAATAATCAGCGGACTTTTAGGTGTTTTTATCGCACAGGCCTTAAAGATTTTGACACACTATGTTAAAACCAAACAAATTGATATGACCGTGTTGTCAAGCACCGGCGGAATGCCCAGTTCTCACAGTGCCGGAGTGTGTGCCTTAACCACATCATTGGGGCTGATTGCCGGTTTTGACTCGTTGTTTTTTGCCCTTAGCAGCGGATATGCTTTGGTAGTTATGCATGATGCCGCAGGATTACGCAAAAATGCCGGTGATATTGCCCGAATCGTTAACCAGATAATTAAAGATTTTTATAAGTCTGACATCAAAACAAAGTCGGCACAACTTAAAGAATTGTTGGGACATACCCCAAATGAAGTAATTGCAGGTTTTATCCTCGGTTGCCTGATAGCTGTCGTTTTGCACTATTGTTTAAGCATCTAAACTTTTAATACCAGATTATTGAAAAAACACATCTATCGTACACACGGCCTCTGGGTTGCTACAAGTAGATTTGCAAGTATTACTTATTTGTGACATATTTATATTAATCATATCTTCCGGAGAAAACAGCGCTGCATCAACCGGAGCATCTATTCTAATGTACTCATAAGAATGTAAGTGCTTATATATACCGCTTGTAAAAAAGGCATTACACATATCAACAGCAAAGTCAATTGTAGGATATATACTAAAATATGTGGAACCATTTGTGTAACTCGCAAAGCCATAATCACCAATAGGAAGTTTGCACTTATGACCATTATAATGCTCATCAAAATATAAATCACAGTCAAGACCTATTTTAGGTGCGTCTTCAACATCTATGTCACCCGTTAATGAATCGGATACTTGTAACTCAGTTATTTTTGCAATAACACCTGATACAATATCTAATGTTGTGTTTATTTTATGTTTTAGCATGGCTTTTGAATAACCTGCAATGCCACCGACCGATAAAACTCCGATAATAGCCAAAACACCGAGCATTTCTACCATACTTCTTCCAAGTTCACAAACTTTTTTCATCAAACTAACTCCATATATTATATTTTGCTCACATCATAAACCGGAGGGGTTTTTTTTGCAATTTTAAAGAGTCTATTGTGGATAATTAGTCATCTTTGGGGTGATGGTATTTAAATTTTTAATAAACAAGTCACCGCTGATTTTTGCATCAGCAAAAAATTTTTAATTATATTCGAATGCCCTTGTGCTTTCCTTTTTATCAAGTCTAATCTGCTGAATTTTAGCTTTTCACTTAAAAATTATTTTTTCTTACATAAGGCAAAAATACCGGAGTTAGATTTTTCATCCCCTAAAAAACTTCAACCCGACGACTAAGTCGACGGGTTGAAGTTTTTTATACCAAGAGGTACATCAAATTGCTTACAACAAACAGCAAAGCACCCCATATCAGTGCGGAAATCCATACTGCAATGCTTGATAGACAATTTTTATCGGATATAAGAGCATAACCGACCAGCATTGCGGCGGGAATTGCCATAAAAGCATAGTGTGCATTCAGTTTTAAGAGCAACATTACAACCAAAGTGGCCAATGATGCTACAAAAAAACCTATTGTCCGATTTTCATGTCTTTCGGTAGCAAAAACACACAAAGGAACATAAAGTCCCAATATCAACAAAAATGCCCATTTTGAAACATTGTGAGCAACGATTCCGCCAACGACCACACATATCAGGCCGAGCCAAATAAAAATTTTGTCTTTCATAATGATTGATTTAGTTAATTAATAATATTGTAATGCCTGCAATTTAGCTTATATTTACAATTTTGTCAAGTGTTATTTAATATAATTGAAAATTACGGTTTAAAACCGAAAGTTTTTGGCTTTTCTTCTCCAATGACAGAATCTTTATAAGCATCGGCAGCCACATCATATTCACCTTTTAAGCGGTCTTTCAGCTTAGAAGCGCTTGATGTCAAATCGGATATGCCTGATGATATGCTTGAGCTGATATCATAAGCATATGATTTTACATATTCAAATTGTTGCTTGGGCTCAATTTTGCCGATTGACCAAGTTAACAACGAAGCAATAATTACAACCAGTATCGTATAAAACATTAATTTCATAGCACTATCCTTTCAAAAACTCTTGAAAGGATAGTAACTTGAAACAACTTAAAAAGTGCTTAAAACTTTTAAGCAAAAATCGAATCTTGCGTATAGTCTTTGTATGCAAAAACTTTGGCATCAATATAACGATGATTTTTATTCAAACTTGAAATTTTTTGCATATCTTCACTGTCTAGAGCAACATTTAATGCTGTTAAGTTTTCTTTTAGTCTGGCTTCGTGTACGGATTTTGGAATAACAACAACATCACGATTTATTTGCCAACTTAACAAAACTTGAGCCGGTGTAATATTAAGTTTTTGTGCAATTTCGACAATGGTTTTATCTTCAAGCAAATTTTCTTGGCCGATATGTTCTCCCGCCCCTAAAGGAGAATAGGCGGTAACTGTAATCATATTTTTTTTGCAAAAATCTATAAGTTCGGTTTGCACCAAATACGGGTGCGATTCTATTTGATTGACAGCCGGAACAATTTCGCATTCTGAGATTATGTTTTCCAAATTTTTTTGCCCAAAATTTGAAACTCCGATTGCTTTGGTAAGTCCTTGTTTTTGCGCATTTTCCATTTGTTTATAAGTAACACTTAACGGAAGTTCTGACAGTGAAATCAGGTCATCTTCATTTTGCGGTACTGCTGAGCCTTTTTTTTGAGCAACAGGCCAGTGCATCAACCATAAATCAAGATATTCGAGTTGAAGTTCTTTTAATGTTTGTTCTAAAGCCGGTAACACATCTTGCGGATTGTGAGAATCATTCCAGAGTTTTGAAGTGATAAAAATTTGTTCTCGTTTGAGATTGTCTTCTTTGAAAGCATCGTGAAACGCTTGTCCGATTTCTTCTTGATTGCCGTAAATTGAGGCACAGTCAAAATGATTATATCCGAGCTTTAAGGCCCAACGAATTGCCTGATAAACTTCGCCTGCTCCGGATTTGAAAGTACCAAGGCCGATAACGGGCATTTTGGCACCGGTGTTTAAGCTTATATATTTCATTATTTCCTCCCTAAAATGTTGTTTCGCATAAGATATAATGGTCCGAAAATAAAAATCCACCATACAAAAGATAAAACTTGTAATATGCTTTTATGTGTAATACCTTAAATGAAAATGTTGTTTGTAAAGGGGATATTAAAATGTTTGCTAAAATGTTATTGCTTTGTTGTTTGTTTTTAACCGCTCAAAGCTATGCTCAAGATACTATAAAAGATACTCAAATAAGCATCTATAACAATAATTTGGCTTTGGTAAAAAATTTGATGAAAACCAAATTGAGACAAGGTAACAACGAAGTTGCATTTGAAGGAGTGGCAACCAAAATTAAGCCTGAAAGCGTAATTATTGTCGGTAAGGACATAAATGTTTTGGAGCAAAATTATGATTATGACTTGATAACCAATGAAAATATCATACA
Organism: Alphaproteobacteria bacterium; assembly: GCA_015062345.1. Taxonomy (GTDB): domain Bacteria; phylum Pseudomonadota; class Alphaproteobacteria; order RF32; family CAG-239; genus JAFTYO01. The sequence continues at coordinate 17,879 of SUUV01000004.1, read as the reverse complement.
AAAATCGATTGGAGAAACGGTTAAAACCATATCCCAAAATCCGACAACGGGCGAAAATATTTTTAACAAGGCAAAAATTGTAAGTGCAAGCGGAGCTAAGCCGGTTTTGGAATTTGATTACGGTATTGAGCCCGATTTTAACGGCCGGTTAGTTTTTGAAAAATTACCGCAAAATTTGCGTGAAAAACCGACTTTAATCGCCAAAATCAACAGCAATAAAGAAATAACTCAAGAACTTGAGCTTGCATATCTTACAAGTTCAATATCGTGGAAAACCAATTATGTAGCTCGGATAAAAAATGAAAATTTGCTGAATTTGACGGCTTGGGTAACCATAAACAACAACTCGGGTGCAGATTATGAAAATGCCAAGATAGATTTAATTGCCGGCGATGTAAATCAGGTATATGAAAGCCCGATAAGAACTAATCGGATTATGATGACCAAAGCTCTCGGAGCGGCAGTTGAAACAGATGCTATGGCAGAATCGGGAGTTGCGCCTCAATCTTTAAGCTCATATCAACTGTACAGTTTGCCAAACCGAACCGATATAAAAAACAATCAGACCAAACAAATCAGCCTGTTTGAAAAATTTGATGTAAAATATAAAAAACAAGGTCGCTTAACATCAAGATTGTACTTTAGCGGAACGGAAAGTGCATCGTTTGAAAAAATGCACCCTGATATATATTACATTTTAGATAATACCAAAGAAGCGAATTTGGATTTGGTGCTCCCTGCCGGTACGATTCGGTTTTATGAAAACGATGCGCAAAACAATATGCAGTTTATCGGCGAAAATACCATTGCAAACACTGCCAAAGGAGAAAAAATTGAGTTAAGACTGGGACAAATGTTTGATGTGTTTGCTCAAGGTAAAATTGTTGATGTAAAAGAAGTTTCAAAATCTAAAAATCAACTTATCGGAAACGGTTGTTATAATGGAGATATCATTAGAGATTATACTGCGGAAGTTGAGTTTGTTAACAGCTCAGATGTAAGTTCAGAGGTTGTTTTTGCACAACATATCGGAAAAGATTATCAAGTTGTTAAAGAAAACATAAAAGGCAATCTTAAAAATATCAATTTGTACGAATGGAAAATAAACTTAAAACCAAACGCAACCGCAAAATTAGACTATATGGTTAGGGTGAAATCTAACGAAAGATTGTGCGACTGATATAACATATTGTTTTATCGACACTTTTCAGGCTAAAATGTTTTGTCAAAAAAATGCGTTTTAAGCGCATTTTTTTCTTGTAAGTTGGCGATTTTTCTGCTAAATTGTAATGGATAAAAAGTTTTTGTGTGTATTATTTGATAAATTGAAAAGATTTTTCAAAACCGTTAGGTGTACGCAAAAACTTTAGTTGTTTAATCTAAAAATCTAAAAATATGGCTAAAGAAACCGTTACAAGAGCTTTAACAGCTCTCGCTGCTATTATGGTTGTAATATGCAGCTTGTCGTGCTCGAAAGAAGAAATGGAGAGCACCTATGTCGGATTTGCAGAGGGAATCGCTGACCCAAGTCAGACCCTTGTATATGAAGGCACGGCGCACACCGCTCAGTTTGACACCACCGCCAACAATCTGTTTACGGTTGAGCAGTATGTAGAGGGTAATCTGGTTTTGTATAAGGGTGAAAAAGAGGTAGATAGGGCTCCTTTTGCTCATAACCTTAACCTAAATGCAAAATTTGAAGCAAAGCCACAAGTGGTTTATGTTTCAAAGAAAGAGAATCTTTCTAAGGTTGAGCATACTGCTTCATCATCTGATGATGAGGTTGTTACAAGCGAAGCAAAGGACGAGTTTACACTGACTACCACTTCAAAGAACTATACATTTAAGTTCAATGAAAATGAGGTAGTTACCGCTCAAGCTGTTTATCAGCAGCTTTCTCATGCAGACACTATCTTTGCATATGCTTTAATTAAGAATGTGTCGTACAAGGAGTATGATGCAGAGCTTGATGAAGCTAAGTCAAATGCGGATTCAACCGTGTTTGATATCAATCTTTACTTTGATGTTGAGGTTGAATGCAAAGAGAACTCTGAAGTGAACAAGACTTATACAGTTCGAGTTCCTTTACAGAGAATCTTTAAGGAGGCTCCGGCTGAGGCTGAGACAAGCATCAAGGATACAGAGTATAAAGTTGAGCTTGACACCACTGCAAACAATCTGTTTACAGTTGAGCAGTATGTCAAAGGTTACTTTGTTACTACTTTGAGAGATAAGGAAATCGGACGAAAGATGTTCAAGTATGACCTTGATCTCGATGCTATGTTTACGGCCTCACCTAAGAGGGTTATTGTAAACAGCGAGGCTAAGCTTACCGATGTTGCGCTTAAGTCAAATTCATCTGATGATGAGGTTGTTACAAGCGAAGCAAAGGACGAGTTTACAATGACTACCACTTCAAAGAACTATACATTTAAGTTCAATGAAAATGAGGTGGTTACCGCTGAAACTGTTTATCAGCAGCTTTTTGATGCTGACACACTTTTTGCATATGCTTTAATTAAGAATGTATCGTACAAAGAGTATGATGCAGAGCTTAATAAAGAGCAGTCAAACAACGATGAAATCGTTTATGATATCAATCTTTACTTTGATGTTGAGGTTGAGTGCAAAGAAAACTCCGAAGTGAACAAAACTTATACAGTTCGAGTTCCTTTACAGAGAGTGTATCAGCCGGAGGTTGTAGAAGTAAAGCTTGAGAACACCGGATACGAGGGCAAATTTGATACGGCTACAAAACAGCTTTTTACCGTTAAGCAAAAGGTAAATGGTGATTTTGTAACCTACAGAAACCATACGGAAGTAGAAAGAAACAGCTTCGAAAGGGATATTAACCTTGAGGCAATCTTTAATGCTCCCGATGTGGTGTATGTAGAAACCGAAGATGCTCTTTCTAAGGTTACTCTTGCCGGTTCTTCAAGAGACGGAGATAAGCTTAATTCTAAAAATTCAGGCGGCTTTACAACAACAGCTCGCTCACAGAACTATAATTTTAGGTTCAATGAGGGTGAGAAGATTGTTTCTGCTACCGAATTTGAGAAGGAAGCTTATGGCGAAACGGCTTTTGTGCATTCTTCAATATCTAATGTGAGATACAGCACTTTCAGTGCATCTCGCAATGAGTTGAAATCAAATGCTGACTCAACAGTCTATGATGTTATTCTCTACTTTAATGTAGATGTAAGGCGTGAAGATGTTGTTGAAACAAAAGCTACTGCCGAGACTAAGACCTATTCTGTTGCGGTTCCTTACTCTAGAGTGCTCAAGCACGAAGATGTAATGACCGGAAAGTCTTTTTCTGATGTAAAAAGAGAGATTATCTCAGCAACATCTGAAAGAGTTTCTTTTAAAGAATATGAGGTCTGGTCAAATTCCGGAAAGAAGAACGAAAGAGAAATCACAAAGGTGTTGACTTTTGGGTTTTCTGGTCCTTCTAAGCAGACAGTTTACACTGAAAATACTGACTATGCGACATTGTCAAATGGTTCTGTAGCTGGAAGTGAAACATCAGCAAAGGATGGTAACTGGACAGTCTATACTAAGACAAACAGTTATTCATCAACAGCCGATAACGGCCATAAGTCCTTTAATAACCAGTATTCGTACAATAGCCAGAGGGCTGTTTACAAGAACGAGTACTATGAGGTAGAATTTGACTATGGAAGTTGGTCTGTCACAGAGGGTGTGAGCAGTGTTGGAGCAAAGTCTGGTGAGGTGACTACTGATGGTATAGTTTATAATGTTTATCCTTATGTAAACAATGTGAACTATACTTATGATGTTGTTTCTGACTCGTATACGGGAATCGGTAAGGCAAATACAGATATCTGTGTTGAAAAACCGGTTGAAAGGATTTTACCTCCTGAGTGGGGAAAAATTCTTGGTGCAGGTATCAGTGCAGTGCCGGCAGATGACAAGAGCGGCGATTATGCTCAGAAATGTCTTTGCATCAGAACTGACAAGGGAGCTGTTGCTGTTGTGTTTAATATGAACACAATCGTTCCTACCGTTGAGAACATTACTTCCGGAAACTTTGTTGAAGGAAATTATGACAGCACTTATAACAGTGGTGTTTATCTTAACGGAAAGTGGGAGCCGGCCATAGCAAAGGATATGAAGGACAGAATTGCGTACTTTGTAGGTGATACTTGTATGCGTAATGTTCGTAATACCACTCTTGCGAGGTGGAATTGGAGAGACGGTAACTTCTCAACCAAGGTTGACGGTTATGTATTCACCACCGAAGATGGTACCCTGACGGCAAGATATAACAACGAAGTTGTATTGAGACTGCGTTAGTTGTAAAAATCTTTTCTCGTATTATTAATTAACGGCGCCCTTTAATGAGCGCCGTTTTTGTATGTAAAAACTCTCCGACCGAAAAGCCGGAGAGTTTTTTGTTTTGCTTAAATTAGAATTTATAATTAAGCGAGAAACCGAACAACTGAACAGAGTTTGTAAAGTCTACTGAAGCTCTGTTTACATCATTTGGAGTAATGTTTTGTGTATGCATATGAGCTTTGTGAGCATAAATGTATGTATACGCCAAGTCAAAACTCAACTTATCGTTATATTGATAGTTCAAACCTGTTGAATACCACAAACGATCCGAATCCGGAATGCGAGGAGTTCTGTGTTTCATGCGAACGGCAGATTGGTCATAAGCTAAACCTAAACGCCATTTCCATTGATTGTCAATTTGATAACTTGCACCAACGGCAAAGAAGTTTGTATCACGCCATTTTTCTTTAACCTGTGAAACTTGTGATTTTGTATCTTCGCCCATAATGGTAAGATAATCAAAAGAACTCCAGAATACTCGCTGATATTCTGCCATAACGGCCCATTTTTCGTTTAACTGGTGGAATAAACCAATCGAGGCCATAGCAGGAGTTGTTAAATGAGCACTGATGTCTTGGTTAAGCAAAGCATTAACTACTGCACCTGTCATACCGGAAGCTGCAGAAGGAGATGCTTCAATTTCACCTTTTAATTTGTGCTTAACTTCGCTTCTGTACCCTAAACCGATACGAGTATTGTCATTAAATTCGTACAAAGCACCTAATTGATAACCGATATCAAATGTATCGCCTTCAAGACGAACATGCTCAACACCAAATCCTGATGCACTGTTGGTCAATTTTGCTTTCATATATTGCAACTGAACACCGGCACCCAATGATAACTTATCGGTTGCTTTGTAAGCAGCCATCGGAGTAACGGTAACGGAGGTAACTTTTGATGTGATACCATGATCGGAACCTGCCCAATCTTTATCATATTTTGTTACCATACCGTAAGGAACATTTAAAGAAACGCCTAAAAATGTTTTTTCATCAAGTTGATGAGAAAAATTCATATTAGGAGCAACTGCGGCATGCACGATGTTGTTAACATCAGAGCCTCTTTGAGTGTTACCGCTGTTGTCAACATATTTAACATTTTCGGCTCTTGCTTTAGGCGCAATGTATGTTCCGCCAATGTTAAATTGTGTTCCTTTTTGTCTGGTTAAACCTGCTGCATTAAAATAAGCATAAGAATTGTTTTCGGCACCTGCTGTTGCACCTGCAAAAGCGTTACCTTGAGCTGCAGCTGACTGTTCACGCAAGTGGAAACCGGCAGCATTTGCATTGGCAGCCAATAAAACAGTTCCCAATGCTGTTAAAGTTAAAAGTTTATTCATATTACTAATTCACTTCTTCTGTTAATCCAAAAGTAACTTAATATGCATCAATACCTTACTTATTGTTTATTGTAATTTTTTGTAATATTTGCGGCATATTTGAAATAAATGTACATAATATGTTACTGGGGCGTTATAGACAATAAAAAAACAAAAAGCAAGCCTAAAAGATTATCCTCGTTGATAATTTTTTAAAAGCAACGCAAAATCAGTATGTTATTCTTAAGATTTTTTCAGCTATCCACTAGACTTTTTTTTATCTTTACAAAATTGAGATTTTTGTATACAACACAATATATGTAGTAACTGATGGAGAAAAACTTTGAATAAATTTGTAAAATTTTGTTTAAGAGCATTCTTTACCATATTTAAAAGCAGATGTAAAATTTGCTTTGATTTGAAAAAGCTTCCCCAAAAGGGTGTTTATGTATCCAACCATGTATCATATCTTGATCCGTTGTTGTTATATGCCTTTTTGCCCGGAAATCCGGTTTTTGCTTTAAATGGTCATTTGCATCGTCGTCATTGGATTAGAAATTTGATGAAATATGCCGATACAATGCTTTTTAATCCCATTGAGCCGTCGGATATCAAAGAGCTTATCGCAAAGGTTGACAGTGGCAGATTGGTGGTTATCTTTGCCGAGGGCCGCATAACCGAAAGCGGCGGTTTGATGAAAATTTACGAAGCTCCGGGGTTGGTGGCCGATAAATCAAAATCGCCGATTATTCCGGTGTGGATTGACGGTCCGCAATATGGATACTTTTCTAAGACCAAAGGCAAATTACCGCATCGTCCGTTACCCAAAATGCGCATTACGGTTGGAGAGCCCAAGCCTTTTAAATTAAAAGACGAATTGCGTCGTCAACGCGACCACATCAGCAATGAGGTTTACACAATTTTACGAGATATGAACTTTGAGATTAATTATAATCCGAACATTTCATTGTTTGCTCATTTGATGAAAACTTCAAAAGTTCATTCCAAAAAAGGTTTTTTCTTCAAACGCCCTCGTGTAATTGAGGATATCAATCGCAAGCCCAATTCATTTAAAGATTTGATTATTAAGGCTTTTGTAATCGGTAAGTTTTTCAAAAAAAGAACTTTACATTTTGAGCATGTAGGTTTGATGTTGCCAAACACCATTGCCACGGTTTGCACATTGTTTGGTTTGTCCGCATATGAAAGAGTGCCTGTAATGCTTAACTTTTCGGTTGGCGCCAAAAATATGCTCTCTATGTGCAAAACCGCACAAGTTAAAATGGTTATAACCTCGTTGACTTTTGTCAGAACGGCAAAATTAGAATCGGTTGTTGAGTTGTTAAAAGCCAGCGGTGTTGAAGTGTTCTATTTGGAGCATATGGCAAAACACATTGGTTTGTTGGCCAAAATCGGTGCTTTTTTGCGTTATAAAATTAAACGCGTTCCGCACAAAGACGGTGGCAACAAAAAGGCTGTAATTTTGTTTACATCAGGTTCTGAGGGTGCACCTAAAGCCGTTGTATTGAGCCATGCTAATATCATTTCAAATACAAAACAATTGGCTTGTCTTGAAACCCTGAATACAACTGATTTGGTGTTTAATGCGTTGCCGATGTTCCACAGTTTCGGTTTAACGGTCGGCACATTTTTCCCCTTATTTGAAGGTGCCAGATTGTTTTTGTATCCTTCACCGCTTCATTATCGTGTAATTGCCGAACTTGTTTATGAGTTGGGAGCAACCATTATGTTCGGTACGGACACATTCTTCAGAGGATACGGAAAAATTGCTCACCCGTATGATTTTCATAATATACGCTTTATGTATGGCGGTGCCGAAGCTGTTAAGCTTGATACCCGCAATATGTGGATGGAACGCATGGGTATCAGAATGATGGAAGCATATGGCTCAACCGAATGCGCTCCGGTGGTAACCGGTAACAACAGTGTGTTTAATCGATTCGGTTCAATCGGTAAATTATTGCCGGCAATGAAATATAAAATTGAGACTGTTCCCGGAATTGAAAACGGCGGTGAACTTTGGGTTAAAGGTCCGAATGTTATGTTGGGATACTATTTGCCCGAAAATCCGGGAGTTTTGGTACCGCCGGAAGACGGTTGGTATAAGACCGGTGATGTGGTTGAAATTGATGAAATCGGTTTTGTATATATTCGTGACCGTATCAAACGCTTTGCAAAAATCGGCGGTGAAATGGTATCTTTGACCGCTGTTATGGAAATGGTTGTTAAGGCTTACGAGTGGATGGGACCTGATTTTGAATATGGTGTTGTATCCATTCCGCATGAAAGCAAAGGTGAACAGATTGTTTTGGTTACCAACAACAAACAAGTTAAACAATCTGTTTTACACGAATATGTAAAAAACAATGGTTTATCTGAATTGTTCTTACCTCGTATCATAATGTATCAAGACAGTATTCCGACATTTGCAACCGGTAAGACAGATAATATTACCTTGAAAAAACAAGTTCTTGAAGAACTGGAAAATCAGGAGCTTAAAAAAGCAAGTTAATAATGCTCAAAAAAACTCGCAGGAAAATCCTGCGAGTTTTTTTGTGCCTAAAATACTTAGTTAGACACGGAGCTTTGTGCTTATTCATAAGTATAAGTAATTGGAATTACTGAACCTATCATCTGATCTGGTGTATTTGGTATATCTTCAGGATAGATAGTAAATGTTCCACCGATATTTACACTTTTACCATCAGGTGATATAACAAGCTCAAAATCACCAATGGTTGATTGAGTTGCGGAAAGAATATCATCACTTCCTGCAGAATTTAATGGTACAACAGTTGGTAGCTCAAATTTAGAAACATCAGTAAATGTGCCGTTTGATATTGTACATTGTGCAGGTGTTACAACAGCAGTTATCACATTGGTATCAACAGAAACACCCATATTATATGCATTGGGGAGAATTTGTAATGTAAATTGTTCAGGTTTGTCTTTAACAACTATTCTAGCCTCAAGATTTTGTTCACAAGTAATTTCATCAGCTTGGGTGACATATACACCAGCTGTAAATTGTCCGGCCGCAAATGAATTATCAGCATTTGCCTGATAACTGCTAAATATACAAGAAAGACTTAAAAGAAAATATTTTCTCATAATTTTAATTCCTTTACAAAAATTAAGTTTAAGTACATTTGAAAGGTGCAAAAATTTGCCTTTCACATCGCATCATAAACCGTTTTTTTTTTTGCAAGTAAAAAGAGTCGTTTAAAGAATTTAAATCAAAAATGATGTAGAGGTGTCTCTCTCATCACGGTCTTACCGGTGCCCGAACTTTAGTTCGGAATAGACACCGGTATCCAGGGAATAATTTAGCTATATTACCACCTGGACTCCGGCATCAAGTGCCGGAGTGACAGTTAGGGGCGGTTTCAAAGTATGAGAATAAAAAACAAAAATCTTGTGTTTTTTACTAATTCGAAGACCCCAAGACATTTTTATTTCATAAAAATGAGGGGTGAGTTTGTTTTTTGTTTCTTTTTTCCGCCACTACTTTTGACGATAAGTCCGATGAACTCGTAAGTTCTTACCTCTCTTGTCGGCACTTTAAAACAAAAAAAACACCTCAACGGTGTTTTGTTTTAATGGTGCCAACATCAGTCTCGTTCTTGCTCATAAGTTCGCGTTTTTCAAACGCTCTCTAACTCGCTTCGGTCACCCTTTTTGTAACACTTGTTTCGCTTCGTTATCTCTTGCTCACAAGTTAACAAAAAGGTAATCTGCGGTAAATATTGCTCATCTAAGAGCAATATTTATCCTCGACCCGACCCAAGTGGGTCGTAAGTTCTTACCTCTCTTGTCGGCACTTTAAAACAAAAAAAACACCTCAACGGTGTTTTGTTTTAATGGTGCCAACAGAGAGACTCGAACTCCCGACCCACTGATTACAAATCAGTAGCTCTACCAACTGAGCTATGTTGGCATCGCATCGTGTGTTCTTATATAGTATGATTTTTTACTTGTCAATAGTATTTTTATTTTTTTTCGTATATAATACATAATAAATTTCTATATCCCCTCAAATATGAGACAATCTTATGAAATTACAACAAGAATTAAAGCTTGATATCACAGTTCGAAAAATAAAAAATGGCGAATCGTAAAAATTAAATTTATTTTCTTACCTCATTTTTGATTTAAATCCACATAAAGACTCTTTTTACTTGCAAAAAAAAAAAACGGTTTAGAATAACAAATATAACCATATTTTTAAGGAGATTTGCTATGATTAAACTGTTTTTATTTATTTTCCTTGTTTTTCCTTTAGTTTCAGAGGCTACAACTTGCGTAAAAGACTATGCCGGCACCAATAGTTGCGTTGAAAACGAAAACACCGCCGGCGACTGTGAAACTTTGGGTTATTCCAGCCAAGATGTTTCAGGTTGTAAAAATTATCTCTATTGCCCGTTTAATACCAATTATAAAAGATGTGTTGCAGGTGGCAATGAACTTGATTGTGCTGAACTCGGATATACAAGCGAAAATAAAGCGGCTTGGTGTTCTACCATTATCACTTGTCCGAATGATAGCACCCTAACCGCTTGTGTCGGTCAATGCGTGTATAATGATATTTGTATTGATAAAACTGATGAAATAACCGCATCTATGCCGACAAATGCACAATTAAAATACACCAATTGTACTGCTTGCGGTGAAACAAGACAAATTGTTACAGATTGGGAATGTAGTAGTGGCTATGGATATGTTACAAATGCATATACATGCGGTTCTACTATAACATCAACTACTTTGCGTGCTCCTCTTTGTATGCATTGTAATACTAAATATGTAACATATAGCGATTGCGCCAGAGCAATAGCATGTAAAAATGCTACAGGCAAATCTTGTACAGTAACACCAACAGGCTTGGTGGGTTGCTAACCTTTTCCATATTATTATGTTATCATAGCAAACTACAAAAGAGTTTTAGCTTTTACGAGCTAAAGCTCTTTTTGATGCAACAAAAATTAAAATGTTACGGATACAATTTCCGGACGATTGTTAAAACGCATCGGGACAATGCTTGTTCCCAAGCCTGATGTTACAATCAGCGGTTTATTATATTCATAGAACAAGCCTGCCGCATAGTCTTTTCTTTTATGATTAGGCACATACAAAGCCCCCAAAAACGGTAAAACTATTTGTCCGCCATGGGTATGGCCGGCAAACCCGATTTCAGCCACCCCATTCAGTCCGTCAAAACTATCCGGCGAATGAGCCACAAAAATTATCGGTTTATCAACATTCTTTAAGGCTGTTTTTATATTCGGAGTATCGGTATAACAGTCTGCCACTCCGACAACAAAAAATTGTTTACCTTTTATGCTAAACTTGACATTTTGATTGTCCAAAACCGGAATGTCGGCATTTTCAAAAGCTTTTTTAACCGCACCTTTACCATAATATGAATCGTGGTTTCCCAATACGACAATCAAAGGCGGTTTAATTTTTTTCAGCTCATCGACAATCTGTTGCGGCGGTAAAGATGAGTCTTGCGTATGCCTGTTTACATAGTCGCCACCTAAAATAACCAAATCGGCATTTTGCTCATTTATGGTATCTGTAATTTTTTGCAAACGCCGTTTTTCCCAAGTATATGGTGCAATATGAAAATCAGCGGCAAATACAATTTTTAAGCCTGAAAGTTTTTTATTGGGGATTTTATATTCAGTTATCCTTAGTGTATAAGGCTCATACAACACACTATATGACATTAAAACACACGCTAACAACATAAATAAACCAAAATATTTTCTGATTTTTGCCTTCATCTTATCAAAATATCTCACTGTTTGTGTGCTTTTTTCTTCAACATCTTAGCTATTTTCTTGACAAGGGTATATCTTTTTAATAGCATTGTAAAGAAAATTATGTTAACGGAGAATTATATGACGGCTGATAGAAAAAAATTGTACATTGAACAAAATAAGGACAACAGCACACTTTATTGCAAGCTCATCGGTTGGCTTGACCCGAATACCACTCCGGAACTTCTTGATAAAATTAACTTAGAAGGTGTAACTTCACTTGTTTTTGATATGCAAGATGTTGAATATGTCTTTTCTTCAGGCTTACGAGCAATGTTGCTGTTTCAAAAAAAGCTCTATGAACAAGGCGGAACGATTTTACTGGTAAATGTTTCCGATTCTCTTAGGACAATTTTTGAGTATACCGGATTTGAAAGTATGTTAGAACCCAAACCATGATAAAGGCAATTAAAAATTGGCTCAAGTATAAGTCGCTTAATTTTAAATTAAATGTCAGCATATTGACATGTATTTGTCTTGTCTTTGCTTTTTTGACTTTTTATATCACCGAACGGGCAAAACCCATAATCTACAAGCAAACCGAAAATATTGCCCGACAAACATTGGAAGCATATTCGTATGATTTGGGGCATTTGGTTAAAGATACCGAACAAATTATTTATAATATCAAAAACACATTAAACTATTTTCCCAAAGACAATATTTCTTCCATTAAAATTACGCTCAATTCCGCCATTGAAACGGTTTATCATTCTGAACTGAATTATTTAAATGCTTGGGTTTATGTGTTTAATCCGAACAATGTGGCTAAAGGCACACTTTATATCAGCAGTCAAGAACAAAACGGTGAAATTGTTTTCACATCTGAAAACATAAATAATTTATATGACAGATTTGAGTGGTTTGCTCAAACCCCCAAACAAGATAAAATTTACTGGACTGACCCATATTTGGATAAACACAGCAACCAAGCCGTTGTTACCGGTCTTATTCCATTTAAATTTATTGACAATGACAAGTTTAACGGCTTAGCAGCTCTTACCGTTAATCTATCTGATGTGCAAAAAGCAATCAGCAACTATTCTTTTTATGAAACGGGAAAATTGTTATTTTTATCTCGTTCCGGATTATATATCACACACCCGAATCCTGATATTGCCTTAAAAACCACGGTTTATGAATTGTCCGACAAGCTCGGCCTGCCTGAACTTGCAAGTGCGGGAAAAGAAGCTTTTTCCGGTAAAAAAGGCAAGATTGAACTTCCGTTTTCATCAATTTATAAAAGTCCGACGATTTATTTTTATACCCCGATTGAGCCGATTAATTGGGCAATGTTTTTAGCTTATGAAAAAAATGAGTTTTTAAAGCCGTTGTATCAATTCAGAACTTTGATTTTCTTATCACTTTTGGCCGGAGTGATTGCCATTTCATTTATTGTGTATCGTATATGTAAGCATTCCACCGACCAATTATTGGTTTTGGGACAATTGGCACACGAATACGGAAACGGCAATTTTTCGGACAGTTTTACACAAATCCCCTCCTCTAAAGATATTGATATTTTATCAAAAGCCCTATCGAATATGCGTACTGACCTTTTAGAATATATCAACAAAGAAAAATCACAAGCAATTGAAAAACAAAAAAGCATCAGTGAGCTTGAAATTGCCCGAGATATACAAAATTCGGCTTTGTCGATTGATTATCCTCAGCACGAAGCATTTAAGATTGCTACATTAATGATGCCGGCTCAACAAGTAAGCGGTGATTTTTATGATTTCTTTTTTATAGACAACAACAAATTTGCCATTGTTATTGCCGATGTTTCCGGCAAAGGGATTCCTTCGGCATTGTTTATGATGAAAGCCCAAGCCTTAATTAAGAACATTGCCAAAAGCAAAATCGGTGTAGATGAGGTTTTTTATCGGGTTAATAATGAATTGTATCAGGGAAATGATGCTTGTATGTTTGTCACCGCTTTTATGGCCGAAATTGATTTAACAAGCGGTAAGGTAGATTATATCAATGCCGGACATACTCCTTTGATGATTAAGACCAAACTCGGATACAGATTTTTGCACCCGCAAAAAAACATTGTTTTAGGTGTTAAACTCGATACCGAATTTGTTGCACAATCATTGATATTAGAGCCTGACGAACACATATTGCTTTACACTGACGGAATTACAGAGGCCGAAAATAAATCGTTTAAATTTTATGGTGCAGACAGATTGTTAAAAATTTTGCAAAAAGCAAAAAATGAGCCGGCCGATAACTTGAATATGATTTTAAATGATGTGAAAAAATTCACTAAAGGAGCTCCGCAATCTGACGATATTACTATGTTGGAATTTGCTTATTACGGTTTTAAAAAATCGGCAATTAAGCTTGATGCAGATATTAAAAATTTAGATACTCTTATTGATTTTATTGAAAAAGATATTCAAAAATATCGTTTTTCAAATAAGGATAAGTTCAAAATTGTGATGATTGCCGAAGAAATATTTACCAACATTGCTCAATATGCCTACAAAGATGAGAAAAATCAAGGTGTTGAAATAAAAACAGATTTAGTTGATGATATCTATTATATAACCTTTATTGACAAAGGTATAAAATATAATCCGCTTGAGAACAAAGATCCTGAATTTTCATCTGATATAAAAAATCGTAACATTGGCGGTTGGGGAATTTATATTGTTAAAAAGATTGCAGATAAAATTGAATACACCCATAAAAATAAACAAAATATTTTCCAAATCGGCATTAAGATTAAAAAATAACTCACATACCGATTTTTACTTTACCCTGCCCGAATTTGTTATCCAATTCATCTAATACGCGTAACAACTTATCGTCATAAGGTGTTGTTTGTTCAAACAATGATTGTTGAACTTGTTTTCCGTAACACAGATGTTTTAAGGTTATACCCACACTTCGATAAACCAAATTCGGACGATATATGGTTTGCAAAAGCTTTTGTGCCGAAGTTGTGATATCAAAATCAGAATTTGTCAGCTTTTCAAAACGAGTTCCGATACTTAAAATTTTAAAATCTTTAGTTCTTAACATTACCTCAATTCCGCCGCAAAAACCGTTCCATTGCCTTAATTTTTTGCAAGATGCGTGGACATGGGTGTTAAGAGAATGTTGCAAAAACTCTAAACTGTCGGTAAAATCTTCAAAACTTTTGGTGTCTTGAACAGATTGCGGTGCAACCGGATTTTTATTTACCAAAGATGTGGCATTTCCCAACAGTTCTTGTTTGAGGTTAAAACCGTTTATACCCAAAACTTTTTTTATCCAAACATTATCTTTGTTTAAAAAATCATTGACGGTAAAAACTCCGTAATAATTCAAATTTAAAGAGTTTTTATGTCCTATTCCGCAAATTTGTTCAATTTTGATATCACCGATAATCTCTTGTATTTTATCCGGCCTTATTACAAAAATTCCGCCTGTGTTTTTGGCCATATCACTGGCTAACTTGGATAGAGTTTTTGAGCAACTAAGACCGATAGATACCGGAATTTGAAGTTTATCCCAAATACATTGCCTGATATTTTGAATAATTTGCGTGTAAGAAGTTTTGTAAACCTTGTTAAGGCCGGTCAAATCGACATATGCTTCATCAACCGAAACCACTTCTACATCGGGACTGAAAGTTTTGATAACCTCCATAACCATATTTGAAATTTGAGCATAGCGCTCTAAACGAGCCGGAACACAAATTGCATTTTTATGAGTGTGTTTTACTTGAAAATACGGCGCACCCATTTTTATACCCAAAGCTTTGGCTTCTTTAGAACGAGAAACAATAATACCCTTATCCGAATTTGAAGTCATAACACATACCGGTTTACCCTGCAAACTGATGTTGTCTTTACGCTCGCAGGAAACATAAAAACAATCACAATCTATTAAGGCAATGATATGTTGTTGCATCAAAAAAGCTCCGTTTGTTCTTGTTTTGTTCTTTTAGCACAGTATCACAAAAAGTCAAGTAAATCAAAAGTTATATTTTAAAATATTGTTTAGTGCGGCAAATTATAAAAAAATATTTGACAAATTTCGTATTTGATTGTATGTTTGAGTTGCAAATTAATCATTGTTTCACTTTAATTTTTATGCTTATGAAAAAGTTTTTTATGTTGCTGGCATTTATGTGCTTGCTCACGGTTTCTTGCAAGGACAAGAAAACCGAAGAAGTTGTTGTTCCTGAACCAAAACAGGAAGTCTATCAACCGATGCATCTTAACCAAACCATCAGTTATGATGCAACCAAAACTTACAATTACTTCGAAGCGCCAAATTCCGTTGCCGCCAAAGAGGTAACTGTAAACTATGACAAGCGGGAGCCATACACCAAACCGATTGAGGTGGTTTATGTTTATCCTAAAGGTGATACATTTACTTATGTTTTGGAAAACTTTGGTATTTGGACCAATGAAAACGGTATGTATCGCGTTATTGTCGACAAGAATTGCACGGTTTGGATACAGGGACAAACAAAATGCGGAAAGTTTAAGGAATTTGTATTTTTCGGACACCCTAAATACAACGGGACCAAAATTTCGCCGAATTCCTACATAAACTTGCCAGACGGTTACATCAAATACAGAAAATGATATCGTAACCGGAAAACTTTTCAGCCCTGCTTTGCAGGGCTTTTTATATTGACAACAATTACAAAATTAAGTACTCTCAGATCGTCTTAAAATTATTAATTCTTAAAATTATTTTATATGAAAGAGAAAATTATTTGTTGGGTTGGAGCTGTTTTGCTTGCAATCTTATCTGTGTTGACGGTTGTCTTTTTTACCGATGATTTGCTACTTTCGGTGAGCATACTTGCGTATTATCCGATATGTCTTGTAATGCTTATCGGGGTTGATTTTAAGTTAAAACCTTATGAGTGGTTGCTGTTTGCGGCAAGTATGCTGGTTATAAGCATTATACTTGTATGTAATGTGTCTGTTTTATACACCCTTATTCCGCTGACCGTGGCTTGCATATTGATGATAATTATCAGAATATGTAAAAAGGAAAAATTCGGACGCTTGTTTTTAATGTTGCTGATAGAAATTTTATGCGGTTTCTTTGTTTCTTCCGTTGGTATAATTTATAAAGAATCCAACATTATTGAGAGTTTAGATTATAAGCAAGAAGTTATCAACGATTTACAAGTCGGTAATGAACATTTTGATTTGGTTAAATTTGAAAGTTCCGATGTCAGATATACAATCGACAAAGGAAAAACAGATTTATTGCGCAAAACCGATACCGTGTATGTCAAAACCTATGAAGGACATATACATCGTATTAAACGAAAACCTTAAAATTTGATATATCCCTTTGATTTTGTTCAAAGGGATATATTGTTTTAAAATTATAAGCATCAAAGAACCATTTGAATATAAAACACGCAAGTGTCTTTATCTTCACAAATTGTGCAAAAATCCGTAGCTTCCGCAAGAGAAAAGTTTTTTAAGCATTTAACATTATCCGAACAATATGCATCACCATAAACCTCATTACCTGACGAATTTGTATCAGATTGTGAAAAATGAAACTTTGTCCTGTATAACATCGCACTTCTTAATTTTGCAATTTGAAATAAATTCAAGCAAGCTTGCATATTATCTTGACCTAAAGTTGTTACAAATTCAAAATAATATTTATTGCCGTCGAAATAATTGTATATGGTTATGGGATTACCGAACACATCATAAATTTGATTATTGTTTTTTATCATTTCCTCGGGAATTAGTCCCATACCAATCATAACAGAGGCCATCATAGTGGTAGCTATACCGGTTTTAGACCTCTTAATAGTATCTAAATTGATGTGCATACCATCTAAAATTGAGCCTATTTGTTCCGTGTGTTTATTGAGCTTAAATTTGGTCATCGCTTTGGAATATCCTGCAATTCCGCCAACAGAAAGCACTCCGATTATGGCTAACACCCCAAGCATTTCCACCATACTTCTTCCAATTTCACAAATTTTTCTCATCAACTAACTCCATATATTATATTCTGTTCACATTCTAAATCGTTTTTTTTTTTTGCAATTTTAAAGAGTCTATTGTGGATATTTAATCAATTTTGAGGTAATAGTCAAACAAATTTATATTTATCAGCGCTTAATAACTTTAGTAAGCAATTATTACCGAAGTCCGCCTCCTAGCTGTCACTCCGGCACTTGATGCCGGAGTCCAGGTGGTAATATAGCTAAATTATTCCCTTAGATACCGGTGTCTATTCCAATCTAAAGCTTGGGCACCGGTATGATAGTAAAGGAGACAGCACCGATACCTCATTTTTGATTTAAATCTACAAACAGACTCTTTTTACTTGCAAAAAAAAAAAACGGTTTATGATGCAATCTGAAA
>SUUV01000040.1 GCA_015062345.1 Alphaproteobacteria bacterium | reverse complement strand
AATAATTTACTTGCCAAGGGTAAAAAGAAAATGGTCGCAATTATTGCTGTTATGCGTAAAATTATTATTACTCTTAATGCTATTCTGAAACCTCTTTGTGTATAACTTTTTTATCTGGGTTGATGACGGTGATGAGAGAGACACCTCTACATCATTTTTGATTTAAATTCTTTAAACGACTCTTTTTACTTGCAAAAAAAAAAAACGGTTTATGATGCATCTTGAAAGGTGATTTTTTGCACCTTTCAAATGTACTTAAACTTAATTTTTATAGAAAGGATATAAATTATGAGAAAATATTTTCTTTTATCTGCTGTTGCCCTCTTGGCAACAAGCACCGCAAATGCAACAACCGATTATGCAGAAGTAACTGCTAAGGCTACAATTGAGGTTGCAAATCAACTGGAATGTGTTTCAACTTCTATCGGATGGGGTATTGTTGTAAAACAAAACAATGATGATATAGTAATAACAAACGATACATCTGCATCGTCTGATTTAATCAGTCTTACAAGCGGTAATCCCGGAGATACTAATGAAGGAACGACATTTTGTAGTATGACGGAAAACGATACTTTTTCATTACCGGACAGTGTTCCACTTAAAAATGGTGATAAAGTAATAACATTTACACCTAAAGCAGAATTTGATGAAATGGGGTGGGAAGGTGCTAGAATTTACGGAGACTTATTTATTCCGGCAAATATTACTGCCGGTGATTACATCGGAACATTTACCATAACAAAAACTTACTAACCCTTTAAGAACTCATAACCGCCTGACTATAAAAATCAGGCGGTTTTACTATTACATTGTTTTCTGTTCACCTGATGCAACTTCATCATACTTACTCTATTTGACAAATTTTTACAAAAAAAACTTGCAAAAATTTTTTAATATGGTAAATTGTGAGCACTAACAAATTAAAAATATATTATTATGACAGATGAGGGATTTATAATCATGATGACTATCATCGCCGCACTTATGGGGATTTCATACTTGAGATTCCGCAAAGAAGAAAAACAACTAAAAATCGAAGAAATGGAAAAGAAACAAAATCTCTCCGATGAACAGCTCCTGAACATGAAGATTGAGGATCTGTGCAAACTGTCTCACGATGACTTAAAAAAGCTTGTTGACTATGCCGGACACCGTATGGTCGAAACATCAGGTGATGAAAAGGCTCGTTGGGGCAAATTGTTTGAAGATGCCAGTGCTGCCCTTTTTGGGTACCATTAGCAGATGTATTTTAAGCTCCCGATAAAAAATCGGGAGTTTTTTATTTGCAAAAAAAACGAATCGCACAAACGACTCGTTTTTTTCATTTTATATGTAACTTTTGCTATTATTCGGCAGAATTGTTTTCAGCCTCGGCTGCAGCAGCTTTTTCAGCGGCAACACGAGCCAAATCTTTTGCACCTTTAGCGTTTACATCACGGTCAACCAATTCAATAATGGCCATAGGAGCACAGTCACCATAACGGAAACCTGCTTTTAACACGCGTGTATAACCGCCGTTACGGTCTTTGTAACGGTCTGCCAATGTAGAGAAAAGTTTAGAAACAACTTCTTTATCTCTTAAAAATGACAAAGCTAATCTGCGACTGTTCAAATCGCCTTTTTTAGCATAAGAAATCATATTATCGGCAAAAGTTCTTAATTCTTTAGCGCGAGGCAATGTAATGTTGATTTGTTCGTGTGTCAACAATGCGTTGGTTAAATTTGCAAACAATGCTCTGCGTTGGCTTTTCGGCATATTAAACTTTTTATGTTTATCACCATGTCTCATTTTAATTTTCCTTTCTTTTCTCTAATGCTTTGAAACTCAAAGCGGATAAAAACAACAACCTTTACCACGGATTCTTTTTTAAGCTCATGCATAAAGATTTTTTCATTCAGAGGGCTTTTAGCACATAAAATTATTAATTGCAAGCTTTTATTTTATAAAAACTCAGCGAATGTTAAGTTTTGCAACTTTTGCCATTTCTACTGCCAAAGCTTCCTGACTTAAAGTATTTGTAGCTTTTCGGTAGGGATTATTAAAACAATCTATAGCTTCATTACCGTATCTTTGTTTGGAAACCTCAAAAGTTTTATCACGGTTTCCCCAGCGAGCAACATTTTCAAAAGGCATTTCTTTAACGGTTATCATCGGCCCTTGTATTATAGCCTCATTGCCGTTTCGCCAAGCCTCATAGCGATTCACTTCCTGAGCAAAAACATTATCGGATTTAGCCGCTTGTCGCATATATGGCATAAGTTGTTGTTCCATATTTGCAACATCTTTATCCTTAAAGTAAGAGCCTTGAGTGTTTTCAGGCACGGCATCGGGATAGCGCTTTTTGGCTTCTTCCAAAACCAGATTTATTTCTTGTAAAACCTCCTTTTTTACATCATCGGCAACATTAAAATGTTCTAGCCTTGCAAAGTTGTCATAAGCCGAACCCAAAGCAACCCTAAATTGCGTTTCATCTAAGCCGGCATACTTACTCGGTTGAGTTTGATTCGGCAAGACAGGAGTCGGTTTTTTGGTGCCTCTAAGTTCCTCTATGGTTTTCTTGACTCCTTTGTAAACACCGGTCGCAAAACCGCTTGCATGCCTGTATGTAGCAGAAGTTTCGATGTTATCCTGATGAGTTTTTAACCAAGTTTCTTTTTGAATTTGTTTAAAGGTTTTTTTATCGGTTAATAAATCGGCATTGTTATGAAAAGAGGTAGCCAAATTTTCTTTTATACGGTCAATCCAAGCTTTTTTCTCTTTAGATTTTAACCCCATATATCCTACCACATTGCCATCAGCATCTTTCACGGCAAGTGCTGACGATGTTTCATATTTTGCATCTAAATCATTTTTTCTGATTTCATCTTTTACTTGCTCTTTAACATTTCTCTTTAAAGTTGAGATAATTTCTTTAAATTGATTATAATTTTCTTTGATTTTTTTAATTACGGCAACATCTGATGTAACAGAATTAACCACTTCGTTTAAGTCTTTTTTCCCTTCTGCCACATCGGCAAGTTGTCTTAAAATATCAGCTGTATATGACGATGTATTGTTCATTTTTGTACCTTTCTTGCTAATTTTCAACGAGCGGAGAGTTAGCAAATCATATGGTACAAAATGACCTTGCCGTTTTTAAAGTATAACTTCTGAACATATACGACAAGCTCCCCGCTCATGCGAAGAGATGTGCTTGGGGCCTGCCTGCCCAAGCTTTCGGCTAATCTGAAGCCGTGTACCATATAGACTTGCTAAAGTCCGTTATCATCATAGCCGATTGGCTATATGACAAAAATTATTATGCCATACATTTATACAAAATGCAAATAAAAATTGATAAGCGAAAAATAAATTAGCTATCAAAACGATTATAAAAATCATCAAAACATTAAATGAAGTAAGAAGCAGTTATATAATTTTAAATTTAAGTGCTTATCAAATATCTGCAAGCAAACCTAAAATTACAACCAAAGTAAGCGCTATGCTGTTAAGCATAAATACTCCGCTTTATTATAAATTCGGTTCTTTGGGTGTAATGCTTGTAAACAACAATCAAAGTTTGTCAGAGCTCGCTTTCGACGAAGACGGATTTGCATTTAAAAAATAAAAAAGCCTCTCTTGAAATAAGAGAGACGATTGTACTTAAAACGGGGTTATAATTTTGTTTGCCGGTAAAACCTCTTTTTTCTTTCTATCAATAACAAAACCCGTTTGATCGATTTGTTCCAAATCGGGGTGTCTAAGATTTCTTTTTATTGCCCGATAATTAAACCAAGCTTTGAGCAGTTGAACAAAGGCAATAAGCAACAAAACGCTGAGGATTAAGAACAAAATCCATAAAACAATAACATTCATAGGCAAAAAAATTAAGTGACACATAATGATTAAACTTTGCCCTAATGTTATCATATTGTGTAAAAAAAACAAGTTTAAAAATATCAAAACCTATAAATAATGCCTATAACAATGGCACGCAAGAACACACTTATCGCTTTTAAATATTTTTTCATTTATTTTTCCCTCCACTTAAGGCTCTTTGGCAATCGTATAATTTCTTACCCTATCTGTCATTGTGGTAACATCTTCATTTGAATCACCATCATAAAATACATCTATCGCTTTTGAAATTTTGGTTTCAGGCAACTTAACAGAATATTTATCTTTTATTTTTATTAATCCATGAAATCGTTTTTAATTATAGTTTTTAATAAAATCAAATTCAAATATATCTTTCTGTATTTGCAGTATCAAGTCATTAATATATTGTTCAATAAGAAGCGCACTTTTACCTTCATTGTCAATATTACATAATGTTCCGGCCGGAACATTATATTTATTCAGGCAGTAAACAACACCATAAGCATCAAAAATTGCATTCACATAATTATGGTAAACTTGCAAATTTGTTTCCATATTATAATTATAAAAATGTGTTATAACTTTTTCAGCTAATAAATCCATACAATTAAATCTTTCAATGTTTTTTGAGCATTGAGTTAATTTAGATTTATATTGCAATGTTAATGTATAATCATCGATAATGTCTTTTATTTTATCTTTACTGCTCCAATCACTACTGTTATAAACAGCATCTATATCAATACCATGATAAATATCAGCATTTGCATTTGTACATAAACCTAAAAATATCGCAAAAATTAAGATAATTTTTTTCATCAACATACTCCCCGTTTGAGGATTATATAGTTGTTTTATTAAAATATCATAAAGAAGCGCAAACTAAAGATAAGACCTTCAAGATTGTTTTTCATATCTTTATAACTATCAGATAAGCTTACTGCCCAAGGGGTATTCCCTTTTATTGATTTTATGACCACACCATATTCATCAAAATGAATATAATGCAAGCTAATATTAAATTGCCGACACACAATAAGATAAAAAACCTTTTAAGAAAACACCATTGAGGATTACTTTTTAATCCTAATTTACCATAATTTTTTGAAATATCTTTGTACCAATTCATCACAATCACCTTTTAGGATATTTAATCCCTAAAAATCTTCCTGTTAAATTTGCATCCATATCTTCATATATCACAATTTGCCACACTTAAAATGTCCGAAAATGTCCGAAAATGTCTTACGATGTACGATTATGTCTTGCGATGTCCGATGGTGTCCGAAAGTGTACTCTTTTCATCATATCTGATTTTATCATTAGTATAGTTTTTTAATATTTGATATAAATACATATTGTGCTGTTGGTTTGAGTATTTTATCGTATAAATTTCCAAAAAACCGTTTGCAATCAACAAAAAAGCAAAGACCGACAAGTATATTAAATTTGTTTTTAAATCAGCTGTTTTACAAACTTTTGATACTATAAATACACCATATATCGCAAATACTAAAGCGAACATAATCTTAAACGGCACATATATAAATTTTAATAAACAATCAGCCTTGCATAAATTTAAGAATATTCCGTTATAATCCGTTAAGTATGATATATATTTCAAATCCGATATGTAAAAACATATAAAGACTATGATTGTCGCATATTTTACAAAGTTATTATTAATCTTGATAAACTTATCAAAGGAACTTTTCTTATCCATTTTTAACTAACTCCATAACCAAATTGTAATAGTCTGCTTGATTCTGTGTAGAATATAAAATTACAAATTCGGTGATACATAGATTTATTATTCCAAGCACATAATAAATCAACAAAAAACAAAATTCATATTTAATCGGATTTATCTTAGATACTCTTTTCAAATAAAAATATGCAACAATCATATCAATTATAAGAAAAAGCATCTTAAACGGCACATATATAAATTTGATAACATATTCGCTTTTTCCAAAATTCGGATTTGCCATTATAAATAAGCCATCGGCCATAATAAAATTATAAACATTTTTAATATTTACGATACTAAGAATAATAAAAAATAAGACTATTATCTTTAATACAAATGATAAAAATGTTTTAAATTTACTCATTGCGAATATTACCTTTCGCAAGTATACTAACAAATAAGCAAAACAATATCAATATGAATTATTTATTGCCAACACAATGTCGGATATTCGACATATAAATCTATATCCTTTCCATATGTTTGAAATTTATTGGCAAAATCGTCCGAAAGTGTCCGAAAATGTCTTGCGATGTACGATTATGCCCGAAAAAAATTAAAACAAATTTTTTGCTTTTTGCAGTAATTCATCTGGAGTATCGGCAAAATTGTTTTCAATCCAATTATGTTCTAAAGTTTCCAGAATTTCTCTTATCTTGCCATAATCGGTTAAACCGCAATTTATCAAATCTTTGCCTTTAATGTTAAATTCGGGAATTTGTATATTATTAATATTTTCTATTGTGCGCAAAACATCAATTTTTTTGTTTTCGGCAGCCATAAACAACACTTTATCAATGCAAAAATCTTTATCAAACAGATAACAAACTTTAGTAAGATAATTTATATCTTCGACTTTGCTTTCATTAAAAACAAAACGACTCCAATTAAGCAAACGATATTTTTGTTTTTTGGTTAAGTGCAATCTGGCAGCCAAGTTTTCCGCCAAAGTTTCATCAGGTTGATACAAAATGTACAATCTTCTTAGGAAATCGGGAGTTAAATTGCACATTTTTACAACTTGTTGCAAATTTTCCAGCTTTTCAAAATTGCCGTTCATCGGTAAAATATAATCTAAGATATCGTTTTCAAAGATATATCTTAAAGTGGTTACAATGTTATCGGTTAAAAAGATTTTAAACAATTCATCACGAACCTGCTCGATGGCGACATTTTTCAACAAATGTTTATTTTCGACACAAGCTTTAAGCGATTTCGCATCAGGCTCGGTTTTGCCGAAAATGGAATAAAACCTGAAAAAGCGCATAATACGAATAGGCTCTTCCTTAATGCGGTCTTGCGGCTTTCCGATAAATTTTACAACACCGTTTTCCAAATCTTCAATGCCGTTATAATAGTCAAATACATTGCCTTTGCTATCGGCATAAACGGCATTTATGGTTAAATCTCGTTTTGATGCATCGGCATTCCAATCATCGGTAAATTCAAACTCGGAAGAAAATTTGTAGTCCGTATTGGTTTTTCTCAAATGTGAAACTTCAACAATTTTATCACCGACAACAACGCCGGTTGTAGCATATTTTAAACCGATGGGAACGGTTTTTAACCCTTCTTCCTGACAAGCTTCAACCAACTCATCAGGTGACAAATCGGTAGCCAAATCAATTTCAAAGCCTTGCAATTTGCCGGCCAAAACATCTCTGACGGCACCACCTACAAAGCGCAAAACACCGCCATTATTTTCGACAGCCTTGAAAAGTTTTAAAATACTTTTATCTTTAATAATAAGTTCTGGGTTTAAATATTCGGTTTTAATCATCAAAAAGCCTTTAATTTTTACAAAATCTTTGCATTCTTTTAACAGTTTAAATTTATAATGCAACCAAAATTTAATTAACATGTTGATGAATAGGTATTATAATATGATAAAATATATGTCTTTGCTTTTGTTTGCTTTTTGTTTTTCGGCCAATGCCATGGAAGCGCCTCGTCACATTGGCGATTATGGTGATTGGGCAGCATATACATACAAAGAAAACGGCCGAAATGTTTGTTATATGGCGTCAACTCCCAAAAAAGATGAGGGAAAATATACCAAACGAGGTGATATTTATGCCGTTGTAACACACAGACCCAATGAAAAAAGTTTTGATGTGGTAAATTTCGTTGCCGGATATACCTATAAACCGGATTCTAAAGTTGAAGTAAAAATCGGTAAAGAAACTTTCAATTTGTTTATTTCCGAAGACAAGGCTTGGGCACTTACTTCAAATGATGATAAAAAGCTTGTCAATGCCATGAAACGAGGCGAAAGAATGATTGTTGACGGGGTGTCGTCAAAAGGTACCAAGACCAAAGACACATATTCGTTAAAAGGGTTTATGCGTGCTTATAAGGCTATCAGTGCAAAATGCGGTAAAAAATAATGAAAACGGAACTTATCGGACTTTCAAAATCTGAAATTGAATCTTTGGTTATAAATTTGGGCGAAAAACCGTTCAGAGCCAAACAACTATGGCAGTGGTTATATTTTCACGGCCAAACCGATTTTGATAAAATGACAAGCTTTTCCAAAGATTTAAGAGAAAAGCTTAAAAACAACTTCACAATCACCAGACCTAAAATTGTTGCCAAACAACTTTCAAAAGATAAAACCTGTAAATGGCTCTTAGAATTTGCCGACGGGCAAAGGGTTGAAATGGTTTATATCCCCGAAGATGACAGAGGTGCGGTTTGTATTTCAACTCAAGTCGGTTGCGCTGTTGGTTGTAAATTTTGCCATACCGGAAGTCAAAAGCTCACCCGAAACTTAACCGCCGGAGAAATTGTCAGTCAATTTATGGTTGCTCGTGACACTTATGGTGAATGGCCAAGCCCCACCAATGAAATCAGATATTTATCTAACATTGTGGTTATGGGTATGGGCGAGCCTTTGCATAATGTGGAAAATGTGGTTAAAGCCTTAAATATATTAACCGATGGTGACGGCATTGCCATTTCAAGGCGTAGAATTACGATGTCAACTTCGGGAATTGCACCAAAAATTGTTCAAACCTTAGAGCAAACGGGTGTTAGGTTAGCAATATCTTTACATGCGCCTAATAATGAAATTCGTTCTCAAATTATGCCCATAAATAATAAGTTTTCGATAGAAGAAGTTTTAAAAGCCTGCCAAGAATATCAAGCAAAAGACGGCAGCCGCTACATTACTTTTGAATATTTGTTGTTAGACGGCATCAATGATTCAACAGACAATGCAAAAGAGCTTATTGCCTTGATGAAAAAATATAAATTAAGAGCCAGTTTTAATTTAATACCGTTTAATTCGTGGCCGGGGTGCGCCTTTAGGCCAAGTACTCCGCAAAATATAAAAGCTTTTGCCGACACACTTGAAAAAGCAGGTTTTGCCGCTCCCGTCAGAGTCCCCAGAGGTCAAGACATTTTGGCAGCTTGCGGACAATTAAAGTCGAAAAAAGACCAAGAGGGCGGATAATCAGAGTTTTTTATAAACATCTTATTCTATCAGCCTACACCCTGTAACAGCTTGCTATTATGATAAAAAAACTAAAGAGGTTTATAGTTTATATTAAGTAAGATGAGCTATTTTTAGAGTTTGTCGGTTTTTCATAATTAAGAATCAGAATCTTTAGTGATTTGATAACTTATAATAGATTATAATCATCAAAAATCGGAGATTTGAGATGCAAGAAGATAATATATCAAAAGGTGAAATTGTAATATATACCAGTGCAGATGGTAAAATCACCTTAGATGCTAAACTGGAAAATGATACCATTTGGCTAACGCAAGAACAAATGGCAACATTGTTTAATGTTAATCGTCCTGCGATTACTAAACATATTAATAACATATATAAAACAGATGAATTAGATATGTTAAGCACATGTTCCATTTTGGAACATATGGGTACTGAAAATAAACAATCATATTACACAAAATATTATAATCTTGATATGATAGTTGCTGTCGGGTATCGTGTTACATCAAAAATTGCAACTCAGTTTCGTAAGTGGGCAACAAATGTTTTAAAAGATTATTTAGTTAAAGGTTACGCTTTAAACAATAGGGTTGTTTTGGAGCAACAAGAAAAATTGAGGTCTCTGCAACAGGTTGTTGAACTATTAAATCGCAGTATAACAAATCAGGCGGAAACAATAGGACAAGCTCAGGATATTAGTAAAATTTTGCATCAATTTGTAAAAGGATTAAATTTACTGGATGATTTTGACCACAAAAAACTTGATACTATCGGTATTACCAAAAAAGAAGCTGTTTATATTTCACAGGATGAATTTTTATCCGTTGTCGATAAAATGAAAGGTGATTTTGCAAGTGAGGTGTTTGCCCAACCTAAAGATGAGAGTTTTAACAGTTCTATAAATCAAATTTATCAAACTTTTGACGACAATGAATTGTATCCTTCATTAGAAGAAAAAGCCTCAATGCTATTATATTTTATTGTTAAAAATCATAGCTTTTTAGATGGTAATAAGCGTATCGGAGCAAGTTGTTTCTTATATTTTTTAGATAAAAACGGTTTGTTATATGATGACTTTGGACAAACAATTATTGATGATGCAACTTTATTTGCATTAACACTACTTATAGCTGAAAGCGAACCATCAGAAATGGAAACAATTAAGAAAGTAACTATCAGCATATTAAATCGGCGGTAATTGTAAACCTTTTATAATCCTTGTCCATAAACGCAAGATTTGTTTTACAAATCAAAAAACCTCTGTTAAGTTGTCCTCAAAGGAGAAGTTATGCGCCCATCAATTTTAAATCCGCTGTTTGCAAATGTTGAAACTTTGAGAGGAATAGGCTCTAAAAGTCTAAAGCTTTTACAAAAATTATGCGGAGATAAAATTGTAAATTTAATGTGGCATTTGCCCTATAATATTGTTGACAGGACATATTCGGTGCCTTTAAGCAAAGCGATTCCCGATAAAATCTGGACCGGAGTTGTTACCATAAAAGAGCACATTGTACCGCCAAGCAAAAAACAGCCGTACAAAATTGTAGTTACGGACGGCAGCTCCGATTTGACCTTAAATTTTTTCAAATATTACAAAGATGCTTTTCAAAAATCTTTGCCTGTGGGATATAAAAAAGCCATTAGCGGAAAATTAGAAATCTTTAATGCAAAATGGCAAATGAATCATCCCGATTACATTGTTATACCCGAATTTTTTGAAACCTTAAAATCGGTTGAGCCGGTGTATCCGTTATGTGCCGGAGTTACTAACAAAATGATGCTAAAGTTAAGAAACGAGTGGATAAAAAATGTGCCTGATTTACCCGAATGGCAAGACAAACATTTTTTGCAAGCAAATAATTTCCCCTCGTTTTATGAGGCTATCAAAACCGTACACTATCCGCACAAAACGGCCGATTTGGAAAGTTCAAATCCGGCCAAAAAAAGGCTGGTTTATGATGAACTTTTATCAAATCAGTTAGCTTTGGCAATTGTTCGGCAAAGAAATAAAAAACAAGCAGGCAGAAGCATAAAAGGAAACGGCTTTTTAAGAGAAAAGCTCTTAAAAAATCTCAGCTTTGAGCTTACCGATGCGCAAAAAAGAGTATTAAACGAAATTTATCAAGACCAAGAAGCCGTTTACAAAATGCTTCGCTTGGTACAAGGCGATGTCGGCAGCGGTAAAACAATAGTTGCATTTTTGAGTATGTTAAATGCCACCGAATGCGGTTTGCAATCGGCCATTATGGCACCGACCGAAATTTTAGCCAAACAGCACTTTGAAACCATGGGGCAATGGGCTGACATTTTAGGCATAAAAATTGAATTGTTGACCGGAAAAATCAAAGGCAAAAAGCGTCAAAGTATTTTAGAAGATATCATATCGGGCAAAGTTGATATCATAATCGGCACTCATGCGTTGTTTACCGAAGATGTTGAGTTTAACGATTTAGCTTATGTGGTAGTAGATGAACAGCATCGCTTTGGTGTCAATCAAAGGTTAGAACTTACAAATAAGGGAAACAATCCGGATATTTTGGTTATGACCGCAACCCCAATTCCGAGAACACTTGTTTTAACACAATATGGCGATATGGACTATTCCAAAATTGATGAAGCCCCAAAAGGAAGATTGCCTACCGACACCCGAATTATTCCTCTTACCAAAATAAACGAGGTGGTAGAAGGTCTAAGCCGAAAAATAAGCACCGGCTCAAGAGCATATTGGGTTTGCCCATTGGTAGAAGAATCCGAAAAACTCGATTTAGCAGCTGCCGAAGAAAGATATGCTCATTTGCAAAAAATCTTTGGCGACAAAGTAGGACTTATTCACGGCAAAATGAAAGAGAAAGAAAAAGATGCGGTTATGGAAAAGTTCAAAACCGGCGAATATTCTCTTTTAGTGGCAACAACCGTAATTGAAGTCGGGGTAAATGTGCCCGAAGCTACCGTTATGGTCATTGAAAATGCACAAAGGTTTGGTTTGGCTCAACTGCATCAGTTAAGAGGTCGTATCAAAAGAGGTTTTGAGGCTTCCGCTTGCATTTTGCTATACGGATATCCTTTAAGCAATGTGGCAAGGGAGCGCTTAAACATTATGAAGACAAGCCAAGACGGTTTTTTAATTGCCGAAAAAGACTTGGAACTAAGAGGCGGTGGCGAAATTTTAGGTACCAGACAATCCGGATTTAATGAATTTAAATTGGCCGATTTAAGTGAAGATAAAGATTTGTTGTATACCGCCAAAAAAGATGCGGATATGGTGTTGGCAACAGATAAAAACCTAACTTCACCAAGAGGACAAGCCTTAAGATGTTTGCTTTATTTGTTTGAGCAGGATGAAGCTGTCAAAACCTATCTGGCCGGATAATTAAATGCAAAAAAAATTGTTCTTCGATTTTGTATAAACAAGTTTTTCCAAATTAATAAAATAAAAAAAATCCGACCACAAAGAGTCGGATTTAAAATCACTCACAAAAATAAAGGTAATCTCTCAAAAAATCCACCTCGGGATTAAGCTTTTTAAATGTAGCAAAACCGATGAGAAAAGCCGGATAAGAATTGCTTTTGCAACAGACATCTTCAATTATTATACCTTTTTTATCGGCAAACGAAGATGTTTTGCCATGCTGTGCCGTATCTACACGAATGCTGCGTTTGATACCACTGATTGATGCCGGCAAATCTTCCACATGTCCTAATCTCGGATTTTTTATTTTTCCTTCTCTGTCGACAATCTGTGTATCCGTAAAGCAGTTTGTAACCAACGCTTTAGCTTCCATAAAATTAGCAAGCAAACATATTTTGCTTGTCGGATACATCGGCTCAAGTTTATAACTTGTAGGATAATCGGCTACCACACGCGTGCTCATTTCTTTGACGACAAACTTTCGTACTACCGGACCACCTGATTGCAACAGCATAACCTGAAGTCGGTCTTTGTCATAGGCGTTTACAATGCCCCATGCCTTACTGATGTCAGATACTACCTTTAAGTTTTTATCCACAAAACACTTTGGTTTAACGAATACGCCCTTTGAACAAATGCGCGCCTTTGCCCTTTTGATGTCGGTTGTAAAACAGCCGGATTCATCAAGATAAAATTTACCTGTTTCCATAAAAATCAGAATTAAATATTTACATAGTCTTATTTTTGATGTTGTTAATGTACTAAATATGCACATATTTGTCAATCAAATTGTGCATAATCTGTCTTATGTTAAAGAGAAGAATACCTCATTTTTGATTTAAATTCACAAAACGACTCTTTTTACTGTGAATACACAATTAAATCCGAACACCCTTTACACAATTAAATCCGAACAGGTAGACTTAAGTCAAAGGAGTTAAGTCTATGAAAAAGCGAGAAGAAATAGAGACATATAAATCA
>SUUV01000039.1 GCA_015062345.1 Alphaproteobacteria bacterium | reverse complement strand
ATTTATTGTGATGATTCCTTAGGAAATAAATATGGTTTTTCAACTATGGCTTCATATGAACAATTATGCGCATCTCCACTTTATAGAAGTGAAGATGCAATGAACAGAGTTCGAAGCAAATTACCGCCAAAACAGGTAGAAACAAAAGAGAATTTAGCAACTCCAAATTTAACAAACCAACAGCAAGAAGAAGCATTGGAAAGAATCAATGCCGAATTTAGCCAGTGGCTTAAAGACAACTCCGCTAAACCTACAAGAGAATAACGATACGATAACAAGGATAATAAGATGGCATTAAGTAAACTGAAAGCAAAAAAAATTATCAATATTGCTGATTGTGTATGATTTTTATCCGTTATTTTTTCGGTTTAAAAAACATTTCAAAGAGCATTTTTAAGAGCTTTTTTTGTTCTCTTTTGCCAAGATATTTCCACAAAGCCACAAGCCAGGCAATTAAGAAAAATTGTTTTTTCTTCTTTGGCTTTTCCTCTTTTTTATTAATTTCTTTAGTTAAATTATTTTCAATCAACTCTTTAACTTTGGTGTGGTAAGGCTTTAATATTGCTTCAATTTCTTCTGTGGTGATATATGCTCCGTGTATGCGTGTCAGTTCTCCGTTGCCGGCTAAATATAACCCGTCGCCTCGGCCGATTAAATCCTCTGCTCCCATTACATCAAGTATGGTTTTAGAATCAACCCCCGAGGCGGTTTTAAAAGCAAGTCTTGAGGGAAAGTTTGCTTTTATACTGCCGGTTACCACATCAACCGACGGGCGCTGAGTGGCAATTATCAGGTGTATGCCTGCGGCTCTGGCTTTTTGCGCCAAAATCTGAATATGCTTTTCAACTTCTTTGTCAGATAATACCAAATCGGAAAACTCATCAACAATGGTAACAATATACGGAATTTGCTCGTTTTTTTGATTATATTCTTCAATATTTTTTGTCTTTGTTTGTTCGAACAAGGCATATCGTTTGTTCATTTCTTCGGTTAAATATTGCAAGGCGAGGGAGGCTTTTTTATTGTCGGTAATGACCGGCATATACATATATTCTTGATTATTATAAACTGAAAATTCAATGCGTTTGGGGTCTATCATAACAAATTTTAACTCATGCGGGCGCTTGGCTTTTATCAAAGATATAATAAATGCATTTAATCCGACCGATTTTCCCGAACCTGTGGCTCCTGCAACCAACAAATGAGGCATCTTTGCCAAATCGGCAAACATCGGTGTTCCGTCAATTTGAACCCCTAAATTAATCGGTAAAGCACCTTTTGCAACCTTAAATTCTTCAGAATTTAGCACATCTTTTAACGGTACGGTTTGCAAATTTTCGTTAGCTACCTCAAAACCTATGCAATTATCTTCACAAAAACTGCTTAAACGCAAATTTTTAAATCCGGCTTCTCGAGCAATATCCGTAAGAGAATTTTCTATCGTTTTGATTTTTGTTCCGATTTCGGGTTTAAATTTGATTTGGGTTATCAGCGGGCCCTGATTTGTTCCCACAACATTACCGTAAATACCGTAATGAGATAAAATTTGCGCTAAATCGACCATATTTTTATCCTTTAAGCAGCTTTTAACATTTTTTCCGGTGCTTCAATGCCTAAAAGATTAAGCATCAGTTTTAGGGTTTTGCACACTAAAAATGCCAATTTTAAGCGAGATTGTGCTAAGCTTTTATCCGATGCCGTCATAATCGGGCAAGCATTATAAAAACTTGAAAATGTTTGAGCCAATGTGTAAGCATAATCGGCAATAATGCTCGGCTCTTTGTCATTATAGGCTCTGGTGATTATATTTTCTACCTGAGCCAGTTTTAATGCCAAATTGCGCTCGTCATCATTGCTGATTATAACCGAGCCTTGCTCTAAATTGTTTGCTTTTGCTTTGCGTAGTATGGAATTTATACGAGCAATGGCATATTGAATATAAGGACCTGTTTTGCCGTCAAATTTTGCAAAATCTTCCAAATCAAAAACATAGCCCGAAGCAATGGAATTTTTCAAATCTTGAAACTTAATTGCCGCCATTGCAATTTGAGAAACAAGAGTTTCAATTTCTTTTTCGCCATAGCCCTCAACTTCATTTGCTTTGGGCATAGACTGACGAACTTTATCTTTGCTCATATTTATCAAGTCTTCTAAGTTCATAACCCCGCCGTCACGAGTTTTAAACGGTTTTCCGTCTGCACCGTTTACGGTACCGAAACCGATGTGTCTTAAAGTGGTTGAAGGTGCCAGTTTAAGCATATCGGCAACTTGAAAAACTTGTTCAAAATGAAGTGCTTGGCGCTTATCAACAATGTATATAATTTCATCGGCATTTAAATCATCATAACGCATTTTGATGGTGGCAATGTCGGTTACCTGATAGCCAAACCCTTTATCTGATTTTACCAATATTACCGGCGGCATAGGTTTGTTTGTTTCGGGAAGTCTGATGATGGTTGCGTTGTCATCAACTTCGGATAAGCCGTTTTCATGAGCAATTTTTACCACTTCTGCACTTGCTTGATGCGCATCACTTTCGCCTAGCCATAAGTCAAAATGAGCATCAAGGGTATCATAATTTTTCTTTACATCGTCAACCGAAACTTTTCGTAAGTGTTTCCAAGCTTTTGTATATTCCGGATTGCCGTTTTGAAGTTCTGCGGTAATTTGTCGTGCGGTTTCTTTTGCGGTTTCATCTTCTTTGCATCTGATATTTGCCTGTTTGTAAATGGCAGAAATTTGTGCAATGTCATAATTTTCGGTTTTGGATAAATCGCCGTCTTTATTGATGATTTCGGCCAAAATCATACCCATTGGTGTTCCCCAATCACCAAAATGCACATCAGAGATAACATCATTACCGATAAATTTTTCGATCCTTCTTATCGATTCGCCGATAACTGCCGAACGCAAGTGCCCTACATGTAAAGCTTTTGCCACATTGGGGCCGCCAAAATCCATAACAACTTTTTTAGGAGTTTTTGTTTTTGCGCAACCTAAACGGTCATCATTTGCCAATTCATCAATTTTGTCGGCAATAAAACCGTTTTGCAGTTTGATGTTAATAAATCCGGGGCCGTCAACCGAAACACTCTCAATTGCCGAATCTGTTTGCAGTTCATTGGCAATATCAGAGGCAATTTCTCGCGGATTTTTCTTTAATTGCTTGGCAAGAGCCAATGCGCCATTACATTGAAAATCGCTCAAATCCGGTCTGTCGGAGGTTTTTACCAGTGCAAAACGAACATCTAAATCCAGTTTATTAAAAATTGTTTCAAGTTTTTGATTAATTGTTTTTTCAATGGATACAGTCATTTTTATTTCTTTCATAAATTATTTTACACATTTAAAGTAGTCATGCGAGGGCAAAAACATTTTGCAAGTGAACCTGCTTGTATGAGTTTTAACCGCTTTTGTACCGGTATTATGTTTTTTACATTCGGCATCGGCTAAAGCTTGAATTTGCTCATCATCGGTTATTAAACCGTTGTAACAAACAGCTGGATTTTCGGGAGTTGAACGACCGACATATAAATGTTTTACATTTTCAACTCCGGCATTTCGTCGTCGGTCAACAAACGGGTCCAATAAAGAACAAGATGCGCTAAAAATCAAAATAAATAGGATTATTGTCATTTTTATACTGGACAATTTTTTAAACTCCGTTAAATTATTACTAAGTTCAACCATATTATACAAAGAAGATTTAAAATGCAAAGCGAAAATGAATATATTGGTGATGAAAAGTTCAAAAATTTTTTAAATCACTATGAGTGTCCGACATCTTTAGAGGTTGTAAAGCTTAAATTTGCCGGTGCAATTTGCTCTCCAAACCTAAATTTGCGTCCTACCGATGTGATATCATCATTTTGGGAGCAAAACAAACAACCTCGTCTTGAAACCAAAAAAGAAGCTGAGTTGTTTTTTAAGTTTTTTATGGGCTTGTGGGATAATGTTTTTGAAAAAATTCGTCGCAATAAACTGACTTTATCCAAAGCCCCAAAAGATAACATAAAGTGGGGACAAATCAGATATGAGGAGCTTGAATATGGCTTTTTGGAAGGATTTTGGGGTGGCTGTGATGACTTAAAAGTGCCAAATTATGTGGCGCAAATTGTAGATTCACTTTCCGAAATGGCAGATGCTTATGCAATGCTATCAAAAAAAGCTGCTATGGCAAAAGAACAACACGCAATATCTAATGCATTGTTAAACACTGATAAAACTGTGGAAAAAGCATTCTCTTTCATAATTGAAAACTCGGTACTTCCTCGCATTGCCGATTTGGAAAGAACGGTAAACTAGTTTACAATTAATCTTAAAAGCCCTCAAGAAAACTTGAGGGCTTAAAATTTGATGATTAGTAAGTTCGAGTTACGGTAAATGAACCTGTGTATTCACCAGAAACAATACCGGAAGGAATGGTTAAAGAAGAACTAAGTTGAGTACCCGTACTATCTATGCCGTCAAGTGAAACATCCATATAAATAGTTTTATTTGTATCTTGATTTGTAAGAATAGCATCTTCAATCGTAATAGAAGCATCTTCATTCGTTCCATCACAATAAATAAACCCATCACCATTTGCAGAAATGAGATCTGCAGATGTTGTTTCTCCATTAGTATCAATTTTAAATTCTTCATTATTTTGTTTGACAACAATTTTTCCCCAATCTTTATCAATACACTCGAAAGTACCAGCCACTTCAATTGTGGCTTTAGCAGTAACTTCTGCGTAATCGGTGGTGGCATTTGCTGTGCTTGTAGCCAAGAGAGCAACAGCAGATAAAAGAAAATATTTTCTCATAATTTTAATTCCTTTACAAAAATTAAGTTTAAATGTACTTGAAAGGTGCAAAAATTTACCTTTCAATACGCATCATAAACCGTTTTTTTTTTTTGCAAGCAAAAAGAGTCTTTTAAAGGCTTTAAATCAAAAATGAGGTAGCGGTGTTTAGGTGTTTCTCTCATCACGGTCATACCGGTGCCCGAACTTTAGTTCGGAATAGACACCGGTATCCAGGGAATAATTTAGCTATATTACCACCTGGACTCCGGCATCCAGTGCCGGAGTGACAGTTAGGGGCGGTTGCAAAGTATGAGAATAAAAAACAAATATTTTTTAAAATTAATGTAGTGCATATTCACCCCACTGTCATACCTGTGCCCGAACTTTAGTTCGGAATAGACACCGGTATCTAAGGGAATAATTTAGCTATATTACCACCTTGTATTATTGTAAGTTTCGTTAATAAGAGCCATAAGAAGATAATCTCGGTAAGATAAAACTATCACTTATACTATGGCAATAAAAATGTATTTTTTTATTTGACAACTTTGGAACTTTTGTTACTTTATAAAGTGCAAATATTGAAGGAAGAATAAATGGTTAGTGATAAAATATCAAATTTTACCGATGAAAAGACAAGGTTTTTATCAAATTTTTATCCGCATAAAAAAGGTGGTGGTAAATATCCTCACAAAGTTAGGGTGTTTTATAACAATATAGAATTTGATTGTGTTGAAAATGCTTATCAGGCGGCAAAATTTACCGATGTTAAAATGCAAATTGCATTTAGCAAATTAAGTCCGTATGAAGCAAAGGCATATTGGGAAACCAATACAGATTATAGAGCCGATTGGCATCTGGTGAAGTTACAAATTATGGAAGATTTGGTACGGCAAAAGTTTAGCAATTCGGAAGAATTAAGACAAATGTTATTGCAAACGGATAATTTACTGCTTGAAGAAGGCAATGATTGGGGTGATACATATTGGGGTGTATGTGACCGAGTAGGGGAAAACAATTTGGGAAAAATTTTGATGAAAATTCGTGAGGAATTAAAAAACGGAAATATTTTTTCACAAAAGTAAAATTTTATGTTGCAAAAATAAAAATTGCGGTTTATAGTCGGCTTGATTTACGATTATGGGTGTATAGCTCAGTTGGTAGAGCAACTGACTCTTAATCAGTGGGTCTGGGGTTCGAATCCCCATGCGCCTACCATAGAAAAAAGCCTCCTGCAAGGGAGGCTTTTTTGTGTGGTTAGAAGCATTGGATTCGAACCACAGAGGAAAGGGGTTCGACTACAAGCGAAAGGCAGACTTTAGGATGCCGGTCGGCTTTAGCCGATGAGCGCAGTGAACGAAGTAATCCCCATGCGCCGTTCAATAGAAAAAAGCCTCCTGCAAAGGAGGCTTTTTTGTGTGGTTATTGATATAATCAACCTTGTACAATTTTAACTCCGGAGCTGGTGCCCAAGCTGTAAGCACCGGCTTTTATCATATTTAAGGCGCTTTGTCTATCTCTGATGCCGCCTGATGCTTTAACTTTTAAGCCATATGGTGAAACGGTTTTATACATCAATTCAACATCTTTTACTTTTGCACCCACGCCGTTTTTAACAAATCCGGTAGAGGTTTTTACAAAATCGGCTTTTGCCTCAACACAAATTTCGCAAGCTTTTTTAATTTCGTCCTCGGTTAATAAGTCTGTTTCCAAAATTACCTTAAGAACATTATTAAAGCAAACATTTTTAACACATTTGATATCTTCTAAAACAAAATCCCAATTGTTGTCTTTAATTGCTGAAACATTGATAACCATATCAATTTCATCAGCGCCGTCGGCAAGTGCTTTTTGAGCCTCAAAGGCTTTAACTTGGCTTGTATTGGCACCTAAGGGAAAGCCGACTACGGTAACAACTTTTACATCGGTATCTTTTAAGTAAGTTTTTGCTTGTTTAACATACAAAGGATTAACACAAACACCTCGGAAGTTATATCTTTTTGCCTCATCGTAAAGCTTTTCAAATTCTTCTTTTGCGGCATCTTGTTTTAATAAAGTGTGTTCAATGTATTTTTCCAAATTTTCCATGAAGGCCTCCCATATTTAATTTGTTTTTTTCATCATATAAGACTGATACGCATTTTTCAACAAAAAAGCTTGATTTTATCCAAAAATGTGATAGTATGCGCCTAAATAAATTATAATGATGTATGAAAAATATTATTGCTGAGATAGCTATATGCTACGATTTTGATGGTACCCTTATTAAGGGAAATATGCAAGAACCGACATTTATCAAGGAAAAGTTAGGTCTTACTCCGAACGAGTTTTGGACAATCGCCGATAAACAAACTCTTGAACAATCGGCTGATTCGACATTGAGCTACATGAAATGTATGCTTGATGAAGCTAAGTCCAGAAAACTTGCGTTTAAGCGAGATGATTTTGTTGCTTGCGGTGAAAATATGTTGTTTTTCAAAGGTGTTACAACTTGGTTTGAGCGCATAAACGAATATGCGGCTCAAAAAGGCATAAAAGTTTCGCATTATATCATTTCTTCCGGATTGCAAGAGATGGTTGAGGGAACAAAAATTGCCAAATATTTTACCAAGATATATGCCTCGAGCTTTATGTATGACGAATATGGACGAGCAGTGTGGCCGGCCAGAATTGTCAACTATACCGATAAAACGCAATATCTAGCCCGTATCAACAAAGGTTGTTTGGATCCTATGGATGTTAAAGGTGTCAACAAGGCAATGCCTAAAGAAAAAAGACCTGTTCCGTATAGTCAGATGATATATTTCGGCGACGGTGAAACCGATGTTCCGAGTATGTCGATGATTAAAAATCATGGCGGATATTGTTTTGCAGTATATCCCCCTAACAAAAAGGGGGCAAAAGAAAAAGCTTCTTGCTTTTTAACCGATGGCAGGGTTGATTTTGTTGTTCCCGCTTATTATTCAACCGGAAAACGAATTGAAAAATCCGTAAAAAGCATAATTGATAAAATTGCCGCCGATAAAAAGTTAGAGGCCTTAAAGGGTTAATAATGATTATGGCACCTCCGATGTGATATCGCAGGTGCTTTTTTGTTGAGTATAAAAAAATGAAATTTGTATTGTCTTATGATGCAAATTCTATTATATTGTCGTAAGATTTTAGGAGCAAACTTATGGCAGAAAATAAATATATCGAAATTAAAGGGGCAAGGGAACACAACTTAAAAAATATCAATATTGATATTCCCAAAAACCAACTTACCGTTATTACCGGATTGTCCGGAAGCGGAAAATCTTCGCTCGCTTTTGATACAATATATGCCGAAGGTCAAAGACGATATGTTGAAAGCCTGTCATCTTATGCCCGTCAATTTCTTGATTTGATGAAAAAACCCGATGTTGATTCAATTGAAGGATTATCACCTGCTATCTCAATTGAACAAAAAACCACTTCTCATAACCCTCGTTCCACAGTCGGAACAGTTACCGAAATTTATGATTATATGCGTCTTTTGTGGGCAAGAGCCGGCACACCCTATTCGCCGGCAACAGGTCTGCCTATTGAGGCTCAAACGGTTTCACAAATGGTTGATAAAATTTTATCATATCCTATGGGGACAAAAATTATGCTCTTATCTCCTATTGCCAGAGGTAAAAAAGGCGAGTTTAAAAAAGAATTTGAAAGCTTGCAAAAACAAGGATATCAAAGATTGAATATTGATGGACAAGTTTTTAATATTGATGAAATTCCACAGTTAAACAAGAACATAAAGCACGACATTGAAGTAATAGTTGATAGAATTATTGTTAAAGATACAATTTCTGAAAGGCTTGCGCAATCGGTTGAAACTTGTCTTAAACTAAGCGACGGTTTGATGTTTGTTGAACATATGGACAATAAAAAACGAGAGATATTTTCTTCAAAATTTGCTTGTCCGGTTTCGGGCTTTACCATTGAAGAAATTGAGCCGAGGTTGTTTTCTTTTAACAATCCGTTTGGGGCTTGTCCGCATTGTGACGGAATCGGTGCTCGGTTATATATGGACCCAAATTTGATTGTTCCCAATGAAAATTTGAGCATCGATAAAGGGGCAATTGCTCCGTGGTATGGTTTTAGGACATCTTTTTACACTCAAACCGTAAATTCTTTGTGCGATTTTTTGAATGTATCAACCAAAACCGCTTGGAAAGATTTGCCGCAAAAGGCCAAAGATATCATACTTTACGGTTCGGGCAATGTTTCAATTCCGATGTATTATTCAAGGTTTATGACCGACAAACCGTTTGAGGGTGTTATTCCGAATATGGAAAGAAGATTTTTAGAAACGGATTCAGCTTCGGCAAGAGAAGAACTGTCGCATTATCAATCGGCGGCGCCGTGTGAATTTTGCCATGCCAAAAGATTAAAACCTGAAGCCTTGGCAGTTAAAATTGCCGGTCTTGATATTATACAAGTGTCTGATATGTCGGTTAAAAACGCACTTAGTTGGTTTAAAAATGTTGAACAAACCTTAAGCCCGAAAAAACAACAGATTGCACATAAAATATTAAAAGAAATTACCGACAGATTGCAGTTTTTAAACAATGTCGGGTTAGAATATCTTACTTTATCAAGACAATCGGGAAGTTTGTCCGGCGGTGAAGCTCAACGCATAAGGCTTGCATCGCAAATCGGCTCAGGCTTAACAGGTGTAATGTATGTGTTAGACGAGCCCTCAATCGGACTTCATCAAAGGGATAATGACAAACTGTTAGAAACACTTAATCATCTTCGAGATATCGGCAATACCGTAATTGTGGTTGAGCACGATGAAGATGCCATAAAAGCTGCCGATTATCTTGTTGACATGGGACCTCTTGCCGGACAGCAAGGCGGTCATATTGTAGCCAACGGAACGGTTGATGAGGTGCTTAAAAACAAAGACAGTTTAACAGCGCAATATATCAACAAAGAAAAAAGTATTGAGGTGCCTAAAACAAGACGCAAAGGCAACGGATTGTATATTGAGCTTGAGGGTGTAAAAACCAATAACTTAAAAAATGTAAACTTAAAATTACCGCTTGGTGTGTTCAATGTGGTAACCGGAGTTTCAGGAAGCGGAAAATCTTCTTTGATACTTGAAACATTGTACAAAGCCTTAAATCGGGAAATTAACGGCTCCAGAGAGCCTGCAGGAATATATCAAAAAATCAAAGGTTTTGAGCATATTGATAAAATTATTGATATTGACCAATCGCCAATCGGCAGAACACCTCGTTCAAATCCGGCCACATATACCGGTTTGTTTACATATATTCGTGACTGGTTTGCCAATTTGCCCGAAGCCAAAGCCAGAGGATATACGGCCGGCAGATTTTCATTTAATGTTGCGGGCGGACGATGTGAGGCTTGCAAAGGTGACGGAGTGACCAAAATTGAAATGCACTTTTTGCCTGATGTATATGTTGAGTGTGATGTTTGCAAAGGCAAGCGCTTTAATCGAGAAACCTTAGAAGTTAAATACAAATCAAAATCCATTGCCGATGTTTTGGATATGACGGTTGATGAGGCTTACGAATTTTTTGAAAACATTCCGTCAATTAAAAATAGGCTAAATTTGTTAAGACAGGTCGGTTTGGGATATATCAAACTAGGGCAACCGGCAACTACCTTGTCGGGCGGTGAGGCGCAACGAATTAAGTTGTCAAAAGAACTGTCCAAAAAAGCCACCGGAAAAACACTTTATATTTTAGATGAACCGACAACCGGACTTCACTTTGAAGATATAAACAAATTGCTCAAAGTTTTGCATACATTTGTTGAGCAGAACAATACGGTACTTGTAATTGAGCATAATTTAGATGTGATTAAAACTGCCGATTATATTGTGGATATCGGTCCTGAAGGCGGTGATAACGGCGGGCAGATTATTGCCAAAGGCACACCGGAGCAAGTGGTAAAAGTGGCGCAAAGCTATACGGGAAAATATTTGAAAGGTAAACTTTAATGACTGAAAACATACTTTTACTTTCGTGTTGTGCACCTTGTTCTTGTGCGGTTATAAAAACCATGGCAGAAGAACAAAAAAAATTTTCGGTTGTTTTTTACAATCCGAACATCAGACCGTTGTCCGAATATGAAAAAAGACGAGATGAAAACAAAAGAGTGTGCCATCAATATGGGGTTGAGTTTATTGAGCTTGAATATGACAACAAAGCTTGGTGCCAAGCGATACAAGGCCTTGAAAATGAGCCGGAAAGAGGAAAAAGATGCTCAATATGTTTTCATTTGCGACTAAAAAGAGTTATGGAGTATGCCTTAAAAAACAATTTTACGGCGGTGGCTTCGGTTTTGGGAGTTTCAAGATACAAAAATTTAGAACAAGTCAACCAAATGGCAGAACTTGCCTCACAACAAACCGGTTGCCCGTATGTACACATTGAGGGTCGTAAAAACGGTATGCAAGAATTAAGAAATGCGTTGATTAAAGAGTTGGAGCTGTATAATCAAACATATTGCGGTTGTACTCCGAGAGTATGAAAAATTTGTCTGATGATATTATGCAATGAGCCCTGCCGAGCGTCAGATAGTCGGCGGAAGTTTTCCATAAAGGTAACGAAAAAGTCTGTTTTGCGTTTAATAGATTTGATGATTTTTTATCGGTAAAATGTATGGTTAAGTTTTTGTTAACTTTTTGCTTGATTTCAAATCTATTTTATGTATAATGGGATATAGGTTGTATAAACTTTTGTTTATGGCCGATGTATATTGTATGTATGAACTTTATATTAGGGAGACTTCGGATGTATAAGAAATCCGCGATATTGTCCGTATTATTGGCGACAACATTTTTAACACCAAATGTGTCAGCATCGACACCTTTAAAGTCTGATGGGGCAATCAGCTACACATCAGCAACTCAATCAGATTATGATTTTATGATTACTTCAACCGACTCGAACGGTGATTTAGTAAAAGAATATTACAAAATTGCTTTAGATGCCTCAAAACTCGGCACAGCATACAGCTTGAGTGATACCGAGCCGACAGATGGCACATTTTCAGCCGTTGTTTTGCCCGATGGCACAACAAAATATGTGGTTTATTCAGGCACCCCGACAAATACAAGATTAACCGACGCAACCGGAGATGTTACCGGTGATTTTGCCGGTTTGAGTATTGTCGGAGAAGCAGAGAATTATGGGGCTGCTGTCTATAACGATGGAACTCTCGGAAATATAACAGGTGACTTTAT
This sequence comes from Alphaproteobacteria bacterium, assembly GCA_015062345.1. GTDB lineage: Bacteria > Pseudomonadota > Alphaproteobacteria > RF32 > CAG-239 > JAFTYO01. The sequence continues at coordinate 1,591 of SUUV01000039.1, read as the reverse complement.
ACAAAACTCGGTTGACACTAACTCTACATCTAAAAATGATGCAAAAGGAGGAGCTGTATATAATTCCTCAAACGGAGTAATTGCTAATATAAGCGGTGATTTTATCGGCAACAGTGCAAAAGGTCGCGGTAAATCTCATGGTGGTGCTATATACAACAAAGGAACAATCGGTAATATTACGGGTAATTTTATATCCAATAAATCCGAACAGGTAAAAGGTGCAAACTTACGAGGTGGTGCAATTTATAATGAAAAGAGCATCGGTAATATTATAGGTGATTTCATAAATAACAGCTTAGTTTCTTCATCATCTTATGTTCAAGGTGGTGCTATTGCCAATGATACCAATGCAACAATAGAATCTATTCAAGGAAGCTTTATAGGTAACAATGTTTCTACTTCATCAACAGATAGCATGGCCAGAGGTGGAGCTATTTTTACCAGAGAAAATTTAACATTTAAGACCGGCGGTCAAACACAAGTTATTTCCGGTAACACCACTACCGATAGCAACGGTGTTAAAGATTATAACGCAATTTATGTTGCCGATAACAGTAAATATATTACATTTGATACATCTTCAGGCGGTGCATGGATACTTAATGATACCATTGATGTAGGTGGTGCATTAACTGCAAACACAAGTAATACATTCCATTTTGTTGCTCAAGGTGATGATACGGTTAATGAGGGTACAACATCGCAATATGTAGCAGTTAATAATGCACTTGTTAATACTAAATATGTAAATGTTGAAAATACGACCTTAAAGTTTGGCGAATATACTCACGAAGCAAATTCCGATAAAGTCTTGCATGCTGAAGGTAAAGGTGAGTTTGTTTCTGCAGATGGTTCATCTGATACATCTGTTCGTCTTACAAATGCCGTATTTGATTTAGCGAACGGATATCGTGATGTTCTTTCGCTTAAGAAATTTGAAGTTATCGCAGATGATGCCGGTAAATATAACGGCTATGTACATTTAAATCTTGATATTGCAAACGGAACTTCCGATGTTTTGTATGTTGATGGTACTATCAGCGGAAAAACCAAGCTTATTGTTCATGCCGATTCTGATGCACAAACCGATAAGAAATTTTACTTTGCATATTCTAAAAACGAATTTACGGCAGATGATGACCCGTTATCTTATTTTTCCGTATATCGTGTGTATAAAAGTCCGTTTATGTACGATGTAAACTATGCTGCTGTTGGCGGTGCAAACTTTGCAGTAGCAGATGCTGATAAAGAAGGGGATGAATATAAGAATGCTTGGTATTTAACCATGAACAGTACCGTAAATAACGGACAGTTCGTAGAAGATGATAACACCGGCGGTGACGACAACACCGGCACAGGCGGTGATGACAATACCGGAACTGGCGGTGACGACAACACCGGCACAGGCGGTGACGATAACACCGGCACAGGCGGTGACGATAATACCGGCACTGGCGGTGACGACAACACCGGCACAGGCGGTGATGACAATACCGGAACTGGCGGTGACGACAACACCGGCACAGGCGGTGATGACAATACCGGAACTGGCGGTGACGACAACACCGGCACAGGCGGTGATGACAATACC
>SUUV01000003.1 GCA_015062345.1 Alphaproteobacteria bacterium | reverse complement strand
AATTAGGTTTTTTGCGTCTTGGCAGACCGCAAAATTATAACCTAATTGGAGCTATTTGACAACTCCATCGCTATAAGCTTCACCGTACCCCGCGTCTAACGCGGGGTTTTAGGGCACAAAAAAACAGCAGTATAAAAAACTGCTGTTTTTCTAAATCCGAAAATTTACTTGGTTGTCAGATTTTTGTTGGTAATTGCTCTTATCAGCAGATAGCCAAAGAAAAGTACAACATCAAACGCAACAACCATTGCAAGCCCTAACAGTGCGGTAATTATGCCTTTTGTATCAATTGCAAACATCATATTACCTAAAAGTCCGATGGCATAGAATGCGGCAATCAACCCATAAGTAACGAGCATCCATATAAAAGCCTTTTTCATGTTTTTTTCATACGGATGGTGTTCGTCTGTCATAACAAAAGGGATAAAAATTACCGAAAGAACTATTACACTTCCGATAATTGCTCCGGCATTGCCCCAAAATTCGTTCAACAAATAGCTTCCGCCTAAAGCAACAGCCGTTACCGACAAAAAAACCATGAGGAGATAGAATCCTCTTATAATTTCATTCTTCATAATTTAAAAATTTTTAATTTAACAAGCCGATTGTAATCTGTTTTTATGGTTTTGTCAACTATGTTTAAAAAAATAAAGACACTTTTAAAAAGTGCCTTTATAAATTTGAAAAAACTTTTTATTTTACTTTTTCTACTTGAGAGAATTCCAACTCAACCGGTGTATAACGACCAAAAATGGAAACCGAAACTTTTAAGCGAGATTTTTCGGCATCAACTTCTTCAACCACACCGACAAATGAGGCAAACGGACCGTCAATTACTCTGATTTGTTCACCAACTTCAAAGTCAACCACGGTTTGAGGTCTTTCAACACCTTCTTCCATCTGTTTGATTATGCGTTCTGCTTCAGCATCGCTAATCGGTTGCGGTTTGTTACGACTGCCCAAAAATCCGCTAACTCTGGGGGTGTTTTTTACAACATGCCAACATTCATCGGACATTTCCATTTTAACCAAAATATATCCGGGGAAAAACTTGCGTTCAGCACTGACTTTTGCACCCTTTTTAATTTCAACAACTTCTTCGGTTGGAACCAAAACATCTAAAATTTTATCTTCCATTTTCTTCAAAACGGCTTGTTCTTTCAAAGAATTTGCAACCTTTTTTTCCGAACCGGAATACACATTAACAACATACCAACGAGCGGCCATCAGACTATACTCCTAAACCCAAGATTAATTTTACGGCCCATGCTAACACAACATCTGTAAAGAAAAAGAAAGTTGCAGCAATTGCGACAATAACAATAACCATTAATGAAGCTTGAGAAACTTCTTTTCTTGTCGGCCAAGTAACCTTTTTAACTTCTTGCTTTACTTGCCTGAAAAACTGTATTGGACTGACTTTCACCTTGAATCCTTTTTTAAAAATTACACTATGATGATTTGATAAAAATGGCAGGGGCAGCAGGATTTGAACCCACGACACTCGGTTTTGGAGACCGATGTTCTACCACTGAACTATACCCCTTTAATCAAAAAATTACCAAACCGATTTGAGCTATTGATACACACTTTAATTCAATAAATCAAGTGTTTTTTTATTTTATTTAGCCATTTTTTAATTAAATAAATTTCCATGCTATTGAACACAATGTTTGATCTGTGCAGTTACAAGCATCATAAGATTGTGATATCAAAGCCATCGGTAAATCACGAGAGTGGAAAACTGTTTCGGTTGTAGCAAACTCAGCATCAACTAAACCGCTTGTTTGAGCCGTCATATCACCGGTTTTGCTTATACTCATACCAATAAATCCGGTTTGAACATCAGAGCCCCAATTTTCTATAATCAATGCATTGCAAGTTTTTGAGTCTAATCCATTAAAAATTAAGATAAATGCACCGTTTTCATCATCGGTTATTTTGGCCGGAGATAAACTGACAGTGCCTCCCAATCGATTTATTATTGAACTGTTATCATCAGATATCATATGATCGGGTACTATGCCGACGCGTATTATATTTTCCGCACTTATGTTTGCATAGCTATCTTGTGTAAAATACACTGTGCGAATGTTGGCAATAAGGTGCGACAAATCATCTTTTAACTTGCTGGTTCTAAGCATTTCTGAAGCTTTAAGATATCCTGCTATTCCGCCAATAGATAAAACACCGACAATTGTCAAAACGCCAATCATTTCAACCATACTTCTGCCAAATTGATTAATATATTTATCGTTTTTTTGCATCATAAACAATTTCCATCTTAATATTTGGCTCATTCTAGCACAATTTATTTTTAAATAGCAAGTATGTATTTAGTAATATATTAAAAAAAAGCACTCAATAAACGAGTGCTTTTAAGTTATGCGGTTTCAATTTTTGAGCGTTTACGCAAAATCGGGTCTAAAATTTTCTTTCTCAACCTTAATGATTTTGGTGTAACTTCCAACAACTCATCGGCCTGAATATAAGACAATGCTTGCTCCAAGCTCATTTTTCTCGGCGGAATTAAGTCAATGGCTTCATCTTTTCCGGCCGCTCTGATGTTGGTTAATTGTTTTGCTTTGGTCGGATTAACTTCCAAATCGTTCGATTTTGTGTGCTCTCCGATAATCATTCCGATATATACCGGAGAGTTGTGTTCAACAAACATCGGACCTCTGTCTTGAAGTTTCCACAACGCATAAGCAACTGCCGTTCCGCTTTCGCTTGAAATTAAAGCACCTGTTCTTCTTCCTTCAATTTCACCTTTGTACGGTTCATAGGCATAAAAAATTCTGTTCATAACTCCCGTACCTCTGGTATCGGTTAAAAATTCCGAATGATAACCGATTAAACCTCTGGACGGTGCATGAAAAATAAGTCTTACTTTATTTCCGAGCTGAGACGGTATCATTTCGGTCATTTCGGCTCTGCGTTGTCCCAATTTTTCAACCACAGCACCTGAAAATTCTTCATCAACATCAACCACAACTTCTTCCACAGGTTCCAACAAATTGCCGTTTTCATCTTTTTGCATCAATACTCTGGGGCGAGAAATTGACATTTCAAAACCCTCTCTGCGCATTGTTTCAATTAAGACACCAAGTTGAAGTTCCCCGCGACCTGCCACCTCAAACGAATCGGTTGTATCGGTACGACTGATTTTTAAGGCAATGTTTCCTTCCGCTTCTTTTTCGAGTCTGTCCCAAATCATACGAGAGGTTACCTTATCACCCTCACGACCGGCAAGCGGCGAGTCGTTAACCGAAAAAGTCATGGCAAGGGTCGGCGGGTCAATCGGTTGCGCCTTAATGGCCTCATTTACTTCATACGCGCAAATTGTATCAGCCACAGTTCCTTTAACCACACCGGCAACAGCCACAATATCTCCCGCATGAGCCTCGGTTAAAGCCACTCTTTCCAAACCACGATAGGCCAAAATTTTGGTAATACGAGTTTTTTCAACTTCGCCTTTATCGTTTATAACCTTTACGGCATCATTAAGTTTTAAGTTTCCTGACCAAATTTTTCCGCTTAAAATTCTGCCTAAAAACTTATCGGCTTCCAAAGTGGTAACAAGCATTGAAAACGGTTTTTCCGGCTCGCATTTGGGTTTGCTGACATATGATAAAATAAGCTCAAACAACGGGCTTAAATCTTTTCTTTCATCATTTAGGTCTTTAACCGCCCAACCGTTTCGGCCTGATGCGTACAAAACAGGAAAATCAAGTTGTTCATCATTTGCATCTAAACTTACGAATAAATCAAAAATTTCGTTTAACACTTCATCGGGGCGAGCATCGGCTTTGTCGGCTTTGTTGATAACCACAATCGGTTTTAAGCCGATTTTTAAGGCTTTTCCCAACACAAATTTTGTTTGCGGCATCGGGCCTTCGGAAGAATCGACAAGCAACACAACACCATCAACCATAGATAAAATGCGCTCAACCTCGCCACCAAAATCGGCGTGTCCGGGGGTATCAACAATGTTGATATGTGTTCCGTTCCAATTTACCGATGTGCATTTTGAAAGAATGGTAATTCCTCTTTCTCTTTCCAAGTCATTACTGTCCATAACACAATCGGTCACTTTCTGATTATCTCGAAAAGTTCCGCTTTGTCTTAACAAACCGTCAACCAATGTAGTCTTGCCGTGGTCGACATGGGCGATTATCGCAATATTTCTCATTTTCTTTTTCTCCTAAAGAACTGTCATGTCGTAGTTTCAAAATTTCGTGTACCCTCTTTGTACACTTCAATTTTGAAACTGCTTCCAGCACAGTCCTTTATGAGAAAAAGGGTGTGCTGAGTTGTTACTTCGTCATCAAGCATAACCATTTATGAGAAAAACAGTTATGCATTTACACTTCAATTTTTGAAACTACTTCCGGCACAGTCCTTTATGAGAAAAAGGATGTGCCAATTCATTTATGAAATTAAATTTTTTTGCACATTAGCGCTTTTTTTTAAAATTTCAAGAAAAAAACTTGCTATTTTTGAAAAAATGTCATATATTTTTGGCAATATCAAATTATTAATTCTTAAAATTTCATAATTATGACTCAAGCATCTGTTTTTTTAGCCTCGATTATGGGGGTAGCATTGATAATGACTATTGTCGTTCTTTGCAATGCATGGTCTGTTTTTAAGCAATCAGTTAAATGCAGACGACAGGCTTATCAGCCAAGAAAGAATGTTATGGAAAGTGATATGTTCATATCCGTAACCGGTCTTCTTTGCTCCGTGGTAACCTTGTTGCTTTATTTGGTGCTTATAGCCTTGGTGTTTTTATTTAACAAAATTACGGTAGGGCTGTTTTTAGGCGCTATGGTTTTAAGCATGGCAATCGGTGTCGGTTTGTTCTTTATTATAAAGATATTCCAACCCAAAATTGAAGACAGCATCACCAAACCCAAACTTAAAATTTAGCAAAACCCCGTACTTTTAACAGTACGGGGTTTAAAGTTGTCTTAAGCTTTTTTGCCATATTGTAAGAGTCTGTTTCTGACAAACCCTCTTAACGACACTTCAGGTCTTGCTCCATAATGTGTAATTATTTCAGATGCGGCCATAGAGCCTATCATGGCACAAGTACCCAAACTTCTTTCTCTTGTCATACCATACAAAAATCCGGCAGCATACAAATCACCGGCACCTGTGGTATCAACAACATTATCAACCTTTTCGGCTTCAACAAAAATTTTTACTCGGCCGTTTACTACCACCGAGCCTTTTGCATTGCGTGTAATGGCGGCAATTTCTACCATCGGTTTAATCAAATCGAGTGCCTTATAAAAATCATCAGTATCAAAAAGAGCCTTTATTTCGTGTTCGTTACAGAACAAAACATCAACATATTTGTCAATAAATTCCAACAATTGCGGACGATGTCTGATGGTGCAATTTTTATCCGACAATGTAAACGCAACTTTGCGTTTGTGCAAATGCGCAAATTCACAAGCTCTAATTACGGCATTGCGAGAATCTTCTTCGTCCCACAAATAGCCCTCTACAAAGGTATATTTGGCTGCTTTTATGGTGTTTTCATCAATATCTTCTTTGCTTAAACGAGTTGCTGCGCCAAGATATGTAAACATTGAGCGTTCGGCATCAGGAGTTACCAAAACAATGCTTCGGCCCGTTGCCGGCCCTTCCAAAAGCGGAGGTGTGAAAAAATCAATTCCGGCTGCACCGATATCTCGCTTAAAATTTTGCCCCAATTCATCATCGTGGACTTTGCCGATAAAGGCACAATCAGCTCCGAGTGAGGCAAGTCCGGCTACCGTATTGGCAGCAGAGCCTCCCGAAACTTCGCGTTCGGGAATAATGTCGGTATAAATTCCGCCGGCGGTGGAAGCATCAACCAGTGTCATACAACCTTTTATCAAATTTCTTTGAGTCAAAAATCCGTCACCTACTTTTGCCAGCACATCAACCATGGCATTTCCGATGCCGACAACATCATAAATGGTATCAATTTCGTTCATTTTAACCTCCTTAAAGTTTTAATATAACACCGATTAGAGCCGATAACACAATATACAATATCGGGTGTTTTTTATATTTTAGCATCAAAATCGTTAACATAAAGAAAACGCCGATGCTCAAACTTGTATTTAAGCTGATTTTTGCAATTTGCATTAAGGCAAACAAAATCAGAGCCAAAACTGCCGGACGAATGGCGCCTAACACAATTTGTACATTTGGGTTTTGAGCATAACATTTTAAGAGCTTGGCCACCATTATAATAATTATTAAAGAAGGAGTTACAAGACCAAGTGTAGCAATTATGGCGCCAAAAATTCCGGCAGTTTGAAATCCGGCAAAAGTTGCCATATTAACCCCAATCGGTCCGGGGGTAGATTCGGCAACGGCAATCATATTTGTAAGTTCTTCAAAACTAAACCAATGATATTTTTCGCTTAAATCAAACAAAAAAGGAATGGTGGCAGCACCTCCGCCTACGGCAAAAAGTCCGATTTTAAAAAATTCAAAAAAAAGCAACAAATAAATCATTTTGTGCTCCTTTTGATAAGCTTTGGTATAAAACCGGCAACACTTGCCGCAACTACGGTTAATACCGCACTGATATCAGTAAACAACAGCATACAGATTGAAAAACAAAAAATTGCAAAATGCAGTTTTTTATATTGGCTTTGCTTATAAATCTTTTTTGCCATATCAAGCACCAAAGCACTTATAAGTGCACATACCCCAATTCTGATACCGGCAAGAGCATGTTCAACCGTTTGATTGCCGACATAAAAGTTTAGCACCGATGCAATCAGGCAAATTATGATAATTGAGGGGCAGATTATACCCAAAGTGGCAAAAATTGCTCCGATTGTGCCTTTTAATTTATAGCCTGAAAAGGTGGCTACATTAACGGCAATAATTCCGGGGGTGCATTGTCCGATGGAAAAATAATCCAAAAGTTCCTCCTCTGAGAGCCATTTTTGTTTTTCCACCACTTCGGCTTTCAATAGCGGCAACATGGCATATCCGCCGCCAAAAGTGAATATGCCGATTTTAAAAAACGAAAAAAACAGTTTTATAAGTGTTTTCATAGTCTTTATTTTCTATTTGGTTTATGCTTTTATGATATTATATTAAATCCGGTTAAATTAAAAGAGGAAAAAATGATTATCGGCACATTAAAAGAAACAAAATATCAAGATAAAAGAGTAGCAATTACCCCTGATACGGTTAAAAAATATAAATCATTGGGGTTTGAAATTATGGTTGAAACATCAGCAGGCATAGAGTCGGGCTTTAATGATGATGACTATATCAAAAACGGAGCTTTGGTTTTAAAAAACAAAAACGATATTTATAAGCAAGCCGATATCATTGCTACTGTTTGGGCTCCTTGTGAATCGGATTATAAAAAGTTCAAAGCCGGTCAATATATAATTGCAAATTTTGAAAACAAGGCAAATTGCGAAGCTTTGGCTCAAACCGGAGTAACAGCCTTTGCGCTTGAAAAAATGCCCAGAATTTCAAGAGCTCAAAATGTGGATATTTTATCATCTCAAAGTAACTTAGCCGGATATAAAGCGGCATTAACGGCTATGAATATGTTAAACAGAGCAGTCCCGATGATGATAACTTCGGCCGGTACCATTAAACCGGTAAAAGCCTTTGTGGTAGGACTTGGTGTGGCAGGGCTTCAAGCTATGGCTACCTTAAAAAGAATGGGAGCCATTGTTTATGCTTCTGATACCAGAGCCGAAACCAAAGAAGAAACCGTTTCTTTAGGCGGGCGATTCGTTGAAACGGATAAACAAATTGAAACTTTAAGAAATGTCGATATCCTTATTACTTCGGTTGCACCGCAGGGAAAACCTGCTCCTTTGTTGTTTACCAAAAAAGATTTGGAGCAAATGCCCTCAAATTCGGTAATTGTAGATTTATCATGTGCAAATGTTGAGCAAAAGGGTTTGCGAACAGACATAAAACTTGTGCAAAATATGTTTTTTGCTTCAGAAGTTGCAAATTCGGCAAGCTCGCTTTTTGCTCAAAATGTGTTTAATTTTATAAAAGAAAACGGCGGGGCTGATTTTAAGCTAAAACTTGATGACCAAATTATAAAATCAATATATTTGTGCGAAAACTTTAAACCAAGAAAGGAACAACAATGACCATATTATTTTTGTTTACCATATTTGTTTTAGCTTGTTTTATCGGCTATTTTGTAGTTTGGGGCGTCACTCCGGCTTTGCATTCTCCTTTGATGAGTGTATCGAACGCAATTTCCGGAATTGTCATTGTCGGCGCATTATATGTTGCCGCATATTCCGACAATTTAACAGCAAGCGAAATATTAAGCATTTCGGCAGTGTTTTTGGCCTCAATAAACATATTCGGCGGTTTTGCCGTCTCTGAAAGAATGCTTGCAATGTTTAAGAAAAAGGATACTAAAAATGATAAATAAAGAGTTGTTTTTGATATATTTACTGGTGAGCATATTGTTTATCGTGGCAATCAGAGGTCTTTCCAAACCCAATACGGCGCTTTTCTCCAACAGGCTCGGTATGGCCGGTATGTTGTTGGCAATTGTTGCCACAATGTTTGTTTTGCCCGAACAAAATCATATTTGGATACTAATTGCCATTTTTGCCGGAGCTGTGGTAGGTGTTTTGTCTGCTACCAAAGTCAAAATTACGGCTCTGCCGCAAATGGTTGCCGTTTTTAACGGCTTGGGCGGCTTGTCTTCAACATTGGTGGCTTTTGCACAAATGAAAAATATGCAAACGCAATATTTAGATATGTCTTTGTCGGTTGCTATCGGTACAATTGCCTTTATGGGCTCAATGATTGCATATTTAAAATTGCAAGGAAGTTTTACAAAAATTTTAAGAAAATTGCCGTTTCATAATGTGTTTAATTTGGCCTTATTTATCATTATGATTTTTGCTTGGGGAAATTTTTTGGTTTCTCCCACCATGGATTCGCTTTTTTATCTGATGTGTTTTGCTCTGTTATGGAGTGTTGCGGTAACTATGCCTGTCGGAGGAGCCGATATGCCGATTGTGGTTTCGGTTTTAAATGCCTGTTCCGGATTCGCCGCCACTGCGGTCGGGTTTTCGGTAAGCAATGTTGCACTCATAATTACCGGTGCCATTGTCGGTGCAAGCGGAACTATCTTAACCTTTATTATGACCAAAGCCATAAATCGTTCAATATGGCAAGTATTATTTTATAATCAGACCAAAGATGACGACTTAAAAGATACACAAGATAAAACAGTGCGTTCGGCCAGCCCCGAAGATGCGGCTTTTATATTGGAAAATTCTTCCAAAATTATCATTGTTCCAGGTTTTGGTATGGCCGCATCAGAAGCGCAGTTTGCTCTAAAAAATATGGCTCTGGTTTTAAAAAACAAATATGGAGCAAGTGTCAAGTTTGCCATTCATCCCGTCGCCGGCAGAATGCCCGGACATATGAATGTGCTATTGGCTGAAGCCGGAATTGATTATGAAGATGTTTTTGAAATGGACGACATAAACCCCGAGTTTGCAACGGCTGATGTGGCTTATGTGATAGGCGCCAATGATATCACCAATCCGGCAGCAAAAACTCTGCAAACTTCACCTTTGTATGGTATGCCGGTGTTAGATGTTTATAAAGCAAAGACAGTGTTTTTTGTAAAAAGAACTTTGGGCTCAGGATATTCCAAAACCGATAACCCGCTGTTTTTTGCCGATAACACAATGATGATATTCGGCGATGCTAAAAAAGTTACCGAAAATATTGTAAAAGACTTAGAACAAGGGTAAAAAAACAATCCGCCGACTATGTCGGCGGATTGAAACTATACTAATCGATGTAAAAAACATTAAACGATGTTGTATAATCTCCGGCGTCAAAATCAGCATCTATTTCTATCTCTGCTTCAATATCCAATATTCCATTACTGGCTTCATAATCTTTGGGAAGTAATGTAATGTTCATCACATTTCCTGCCGGAACATCTTCAATTTGTAATGTTGAAGGAATTTCCACTTTTGATATATCTATCGCTCCGCCAAAAGTACACCTTGGCTGACTTGTATCATCAACCCTTACGATAGCTCCTTCAATGTTTTCCGCATTGCCAAGATTAATAGTATAACTACCGGATGAACCTTTTGAAGAATCAATATAAATAGTACCTAATTCAAGTGCAGAACAAGTAATGCGTGTAACTTGTTCAACCGTTGCATTTACATTAACCGTACCAAATTCATCGGCATTAACATTTGTTGCAGCCAAGAGGGCTACAGCTGTAAAAAGAAAATATTTTCTCATTTTTTTAATTCCTTTATAAAAATTAAGTCTAAATGTACTTGAAAGGTGCAAAACTCACCTTTCACATCACATCATAAACCGTTTTTTTTTTTTGCAAGTAAAAAGAGTCTAATTGTGAATTTAAATCAAATTTGAGGTATGAAAATTATCTAATTTAAACTGTCATAATAAGCATTATATCTTTAAAAAAAGGAGGTATATATGCGATTTATCAAGCCCAAAGACTTAACACCCGATTCGCTGATTTTAGATGTTCGGGATTATGAAGAGCACGAAGAAGAAAGTTTGGCTTTTGAGCACGAGTTTGAGCCGTTGCGCACCTTAAAACCGGAGATTTTTATAAAAGAGCATAAACTTGACGGCAAACAAACCATTAATATAATTTGTTCATCGGGAGGACGGTCGTCACAAGCGGCGCAAATGTTTGAAAAAAGCGGTTATGATAATGTGGCGGTTGTAATCGGCGGTATGATAGAAGCCGACTATGAAGGAGTTCCGATTGTGAGAAACTAAAAACAATGTTGGAAAACACATTTAATTTGTGTTAGCTTTTTTAAAAGAAAGGATAATACAAATGCCAGATTGGAGCTTTGAAAATATACATAGCGGTATTGTTGCCGGAGTTGATGAAGCAGGTCGTGGCCCTTGGGCAGGGCCGGTTGTAGCAGGTGCGGTGGTGTTTTTAAATAAGGATAATATAAATCCGCATTTGTTATCATCGCTTAACGATTCGAAAAAACTGAGCGCCAAAAAAAGAGAATGGCTTTATGAGTTGATTGTTGATGAAAACAAAAAAGGAAATTTAAGCTACGGTATCGGTTTGGCAACAGCGCAAGAAATTGATGAAATTAATATCTTACAAGCCACTTTTAATGCCATGCGTCGTGCGGTTGATAACTTATCGGTTAAACCTGATGTTGCTTTAGTTGACGGTAATCAAACACCAAGACCTTTTAAGTGCAAGGTACAAACCGTTATCAAAGGTGACAGTTTGTCTTTTTCAATTGCCGGTGCCTCAATTGTGGCAAAAGTTTATCGTGATAATTTGATGCAAGAATTGGCTAAAAAATATCCATACTACGGATTCGAAAAAAATGCCGGTTATGGCACCAAAGCGCATATTGAGGGCTTGAAACAATATGGTATATGCGATGAACACCGAAAATCATATAAACCGATAGCTGAGATTTTAAATCGGGTGTAGAAATTATACTATAGGACCTTTACAAAAATTAAGTTTAAGTGCATATGAAAGGCTAAAGATTAGTCTCTCATGTCGCATTTTAAATCTTTTTTTTTGCAAGTAAAAAGAGTCTTTTGAAGTGTTTAAATCAAAAATGAGGTAAGAAAATAAAATAAACTTGAAATCAGAGTAAAACTATCATACTGTAAAATACAAATTAAGGAAACAAAAATGGACAATAAAGAATTTAATATTGATAATTTGAAAAATGCTCTGGCAACCTTAAAAAATTGTTGGGAAGTTTATAATCAGCAACAAGATAATGTCATATTTGCCGACATCGTGGCCGATTCGTGTGTCAAACGGTTTGAATATACAATGGAAACAGCGCTTAAACTGATGAGAAAATATTTAAAGTTGTTTTATGCAAAAAACGACAATGAACTGACCGTTAATAATATTTTTCGTTTTATGGCCGGATATGATATGATTATGAACTGGGAAAATTGGAAACAATATTATGCCAAAAGAAACGATACTTCTCATGAATATAACATTGTAAAAGCACGAGAATTGTTAAATATAATGCCTCAATTTATTGCAGAAACAGAGTTTTTGGTTTTGGCATTTGAAAAAGCATTAAACGGAGCATAAAATGATTAGCGGAATGTCTTTGGCAGAAGAAAAAATTGTTAAGGACATTTTATGTCCGTTTTCCGATAAATATGATTTTTATTTTTACGGCTCAAGAGTTAAAGGCAATTTTTCCAAATTGTCCGATTTGGATATTTTGATTAAAGGTAAAAATGAGATGCCTTTTAATGAGTTGGAAACAATTAAACAACAGCTTGATGAAAGCTCGTTGCCTTATGTGGTAAATTTTTCCGATTATCATAAAATTAATGAGCAATTTTATAATTTAATAAAACAAGATTTGGTTTCGGTTTTTTAAAATATAAAACCGCCTCTTAAATGAGGCGGTGAATTTTGATTATTCGTAAGTAGCAGAAATTGTAAAAGTTCCTGTGTAGGTATCTTGATCAATGTTTGCCGGAATATTTAATGTTGCATCAATACCATATGCATATACTCCGGACATTGGTTCTGCAATAAACATTTCTGATAAATTTGTAAGAGTAAGTTTCTTCTCCGATGATGTTCCGGTTAGGGTTACTGTTTCCGGTAAATCTATTGACCCTCGACCCTCAAGTTTGTGAGTGATACTACACTCAACCAGAGGGTTTCCACCTGCAATTAACATATAATCAGTGCTTGAAGTGCTAGGATTTGCTAAATCTATGGACAAATCATCATTGCCGGCTCGTACAGATAATGACAGCGGCTCCGGTTCATAGCAATTTATATTGCTCATAAGTTCAATACTTGCTGAAATTTCTACATCAGTTGATGCTGTTGTTGCAGCCATAACATTACTTGCAGTCATTAAAGCCACAGCAGATAAAAGAAAATATTTTCTCATAATTTTAATCCTTTCTATAAAAATTAAGTTTAAATGTACTTGAAAAGCTAAAAATCGCCTTTCACATCACATCATAAACCGTTTTTTTTTTTGCAAGTAAAAAGAGTCTAATTGTGAATTTAAATCAAATTTGAGGTAGCGGTGTTGTCTCCCATCACGGTCATACCGGTGCCCAAGCTTTAGCTTGGAATAGACACCGGTATCCAGGGAATAATTTAGCTATATAATTTAACCTGGACTCCGGCATCAAGTGCCGGAGTGACAGTTAGGAGGCGGACTTCGGTAATAATTGCTTACTAAAGTTATTAAGAGGTGATAAATATAAATTTGTTTGGCTATTACCTCAAAGATGACTAATTATCCACAAAGAAGACTCGTATAAATTGCAAAAAAAAAAAACGGTTTATGCTGAGCTCAAAATATGTTTTAAAGGAGTAAGTTGATGAGAAAAGTTTGTGAACTTGGAAGAAGTATGGTAGAAATGCTCGGTGTTTTGGCTATTATCGGTGTGTTATCTGTTGGTGGCATTGCCGGTTACTCAAAAGCCATGCTAAAACATAAAATAAACACAACATTAGATATTGTATCAGGTGCTTTTGCAAAATTGACTGAATTACAAGTATCCGGTTCCTTAACGGGTGACATAGATGTTGAAGACGCACCTAAAATAGGTCTTGACTGTGATTTATATTTTGATGAGCATTATAATGGTCATAAGTGCAAACTTCCTATTGGTGGTTATCAATTTGAGAGTAGCACAAATGGTTCCACATATTTTATTATACACCCTACAAATGACTTTGCTGTTGATATGTGTAATGCCTTTTTTACAAGCGGTATATATAAGCACTTACATTCTTATGGGCTCATTAGAATAGATAGTCCGTATAGTATAGAGCTGTTTTCTCCGGAAGATATGACCAATATAAATATGTCACAAATAAGTAACGCTTGCACAGCTGCTTGCGGCGAAGGTTGGTGTACGATAGATGTGTATTGGTAGTAAGAAAAAAGCCTCGCTTTATGCGAGGCCTTAAGGAGTATATATCAAAGTTTAATTTTCTAAAGCGCGTCTTAAATCATCAACATTTTCAGCCAGTGATGAATCTTCAACAATCAGTTCTTCAACTTTTCTGACTGCGTGCATAACCGTTGTGTGGTCTCTGTCAAACTTGCGACCAATTTCCGGAAGTGAACGAGATGTAAGTTGCTTTGCTAAATACATTGCAATCTGACGAGGTCTGGCAACTGTTCTGGCTCTCCTTGATGACTGCAACTCTTTAACCGAAATGTTAAAGTACTCAGCAACTTTTTTCTGAATTTCATCAATTGTGGTTTTTCTATCCAAAGAACGAAGCATATCTTTTAGCACATCTTGTGTCATATCCAAGGTGATTTCTTTGTTTGACAACAACTGAGAATGAGCGGCGATTCGACGCAAAGAACCCTCAAGTTCTCTGATGTTGGTCGTAATTTTTTGTGCTAAAAATTCAGCAACTTTTTCAGGTAAAGCGATGCCCATTTGCTGAGCTTTATGATTTAAAATGCCCATTCTTAAATCAAAATCAGTGGGGTGAATGTCAGCTACCAATCCGCTGTTTAAACGGGATTTCAAATGAGCCTCGATTCCCTCTAAATCAGACGGAGATTTATCGGCTGAAATTATAATCTGACGACCTTCTTCTATCAATGAGTTGAAAGTGTAGAAAAATTCTTCCTGAGTTGAACCTTTGTTGCTCATAAACTGAACATCATCAACCATCAACACATCAACAGCTCTGAACTGTTCTTTAAATGCGGTGGTATCTTTATAGCGCAAAGCTTTTACAAACTTATATAAAAACTGTTCGGCCGATAAATATATCACATTGCGACTCGGGTCTTGTTTTCTGATATGCCAAGCTATGGCATGCATTAAGTGAGTTTTACCAAGACCTACACCCGAATATAAAAACAACGGATTAAATGATACGGTTTTCGATTCGGCAACTTTTCTGGCTGCCGCATATGCAAACTCATTGGTTTTACCAACCACAAACGACTCGAAAGTATAAGCCGGATTTAACGGAGCCGAAAGTTGAGAACTTCCCTCGGGACGAACATATTCATTGAAGTTTACAACATTGGAATATGCCGAAGTATAAAAGTTTTGCGGAGTAGGGGTGGAGTCAATTTTCTTTAATAAGGAAGTGTCTTGATTGGAGCGGATTTGTGTTTGTACGGTTTGTACCACAAAGTTCACTTTTTTAATTTCGGGATTCTTGTTTTCCCAAATTTTGTGGATTCGATCCGAATAGTGAGTAATTACCCAGTTTTTCATAAAAGCGGTCGGTACACAAATGTTCATCACACCATCGGTAAATGAACCGACACTCAAAGGCTTTAACCAACTGTCAAAAGCGGTTTCACCGAACTCCAACTTTAATTGGCTGCATATCTGTCCCCATTGGTCTTGAACAGAAAATTCATTGTTTTTTATTGCTTCTTCAGCCATATCTACTTCCCTTTTATTAAATTGATACAAATTGTTTTTTATAAAAGTCGATAATAACTCTTAAAGTGATTCGTATACTAAACATAAAAAAATAAAAAACAACAGAACATTTTTAGAACATTGCAATTATTTTACTTGACATAAGGATTCTGCAGAGTCGGGCAGATTCGCTTTATTTTGCAAAATAAAAGACACAAAACCCCAGTCTTGCTGACTGGTTTTTTGTGTCTTTTTTGTTCTGCTGAAAAATTAAAATTATAAAGCTTTAATTTTTTGAGCCAAACGAGAAATTGTGCGAGATGCCATATTTTTATGGAAAACACCTTTTTGAGCAGCGCGCATCATTTCGCTTTGAGCAACATTAAATGCAGCCATGGCAGCTTCTTTATTGCCCTCAGCAATCAAAGCAATAACTTTTTTAACAAAAGTTCTTACACGGCTTCTTCTCATGCCGTTAATCATGCTGCGTTTATCGTTTCTTCTAATTCTCGTTTTTGCCGATTTATGATTGGCCATATTCTTTCTTCCTGTTTATAGTTAATTACAAAAAATATTCTGGTATGCTTTATAGCCGCTAGTTCAAGGAAAAGTCAACAACAATTTTTAAAAAACAGTAAAAATTTTGTTTTTTTGCTTGTTTGGATTTTTGTTTAGTTATTTTTGCAAGGTTTGACAATAAAAAGTTGAGCGTCCGGCTTGCACAATTTTTTTAATTCCTTTTGTTGTTTTCAGGTTGCAACTGCAGTTAGGGCACGCTTGTCCGGTTTTGTTATATACGCAGTGCTCGTCTTGAAAATATCCGGTTGAACCGTCAGGTTTTGCATAATCTCTCAATGTGGAACCGCCGGCCTTAATGGCTTTGGTTAAGGTTTCTTTTATGGCCTCAATTAGCGATTCGCACTCGGCCAAACTTAAAGTATACGATTCTCTTAAAGGTGAAATTTTTGCCGAATATAAAGCTTCTGAGGCATATATATTGCCGATTCCGTTTATGACGGACTGGTCAAGAAGTGCAACTTTGACAGGTGTTTTTTTGTTTTTTAATTTTTGTTTCAAATAGTCGGCGGTTAATTTTTCATCAAAAGGGTCGATTCCCAAATTTTTAAATGCAAAATGCTCATTTAATTTTGCCGATTCGACTATGTCAAGCATACCAAAACGACGAGCATCATTAAAAATTATAACGCCCTTATCGGTATAAAAAACCGCATGGTCGTGTTTTTGCAAATCTTGCGGTACGGATTCGCAAATTTTTATTTTTCCGCTCATACCCAAATGCCAAATAATGCTATGTTTATTGTCTAGCTCGAGTACAATATATTTTGCGATTCTTTTTATGTCGGTTATGGTTGCACATATTGTTTTTTGCTCAAAACAATCGGGGATTGGCACTCTGAACTTGCGGCAAAAAACTTTAGTATCTGAAATTTTTGCACCTTTAATGACTTTATCAAGTGCTCTTTTAATGGTTTCGACTTCGGGTAATTCGGGCATATTTAAAAAATCCGTTTAAGTTATAACTTATTTAATCATAATAGTTAAAATTAATTTGGCAACATTTTTGTTGTTGCTTAAATTTTTAAAAGAGAGTAATAAGGGTTTTATGAAATATCAAAAAGTCAGAACCGGAAAATATTTTGCGCCGCAAAACGAAGGAAAAGCACACAAATGCGACCATCAAGGGTGTGAAGAAAAAGGCGAATACAGAGCTCCTAAGGATAAAAGCTTAAAGGAGTATTATTGGTTTTGCCTAAAACATGTGCAAGAATATAATGCCAAGTGGAACTATTATACAGACGGGTTTGATGAAGATGAGCCAATTAAAAAAAGAATGCATTTTGGCGGTTTTCGTTCAAAAATAAAATATCAATTCGGGTATGACTTTATTGATGAGCTCGGAATTGAGGGCTCTTTTGAATCGGCAAAATCAAAAACCAACATATATTTTAATGCCAATGATAAAAGGTGTGCCGAAGTCTTAGAAGTTGAACTTGATGATTTAACACCGGAAGTTTTAAAAACACAATATAAAAAATTGGTAAAAAAATATCATCCCGATGTCAATGCGGGTGATAAGTTTTGCGAAGAAAAATTTAAAAAAATATCTGCCGCTTATAAAGAATTATCACAAAAAATAAAATAAAAAAACCTGCGCCGTTGTTGTAACGGGGCAGGTGAAGTTGTTTAGCACATAGTACAGAGCTTTACAAAGCTGTCTTTGGTAACTTCATCGTGCAACAAGTCGCCTTCGGAAAACAACACCGAAATTATAACAAAGTTCCTCAAGTCTTCGGTTGACGGAGCTTCGTTTATAAACGAGTTGATGAGCCTTGCTTGAATTTTGTGTACAAGCTCTTCCATTTTTCGTCACTCCCAAATGTGACAAGTGGCTTTTGGCTCAATACCGTTTAAGCAAGCAAGAGCCTTATAATAGCTCTTGAGTTCCTTGTGAGTGGTGTTTTCATACACATCAAGCAACAACTCGTTGTTTAGGTGTAAGAAGTTCTCCATCTTTTTGGGTGTAACACCGCAAGACCTGTAATAAGCTCTTTTGCAACGCTCCGTTTTCTCCGTGTATCCGTAGAACTTTACATCTCTACAGTAAACATAGCGAGCTAAAATCTGCGGGTCATCGAGAGTTTTTACCCAACTGCCGGCATTTTTGTTCTGTTGCTTGCTTAAAAACTTTTTTACTACATGTTGCGGATAAAATCCGTGTTCAAGGCAATGAATCGCCTTTTGCTTTATTGCTGTCCTCATAATATGATGATAATTAATTTGTCAAAATGATGATAAACGATGTTTATGTCTTTGTCAAGAGATATAAAAAAAGAGTTTTTTCTCAATAGTATCTCAAAAGTGCCTACTTTACATAAGGCTTAATCTGTTATACACTTTGCGTGGTTGTGTTTAAAGAAAGGCTTGCCATGTTACAAAATGTTGTTCGTTTCTTATTAAGATGTTTTTTCAAAATGTTTAAAGTTCGCTTTGAATTAAATTTTGACTTAAAAGATTTGCCTAAAAAAGGTATCTACATTTCAAACCATGTTTCATATGTTGACCCCATAGTTTTGTTTGCTTTTTTACCGGGTAAGCCCATTTTTGCTTTGCACGGACAACTTTATCGTAACTATTGGGTGCGTTTGTTTATGAAAACGGCCGACATTATGGAATATGGCAATTTGGATATTCCGGATTTAAAACACTTAATTGAAAAAGTAAATTCTGAACGCTTATGCGTAATTTTCCCCGAAGGTCGAATGACAACCAACGGCAATATTATGAAAATTTATGAATCTGCCGGACTTTTGGCCGACAAAACCGATGCTCCGGTGATTCCGGTGTGGATTAACGGTTTGCAATATTGGTCATATTTTTCCAAAACCGGCGGCAAACTTCCTCATCACTATTTTCCCAGATGCAAAATTGTGGTAGATGCTCCTCGGCCTCTTAAATTAAAAGATGAATTAAGACATCAACGCAACCACATTTCAAATGAGATTTATATGATTATGCGCCAGCAAGCATTCAAATCTATGTATGATCCGAGTTTAACCGTGTTTACCCAGCTTATTAAATCGGCCAAAAGGCACGCCAAAAAATATTTCGGATTGGTAAGGCCGAAAGTGATGGAAGATATTTCAAGAAAGCCTAAAAGTTTTAAAGATATTATGCTTGCATCATATGTTTTGGGACGATTCTTTTATAAACGCTCCGAGCATCAGGAACCGATCGGTTTAATGTTGCCTAACTCCGTGGCGGCAATTTGTGCATTTTTCGGCTTTAATGCGTATGGACAAGTGCCGGTGATGATTAATTTCAGTGCCGGTGTTAAAAACATTGTAAGCGGATTAAAAACCGTTAAAAGCAAAAAAGTTGTCACTTCAAAAATGTTTATAAAAAAAGCAGGCTTGGAAACAGTTATTGAGGCTGTTAAAAACGAAGGTTTTGAAGTTTATTATTTGGAAGAAGCGGTTAAAAAGGTTTCAATTTGGGCAAAAGTTTTGGCTTATTTGCAATATAAAGTAAAATATGTTCCTTATAAGGCCTCGGTTGATGACAGTGCGGCAATTTTGTTTACATCAGGCTCTGAAGGATCGCCAAAAGCGGTGGTGCTTTCGCATAGAAATATTGTTTCAAATGTATGGCAAATTGCAACTTTTGAAACCTTAAACCGAAGTGATGTTATCTTAAACTCGATGCCGATTTTTCATAGTTTCGGACTTGTGTTGGGCACTTTGTTTGCGCTTTATCAGGGGGCTAAAGTGTTTTTATATCCATCACCGTTGCATTTTAGAGTTATCAGCGATTTGTTGTATGAATTAAGTGCAACGGTTATGATTGGAACAGACACATTTTTCAAAAGTTATGCAAAAATTTCTCACCCGCTTGATTTTGCCTCACTTCGTTTGGCTTATGCCGGAGCCGAAGGAGTTAAACTTGAAACCAGAAATATTTTAAATGAAAAGTTGGGAGTTCGTTTGATGGAAGCATACGGCACAACCGAATGCTCACCTGCGGTTGCCGGCAATAATATGGTGTTTAACAAGTTTGGCACCATCGGAAAACTTTGCCCCGGAATGGAATGTAAGTTAGAAAAAATTGATGGCATTGAAAAAGGCGGTGAGCTTGTGGTTAAAGGCCCTAATGTGATGAAAGGATATATTTTAGCCGATAATCCCGGTGTTCTTGTGCCTCCTGTTGACGGTTGGTATAAAACCGGCGATGTGGTAGAAATTGATGAAATCGGTTTTATTACCATAAAAGACCGCATTAAACGGTTTGCAAAAATCGGTGGTGAAATGGTATCGCTAAAAGCAGTTGAAGATATGATTTGTAAAGCATTTAATGATAAAGAAGATTTTGCATGCGGTGTGGTGGCCGTTCCGCACGAACATAAGGGAGAGCAAATTGTTGTGGTTGCCACCGATGAAAGCCTCACACTTGAATGCTTAAGAGAATTTATCAAAAATAACGGATATCCGGAATTGTACTTACCGAAAATCATTTTGATTAAAGATAAAATTCCGACCACGGCAACCGGAAAAATTGATAACTTGGCACTTAAAAAAGAGGTTTTAGCGGAATTGGGTATATAACATAATTATAAAAAATTGTTCTTGATATTAGACCTTTTATCATATATAAAACTTATGTACTGTATCTGATTGGGAAAATAAGGAAATTTATAAAAGGTATATTATCGTTATGGAATGTAAAATATTCACTTGTTATCACAAGAATTGTTTGTTGCTGAAAAACGATATTATTACTCCAATTCATGTCGGTAAAGAATTGAGCAAGCAAGAACTCGGTCTTATAGGGGATAATACGGGAGATAATATCTCATCAAAAAATCCATACTTTTGCGAGCTTACGGCAACATATTGGATATGGAAAAATATCAAAGCTGATTATGTCGGCTTATTTCATTATCGCAGATATTTAAATTTTAAGGATAATGAAAAAGTAGAATTTATAGAACACGAAGATATTTTAACAAATTATCACATTGTTAAAAGTAAGATACAAACACTTTTACAACAATATGACATACTTGTTCCTAAAATGACCAAAAAAATCAATACCAGCCTTTATGAACATTATAAGAACGAGCATATCATTTCAGATTTGGAAGTTGCTTTAGATGTCATAAAAAAATTATATCCGGAACAATATGATATTGCATGTGATTTTATAAAAAATAATTCACAAATGTACAGGTGTAATATAATAGTTGCCAAAAAAGAAGTATTTGATGCATATGCCAAATGGCTTTTTAGTATTTTATTTGAAGTAGAAAAAAGAATTCAATCTGATGTAATGGAAAGAGATGTATACCAACAAAGGGTTTATGGATTTTTAGCAGAACGCTTAACGGGTGCGTTTTTATCTGTTCATAAAGAATTAAAAATCAAAGAACTTCCCTTGTTGTTTATTGAAGAAAATAAACTAAAGTGGAGAAAATATCAGTTCAAAAAAATGAAGAGAAAATTTTTAACCGCAATAGGATTGGGAAAGAAAAGATGGAAAATGTAAAAAATTTAATAGTAGGAATGGGTTTTTCCGGCGTTACTTTGGCAAATAAAATTGCGACAGAGTTAGGTCAAGAAGTTGTGATAATTGATTCTAAAAATCATATAGGCGGTAATTGTTATGACTACTGGGATAAAAACGGTATTTGTGTTCATCAATATGGCACGCATATATTTCATACCAACTTAAAAAATGTATGGGATTATGTATCAACATTTACACAATGGTATCCTTATATGCATGAAGTGAAAGGGCAAATTGATGGTCAATTAGTTCCAATTCCTTTTAACTTAAATTCTATACATCAAGTGTTTCCAAAATCAATTGCAGATGTGTTGGAAACAAAACTGATTGCAAAATTTGGTTTTAATGTAAAAGTTCCGATATTGGAGTTAAGAAAAGCCGGTGACAAAGATTTAGAGTTTTTAGCCGATTATGTTTATGAAAAAATATTTTTACATTATACATTAAAGCAATGGGGTATGAAACCCGAAGACTTAGATCCGGCAGTAACGGGCAGAGTTCCTGTATATATCAGCAGAGATAATCGTTATTTCCAAGATATATATCAGGGAATTCCGTTAAACGGATATACGGCCGTTATAGAAAAAATGTTAGATAATCCGCTTATAAAAGTTAAATTAAATACAAAGTGGAGTGATATTAAAGGGAAAGTAAAATATGATAGATTGTTTTTTACCGGCCCGATTGACGAATTTTTTGAGTATGAATTAGGTGAATTGCCATATCGTAGCTTAAAATTTGACTTTTTGACTTATGATAAGCCATATTTTCAAACAAATTCGGTTGTGAACTATCCGAATAATTATAATTGGACCAGAATTGGCGAATATAAATATTTTTTGGATAACAAATCTGAAAAAACGGTAGTTTCTTATGAATATCCAATCAACTTTGAACAGGGTAAAAATGATAGATATTATCCGATTGTAAAACAAGAAAATCAAGACTTGTATAATCGCTATTTAGAAAAAGCAAAAGCTTTAAAGAATGTGTACTTCTTGGGTCGGTTAGGGGATTATAAGTATTACGATATGGATAAAGCCATTGCCAGAGCATTGGATTTATTTGAGGAGGTAAAGAAAAATGGTTAAAAAGCCAAAAATCTCTGTTATTGTTCCGATTTATGGAGTTGAAAAATATTTAAGAGAATGTTTAGACAGCATATTGGCGCAAACATTAAAAGATATGGAGATTATACTTATTGATGACGGTTCAAAAGATGCGTGTCCGCAAATTATAGATGAATATGCTCTAAAAGACAGGCGCATAAAAGTAATACATAAAGAAAACGGTGGTTATGGACAAGCGTGTAATGTTGGTTTGAGTCAGGCAACCGGTGAATATGTAGCAATTGTTGAACCTGATGATTATATTGATTCTGATATGTATGCTGATTTGTATGCAATAGCTGAAAAGTATAATTCTGATATTGTTAAATCGGCATTTTATAATAATTTTCAAGCAAAAGAGAAAACAAAATTAACTAAAGTAAAATGGGAAGATTTTATACCTGAAAATAAGAGTTTCAAGATAAAAGAATATCCTTACTTTTTATATTATCATCCAAGTGTATGGAGTTGTATTTATAATAGAGAATTTTTAACAAAACATAATATTAAGTTTATAGAAGCTCCCGGCTCCGGTTGGACTGATAATCCGTTTCAAGTTCAAACAATGTGTTTGGCAAACAAAATAAATTATACTTCTAAAGCATATTATTACTGGCGAATATTGGATAAGTATGAATCAGATGCATTAAAAGACTATACAATTCCATTTAAGCGAAGTGAAGAAATACATCAATGGTTAAAGCAAAATAAGATAAAAGATAAAAATATTTTATTGCAATTGGCAAGGAGAGAACTTGGTTATATCCGCATTGTTTTAGGTATGAAAGATATAGCAGATTTTGAGGATTGTAAGAAAAAAATAAAAAAACTTATGTCATATATGCCGGAAAAATTGTTTTCAGAAAGTAAAATTGTTCGTGATGATGAAAAAGAGTTATATTTATTAATAAAAAAAGATATTGATTTGGCTCGAGAAAAAATATTAAAAAAACGAAACAAGAAAAAGTTTTTTAGCCTTAGGTTAAATAAGCGTGAAGTATCTGTAACATTGTTTGGAAAAAAATGGAGTTTCAATTAATGCCAAAAGTTAGTGTAATAATACCGGTATATAATGTTGAAAGATACTTGAGAGAATGTTTGGATAGTATAATAAATCAGACATTAGAAGATATTGAAATTATCTGCATTAATGATGGTTCAACTGATAATAGCCTTGAGATTTTATGTGAGTATGAGAAAAAAGATAATAGAATAATCGTTTTTAATCAAGAAAATAAAGGGGTTTCAACCGCAAGAAATAATGGTATAAAACTTGCCAAAGGCGAGTTTGTTTGTTTTATTGATCCTGATGATAAATATCCGACGCAAGATGTTTTGGCAGTATTGTATCATGGGGCAATAAAAAATAATGTATTAATTTGTGGCGGAGAATTCTCTCATTTTACAAATAATGCAGATGTACTTGAAAAAGAATATCAAGATTCTTTTTTAGGATATTTATTTGAAAAAAATGAAATAATAGAATATAAAGATTATCAGTTTGATTATGGATATCATCGCTTTGTTTATGATAGAGAGTTTTTATTAGAAAATGAAATTTTTTATCCGTTATATAAACGATTTCAAGATCCTCCTTTTTTTGTTAATGCAATGATAAAAGCCAAAAGATTTTATGCTCTTGATAAAATTACCTATGCTTATAGGATTGGGCATAATACAGTTAAATGGAATACAGAAAAAACAAATCATATGCTGATGGGAATTTTAGATAATATGAAATATGCTCATGAATATAATTTGAGTAAGTTAAATGAATACTCTTATATTAGGCTCGAGCAACATTTGTCATATGTAAGAAGTTATCTGAATTTTCGTTCGTATAAAATAATTAAGAAAATGAGCAAATATAATCCAAAGGTTAAAAGTTTTGTATACAAACAATTTATTAAAAAGTATATTCAAAATATTTTTTCCGTAAAAAATAATACTACTAAAACACATAAGATAATAACAATTTTAGGCTTGAAGATAAAAATTAAAAGGGGAAAAAACAACACCAAAAGTTAGCGTTATAGTTCCAGTTTGTCGTTAATTAAGAAAATAAAAAGGAAGAAAGAAAAATGAGTTTGCAGATAATAGATAAAAGCACGATGCCCTATGATTTATATTCATTTGATATTTTTGACACGCTTGTAGCAAGGACAACAGCTAATCCTGTTGGAATTTTTACTATTGTTCAAAAAATATTACAAGAAGATTTGAAGTATAGAGAATTACCTGAAATAGTAAGAAATAATTTTTTTACTATTAGAAGAGAAAGTGAGTGTTTTGTAAGAGAAAATCAGAGAATTTTATACAAAAATCAGGATATAAAATTTTTTGATATTTATGATAACATAAAACAAAACTATTCTTTGACTAATACTCAAATAGAAGTTCTGAAACAATTAGAAATTGAGACAGAATTGAATAATCTAATTCCGATTTCTCAAAATATAAACAGAATAAAAGAGTTAATTTTGAATGGAAAAAGAGTTATTTTAATTTCTGATATGTATCATGAAGAAAGTACTATCAGAAGGTTTTTAACTCACATTGACTCGATTTTTAATGACATAAAAATTTATGTTTCATCTGAGTTTAATAAAACAAAATCTTCTACTGCACTTTATAGACACATTCAATCTATTGAAAATGTTCCTTTTGGAAAATGGTGTCATTGTGGTGATAATATGCATGCTGATATAAATCAAGCAAAATCATTAGGTATGGGGACTGTACATGTTCCATTTCCGCCATTTAAAGACTATGAGAATAAGCACTTGTTTAGGTCTTATTTATGTGAAGAAGATTTTTATTCTCAATTGCTAATTGGGTGTGCCAGATTAACAAGGTTGTTGAGTGAAGACAAATCACCTGTCTATCAATTTGGCTGTTCATTTGCAGGTCCTATTTTATATAATTATGTCAGTTGGATCTTACAGCAAGCAGAAACAAGAAATGTAAAAAACTTGTATTTTGTAGCTCGTGACGGGTATGTTTTAAAACTTATTGCAGATGAAATAATAAAAGTTAAAAACTTAGCTATAAATACAAAATATATTTATGGTTCTCGTGCAGCTTGGCGAATTCCTAATGAAAAAACAGTTAAACAATTTTTAAGTGGAATTTTTGATGAGTATAGACATATTTTTAGTTTAAATTTTCTTTCTTCCCGTTTGTTTATAGATGTAAGTGAGTTGAAAACTTTTGCTGAAACTGAGGACACTTCTTTAATTTTGAAAAATGATGCTATTAATGAATTGTATAAAAATTTAATTAATAATCCAAATTTTATTAATCGTCTTTTAGAAATTAATAAAACAAAACAAGAGCTATTATTAGAATATTTAGAGCAAGAAATTGATTTTAGTGAGGATACAATAGCATTTGTTGATTTGTATGGAACAGGTAGAACTCAAGACTTGTTATCAGAAATTATTAATTTAAAATATAATAAAGATGTATTGAGTTTGTATTTTCATTCTGCATTTGAAGTAAAACAGAAAGATAAATCGCAAAAAGTTAATTATTTCTCAACTAATCAATTTAAACACTTTACGATTGAACTATTGTGTAGAAATGTTGACGGACAGACACTAGGCTATAAAAAAGAAAATGGTAGAGTTATACCGGTATTTGATGAAATAAACAGTCAAAAACTTTTGGATTGGGGATATCTGAACTATATTCAAGGTTTAAAAGATTATGCTAAAAATATGGCTCATGTTGAAAACATTAATAAAACTTCTATCAATTCATACAATGTTCAAAAAAAATATATTAAATATTATTTGAATGAAATGAACAAAGAAACGGCTGATATTTTAGGTTCAATTCCGTATGCGGCAGTTGGTTATGAAACAGATATTTCAGAGTGCGCAAGAGAATATACTAAAAATGATTATAAAAAAATGTTATTAAATGGTAATAAAAATTTTATGAATACTCTAGAATTTATTTCGCTTAAACGTTCTGATAGGAAATTTCAAAAATTATTTGATTTTAATAAAAAACACCACAGTATTAAAAGATTCATTTTATCACCGTTAAAGAAAATGTTTTCAATAGAAAAAAACACTAGAAAAACGCATAAGATTATATGTTTTATGGGGATAAAAATTAAATACGCAATTGTAAAAAATAAAAAATATAATTTTTTAGAAAAAATATTTTCAATCAAAAATGATAAAAGAAAAACCCATAAAGTTCTGTGTGTCTTTGGAATCAAGATGAAATTTCCAAGAAAACAAAAAGGGAAATATAGTTTTATAGAAAATGTTTTTTCTATAAAAAGATCTAACAATAAAAAATATAAAGTACTTACAATATTGGGATTTCACATTAAACTAAGAAAATTTGTTCCTAACAAAATTCTTTTAATTTCTCAAGAACTTAGCTATTCTGGTTCACCACACTCATTACTAAGAATTTGTAAAGTCTTAAAAAAATATAATTATGATATTGAAGTATGGTCTTTGCAAGATGGTGACTTTAAAAGAGAATTCGAAAAATTTAATATTGTAACAAAGATAGTTACCAAAGAAGATTATTCAAAAAAAGGAATTAGAGATAAAGTTAGAGAATTTGATTTAGCAATATGTAACACTGTTTTAACTGATTATCCATACAGTATTGTTAAAGATTTGGTTACTACAGTTTGGTACATTAGGGAAGCTCAAAACTTGCCAAAATTTCATAATGGTAGATGTGAAAGATTGTTGCGAAAAGCTAAGGGCATCTATTGTGTAAGTGAGTATGCACAGAAATTTATAAAGAAATACTATAAAACAAAAGCTAAAGTAGTTCATAACTGTGTTGAAGATTTTGCAGATGGATCTAAAAAAGAATATTTTAAAAATGGTAAAATTAACTTTTTAATCTTAGGAACTATTGAACCAAGAAAAGGTATGGATGTTGCAATTTCAGCCATAAAAAATTTGCCATCGGAAATAAAAGAAAAAGTAACTTTAACATTTGCAGGAAGAACGATAAACAGTACATTTTTTACCAAATATTATAATCAAATACTTAGCTCAATTGAAAATGAAGACAACATAAAATATATCGGTGAAATTAAAAATATCGACGAAAAAATTAATATTTACAAAACCTCAGATGTTGTTATCGTACCTTCAACAGATGAAAGCTGTTCTCTTGTTGCATTAGAAGGCATTATGATGAGCTGTCCAATAATTGTTACAAAAAATGTTGGTGCCAAATATGTAGTAAATAAAAATACCGGCTGGGTTTTTGAAACAGGTAATACACAAGAGCTTGCATCTATAATGAAATATATTGTAGAAAATAAAAAAATAATTCCTAAAATGGGATTAAGTGCTCGTGAAGAATATTTAAAAACTTCAAATATGAATATTTATGAAAAAAATATAATAAAGTTAATTAAAGAAAATATATAGGAGTAAGCAATGCCAAAAGTTAGTATAATTGTTCCAACATATAATGTCGAACAATATTTAGTTGAATGTATGGAATCTATTGTCAACCAAACGCTAAAAGATATTGAAATTATATGTGTTGATGATGGTTCAACAGATAATTCAGGCAAAATCCTTGATGAATATGCTACAAAAGATAGCCGTGTAAAAGTAATACATAAAGAAAATGGTGGCTATGGTAAAGCTATGAATGTTGGCTTGGATAATGCAACAGGGGAATATATTGGCATTGTTGAACCAGATGATTATGTCGCTTTGGATATGTATGAAGATCTTTATAATGTTGCAAAAGAAAATGATTTAGATTTTGTAAAATCTGATTTTAATAGATTTGTTGGCAAAGATAATACTTTACAATTATTTTATAATAAATTAGATCCGTCAAATAAATATTATAATAAAGTTATCAATCTTCAAGAAGATCAGAAACCTTTTTATTTTATAATGAATACTTGGAGTGGCATTTATAAAAGAGAATATTTAAACAAATATAATATTCGACACAATGAAACACCAGGTGCAAGTTTTCAAGATAATGGTTTTTGGTTACAAACTTTTTGGCATTCAACAAGAGCGTATTTTATAGATAAACCTTATTATATGAATCGCCGTGATAATCCCAATTCTTCAGTTAAGAATAAAGATAAGGTTATGGCTTTTAAGGTGGAATATGATTATATTTTAAACTTATTAAAGAGAGATCCAGTTTTGTATGATAGATTTATCTATATTTGCCAATATATGAAATTTAGAAATTATTTATTTAACTATAACCGTATTGATGTAACATACAAAAAATATTGGTTAAAAATTGTAGCAAATGAGTATAAACAAGCTTATAAAAATAACGAAATTAAAGAAAATTTGTTCCCAAAACAAGAATTTGACAAGTTATGTTTAATAGCTAAGGATTATAAAAAATATTATAAAAATGATTTTGGTGGCTCTAGTTTAGCAGAAAACATATTTTCGGTTAAAAATAGTCCTAAAAATAAAAAACATAAAATCATTACAATTTTAGGATTAAAACTTAAATTTAAATCTAAAAAATTAATTGCTAAAAATCGTCAAAAAGAACTTGAAAATAATGTTTCTGATTTATTACAACAAATCCGAAATCTTCAAAAAAAACTTGATGAACAGAAAATCGTAACTCAAGATTTAAATAATAAATTTATCAAACAATGTAACGAATCTGTTAGATTAAATCAACAAATATCACAATTAAAAGATATTTCTAGAGAAAATTTGTATGCTAATATCTTAAATCAAACTTGGCTTGAGTCATGTTGGGTTAAACATAAAGATTTTACGCTTACAAAAGGTGCTGCAAATTATACACTTATCTATATTTTATATAAGATATTAGAAGATTTTGCTCCTAAATATATTTTAGAATTAGGCTTGGGGCAAACTTCTAAATTAACAACTCAATATATTAATTATAAAAATTCAGAAGCCACACTTGATATTGTTGAGCATTCTCAAAATTGGATAGACGCTTTTTCGCAAAAAATTATGAAAAATAAAAATATTAATATTTATCAAAAAGATTTAATTACTGTTGAAATTAATAATACCGTATCAGATAAATATGCTCCTTTAGATGATATAACTAAAAATAAGAAATATAATCTGATAATTATTGATGGTCCATTCGGATATGACAGACTTTATCCCAGAACAAATATTCTTGATTTGATTGATAATAATTTATCAGACAATTTTGTAATTATTCTTGACGATGCAGAGCGTGAGGGTGAAGAAAATACCGCTAAATTGATATTTGATAAATTAGATAAAAATAATATAAAATATATAAAATCTTATCAAAGAGGATTGAAGACACAATTGATTATTGCCAGCCCCGATTATCAATATATTACATGGATATAAATATTTATTACAAGGAAAACTAAAATAAAATGATATTAGACAAGATAAAACAGACTAATCTTATAAAAAACTATTCTAAAATATATCCGTATGTGAGGCCATATTTGGTAAGGGCTTTGCTTGCGGTTTTAATTACTATTCCGATTGGTTCAATGGATGCTGTTATTGCATGGTCATTAAAACCCTATATGGATGTAGTGATGCTTGAACAACAAGCCACAGCTCGCCAGACTATGCTAATCCCTATATTGATTATCGTTTTTAGTTCTTTGCAAAGTCTTTTAAACTATACTGCAACATATATGAATACTTGGGTGGGGCAAAAAATTGCTCAAGATGTTAAAATAGATTTATTTGATAAACTGATGCATTATAATGCCGCATATTTTGATAAAATGAACTCCGGTGATATTTTGTTTCGGTTTAATCACGATGTAGATTTAGCTTGTAGCGGACTTTTAGCGAACTTAAAACTTTTTACCACCAGACTGTTTTCTTCAATTTCATTAATTGCGGTGCTTTTTTATAATTCTTGGCAATTAGCCATTGTGGCAGTTATTGTCCTTTTAGGAGCTTTGTATCCGCTTACAACTGTTAGAAGAAAAATTAAATCGGTAATGGATAAAACCATATTTTCAGGGGCTCGTGTAATGACCCATTATAATGAGACCTTTAACGGAAACCGTATTGTAACCTCGTATAATTTGTACGATTACCAAAATAATCGTTTTAAAGAAACATTACGCTCAGTGTTTAAGTTGGGTATGAAAATGGTTCAACGCACCGGTATGATGTCACCGTTAATGCACTTTATTGTTTCTTTAGGTATTGCTGCAGTTATCTGGCTCGGAAGTTATTTAATTGTTACAAAGCAAATAACTCCCGGAAATTTTGTATCATTTATTACGGCTCTTATTATGC
Source organism: Alphaproteobacteria bacterium (assembly GCA_015062345.1). GTDB lineage: Bacteria > Pseudomonadota > Alphaproteobacteria > RF32 > CAG-239 > JAFTYO01. Next base: position 51,648 of record SUUV01000003.1, on the reverse strand, counting down.
TTTATAATCCCGTTAAGTCTATCGGCAATCATTTTAATTCTGTTCAGATGGCTTTAATGGCTATGGAACGTGTTTTTGGCTTGTTAGAAGAACTTCCCGTTATTCGTAATAGTGATAATGCAAAACCTCTGGAACAAGTTAAAAATTTTATAGAATATCAAGATGTTTGTTTTGAATATATAAAAGGTAAACCGATTTTAAAAAATGTGAATCTTAAAATAAAATGTGGTGAAACAATTGCATTTGTCGGAAATTCCGGAGGAGGAAAAACAACATTAGTTAATTTATTGCCCAGATTTTATGATGTGAAATCCGGTAACATATTGATTGATGGTCAAGATATCAGAGATATAGAATTAAACTCGTTAAGAGATAAAATTGCCATTGTCTTTCAAGATAATTTTTTGTTTGCGGGCACAATTAGAGAAAATATTGTGTTGGGCAGAACAGATATTGAAGAATACAAAATAAATGATGCTATAAAATGTGCCTGTCTGGAAGAATTTATTAATGGTTTGGAAAAAGGCCTTGATACCCAAATCGGTGAACGAGGAGTGCTGCTTTCAGGCGGCCAAAAACAACGAATTGCAATTGCCAGAGCTTTTATTAAAGATGCTCCGATTGTTATTTTAGATGAAGCAACTTCTGCTCTTGACAATAAATCAGAAGCAGTTGTTCAGCAGGCGATATACAATTTAATGAAAGACAGAACGGTATTTATAATTGCTCACAGGCTCTCAACAGTTCGTAATGCCGATAAAATTGTCGTTGTAAATTATGGAGAAATTGCAGAAAGCGGAACTCATGAAGAATTATTAAACAAAGAAAATTCAATTTATGCTTCGTTATATAAAACACAAATAAAGTAATGATAAAATTTTGCTTTGCTTCTTGACAAGAGCTTTTTGAAACACTAACTAAAGTATTAGTAAAAAATTATATGGAGAAAACAAAAATGAAAATTAAACCTTTACACGATAGAGTTTTGGTTCGCCGTGTTGAAGAAATCACAAAAACCTCAGGCGGAATCATTATCCCTGATACAGCAAAAGAAAAACCGTTAGAAGGCATTGTTGAAGCGGTTGGAACAGGCAAAATTGCTCCTGACGGAAAAGTTATAGCTTTAACCGTTAAAGAAGGAGATAAGGTGTTGTTTGCAAAATATGCCGGCACCGAAATTAAGTTAGACGGCGAAAGCTTTTTAATGATTCGTGAAGAAGATTTACTTGGTATAATTCAATAAGGAAAGGATTTTTTTATTATGGCAGCAAAAGATATTGAATTTGGCAGTGATGCTCGCTCAAAAATGTTAAAAGGTGTTGAAACCTTGGCAAAAGCCGTAAAAGTGACATTGGGCCCCAAAGGCAGAAATGTTATGTTAGATAAATCTTATGGCGCACCCAAAATTACCAAAGACGGTGTATCGGTTGCAAAAGAAATTGAACTTGCCGACAAATTTGAAAATATGGGTGCTCAGCTTGTTAAAGAAGTTGCGCAAAAAACAGCAGATAAGGCAGGTGACGGAACAACAACCGCAACCGTTTTGGCTGAAGCAATCATTAAAGAAGGTTGCAAAGCTGTTGCCGCCGGTATCAATCCGATGGATTTAAAACGCGGTATTGATATGGCGGTTGAAGCTGTGGTTGCAGATGTAAAATCTCGTTCAAAAGAAATTAAATCTTCGGAAGAAATTGCTCAAGTAGGTACAATTTCGGCCAATGGCGATACATCTATCGGTGAATATTTGGCAAGAGCAATGGAAAAAGTAGGCAATGACGGTGTTATCACTGTTGAAGATGCAAAAGGCTTGGATACAGAGCTTGATGTGGTTGAAGGTATGCAGTTTGACAGAGGTTACTTGTCACCATATTTTATGACCAATGCCGAAAAAATGAATTGCGAATATGACAATCCGTTTATTTTGTTTTATGACCAAAAAATTTCAAGCTTACAACCTTTGTTGCCGGTGTTAGAAGCAGTTGTTCAATCGGGCAGGGCACTTCTAATTGTTGCCGAAGATATCGAGGGTGAAGCTTTGGCAACCTTGGTTGTAAACCGTATCAGAGGCGGCTTAAAAGTTTGTGCCGTTAAAGCCCCCGGTTTTGGTGACAGAAGAAAAGCAATGTTACAGGATATGGCAATTTTAACCGGTGGTCAGGTTGTATCAGAAGAACTTGGTATGAAAATTGAAAATGTAACTTTGGATATGTTAGGTACTGCAAAACGCATTGAAGTTACAAAAGATGATACCACAATTATTGACGGTGCCGGTGATAAAGAGGACATTAAGGCCAGAGCAGCTCAAATCAGACAAGAAATTGAAGTTACAAAATCTGATTATGACCGTGAAAAACTCAACGAGCGCTTGGGCAAACTTTCAGGCGGTGTTGCAGTTATCAGAGTAGGCGGTGCATCTGAAGTTGAAGTTAAAGAGAAAAAAGACCGCATTGACGATGCTTTAAATGCAACAAGAGCCGCTGTAAAAGAAGGTGTTGTTGCCGGTGGTGGCGTTGCGTTGTTATATGCATCAAAAGTTTTGGACAGCTTAAATCCTCAAAATGATGACCAAAAAGCAGGTATTAATATCATTCGTAAGGCTATCCAAGCCCCGATTCGTCAAATTGCCGAAAATGCAGGTGTTGACGGAGCGGTAATTGTCGGCAAACTTTTGGAAAGCAAAGATACAAACTTTGGTTACAATGCCCAAAAAGGCGAATATACCGATATGATTAAATCAGGTATTGTTGACCCGACCAAAGTTGTCAGAACAGCTTTGCAAGATGCGGCATCAGTTGGCGGATTGTTAATCACCACGGAAGCAATGGTTACCGAAAAACCGGTAAAAGAATGTCATTGTGGCGGTGGTGCCGGCGGTATGCCAGGTGGAATGCCCGGCGGTATGGGTTTCTAATTGCTCAACCTAAAAATACACCCCTTAACCGTATGGCTAAGGGGTGTTGAGTTTTATGGATTTAGTAAGTTACTACTACTGTAGTCACGCCCTCGTATTCACCAGGTTCAACATTGGCAGGGATATTTAATACAGGCCACAAATTATCACTGTCGGCATTGAATGTAGCATATAATACATTATCACTGTTCTTAATTTTCGGCTTTAACAACAATTGTTCCCCAATCAACATCATCACATTCAAAAGTATTTGCTACTTCAATTTTAGCCCTAGCAGTCACTTCGGCATAGTCTGTGGTTGCATTAACATTTGTTGCAGCCAAGAGGGCTATGGCTGATAAAAGAAAATATTTTCTCATAAATAGTTAAACTTAATTTTAAAAGGTGCAAAAATTTACCTTTCAATACGCATCGTAAACAGTTTTTTTTGCAAGTAAAAAGAGTTATGAAAGATATTTAAATCAAAAATGAGGTGGCTGAACATATCTTTTAACTTAATATTAAGTCTGTCAGATGTTTAATACAGGTATGTTAAGAAAATTAAAAGACATAGCCGACATATATTTAAATCGCACAATGCTTATAATGTGTGCGTTCGGTTTTGCCAGCGGCTTTCCGTTTTTGCTTGTTTTTTCAACACTTAGTTTATGGTTAAAAGAAGCAGGTTTTACCTTGGTGGCAATCGGCGCTTTTTCACTGGTAAAAATTCCGTATTCGTTTAAGTGGCTGTGGTCTCCCATAGTCGATAAGGTAAAGATTCCGCTGTTATGGAAAATTGGCAGGCGCAAAAGTTGGATTTTTTTGATGCAAATTTTGGTTTTTATATCAATTGCGTTGATGGCAAGAATCAATCCGCTTGAAAACAAAACCTTACTGTTGCTTTATGCCGTTGCGGTGAGTTTTTCTTCGGCAACATTAGATATTGTTTTAGATGCTTATAGGGTGGAGTGTTTTGGTAAAACACCCGAAAAACAAGCGGCCGGCTCGGCAATTTTTGTTTTGGGTTACAGATTGGGACTGATTTTTTCCGGAGCAGGCGCATTATGGCTTGCCGAATATACAAGTTGGAACAATGTTTATTTTTTAATGTCTTTGGGCTCTGTTGTCGGTTTTGTTACCGTGTTAACAGTTAAAGAGCCGAATGCGGACTTTAAATATAACACGCAAGACGATACTGCTAAGCAAACATTTACAGATTTTTTCAAATCTTCGGTTGTAGCACCATTTAAAGATTTTTTGCAAAACAAAAACTGGTATTGGATATTGTTTTTAATCTTTTTTTACCGTATGGGCGATGCTTATGTTGCTCCGATGTATTTGCCGTTTTATTCGGATATGGGTTTTTCAAAAATCGAAATTGCCTACATTACCAAAATTTACGGTATGATTGCGGCAATTTTAGGAGGTCTTGCAGGTGGCCTGATGCTAAGTAAAACCGGTATATTAAAAGGGCTTTATATATGCGGTTTTTTGCAAGGAATTACTACATTGTTTTTTAGCATTCAAGCCTTAGTAGGATATAATACAACATTGCTAACGGTGATTATTGCTTTGGAAAACTTTACTTCCGGTATGGCAACGGCCGCATTGGTTGCTTACATTTCTTCACTTTGTAATGTGTTATACACAGCCACGCAATATGCTCTTTTATCATCGGTTATGAGTTTGGCGCGAGATTTGTTTGCCGCAACCAGCGGATTTTTGGCGCAAAATGTGTCATGGGCAATGTTTTTTGCCATATCGTCATTGTTTTGTTTGCCCGGTATCTTGGGAATTTGGTTTATAAGCAAAGATAAAAAAACATAAAACATATTATTTTATTTGTAAAACTAAAAAAAATAAAGTAAACTTAATGTGGTAGAAAGAGGGGTTTGACGATGTTGGACAATAATAAAAAGAGTTTTAATATCGGCAGTATGCGTGATAAGGTAAAAGATGCCAGAAAAGGTGAGCAAGACCAAAGTGTCGAAAAACTTTTTCGCAACAATTTTTCTTGGCAATCTGTTTCGAGTGTCACCGACAAGCGCACCTCTTATCATCCGTTAGATACATTTGATTCCGGTTTTAATTTTAGCGGTAAAGTTCTTCGTGGCGGAAAATATGCCGGTGAGCAATTTAAAGATGCCAATTTTTCATCTGCTGATTTAAAAGAAGTTGATTTTAAAAATGCTGATTTGCGTGGAGCAGATTTTACGGCGGCTGATTTGTCTGGAGCCGATTTATCGGGTGCAAATCTTGACGGAGCAGTGTTTACAAATGCAAAATTAATCGGTACCAATTTTACCGGAGCTAATTTGTGCGGTGTAACACTTGTTAATGCCGACATTCAAGATGCAATTTTGCTTGATGTAAAAATGGACGAACTTGCCATTGAAGAATTGCAAGCCTTGGTGGAATATTTGGCAATTTACTATCCGCATAAGTTAAATCTGGCTCGTATGAATTTAACTATGCTTGATTTTACCAGACTTGATTTAAGTCAGGTAAATTTGCGAGGAGTTGATTTTACCGGAGTTGATTTTACCGGAGTTAATATTTTTGAGTGGGATTTAAGCGAATGTATCATCACACCCGAACAAATAGCCCAAGCCTTGGGAAGAATGCCCACACCTCTGGAATTAAAAAAGATATTGGCACCTAAAAACAGAAAAGCCGTTCGTCGGTTTATGATTGATTTTTCCGCATTTTTCAGAAGCGGTGGAAATTTCGGCGTACTTGATTTAACTAAACACCCCGGAATTACAATTAAAGATCTTTTGACGATGGGTAAACAAATATATCGAGCCGTTATCCAAAAGCCAGAGTTAAAAGATGAAGAAATTTTGGAAAAATTCCATAAAGACAACGATGAAAAGCAAGAAGAAATTGCTAAAGAACACAATGCCGAGGTTAGAAAAATTATTGAACAGCGCAAGCGAGAGGTTTTGGAAAATAAGGTTTCAAGAGATGCTGATTTTTCTGAAAACAAGGCACTTGAACAGCAAATCAGACGCGAAAAAGAAGAATATATCAGACGCAAAAAAGAACAAATTGCCAAAAGCAAATCTGTGGATATGGCCGAACTTGCCTATACCAGAGGGCAACGAGAACGAGGATAATCTTTTTAGCAAAATAAAAATAAAAGTTGTTGTATAAAAAAAATGTGATATATTCACATATGTCATAGGTGATATTATGGAAGAAACATTGTTCTCAAATCAGGTTAAAAGACCTCTTGCCGACCGTTTGCGCCCGCAGACCTTAAGTGAAGTTGTCGGGCAAAACCACATCGTGGGCGAAAATGCCCCAATCGGCAGAATGCTTGCGTCCAAAAAAATTACATCTTTTATTTTGTGGGGACCTCCGGGATGCGGAAAAACCACCATTGCAAGGCTGATTGCTGAACATACAAATTTGTATTTTGAGCAGATTTCGGCGGTTTTTTCCGGTGTGGCAGATTTAAAAAGGGTGTTTCAATATGCCAAAGACAGACGAGCAACACAAGGCAAAGGAACACTTTTGTTTGTAGATGAAATTCACAGGTTTAACAAATCGCAACAAGACGGTTTTTTGCCGTATGTTGAAGACGGAACAGTGGTTTTGGTCGGTGCTACAACCGAAAATCCGTCTTTTGAGCTTAATGCCGCTTTGTTGTCACGGTGTCAGGTGTTTGTCCTAAATCGTTTAACATCTGATGATTTTGAGGTTTTGCTTGCAAGAGCCGAAAAAACTTTGGGTAAAAAACTTCCGGTTGATGATGAGGCTCGAGAATTTATGAAAGATACCGCCGATGGTGACGGAAGATATATCTTAAACTTAGCCGAAAGTGTGTGGGCATATGCCAAAGATGGCGAAATTTTTAATAAAGAAAGCATTGTAAATATAATTCGTTCAAGAGCTCCGGTTTATGATAAAGGTCGTGACGGACATTACAATTTGATATCAGCGGTGCATAAATCGTTAAGAGGCTCTGATGTTGATGCTTCTTTATACTGGGTTGCCAGAATGCTTGCCTCAGGCGAAGACCCCAGATATATCTTGCGCCGTTTAATCCGATTTTCGGTTGAAGATGTGTCACTTGCCGACCCCAATGCGGTTACACAAGCTTTGTCTTGTGCCGAAGTTTATGAACGGTTGGGCTCGCCCGAAGGTGAACTTGCCATAATGCAACTGACGGCATATTTAGCCACTGCGCCTAAATCAGCCGGTGTTTATAAGGCAATGTACAAAGCTTTTGATTTGGCAAAGCAAACCGGTTCTTTAATGCCTCCAAAACATATCTTAAACGCACCGACAAAGTTGATGAAACAGCTTGGTTATAAAGAAGGTTACATTTATGACCAAGATTTGGAAGATGGTTTTTCGGGGCAAAATTATTTTCCGGACGGTATAAGTCGAGTTAAGTTATATTATCCGGTGGAACGAGGTTTTGAACGAGAAATTAAAAAACGAATAGAATATTTTGACAATTTACGGAAAGAAAAGCAGGCAAAAAATGAGCGAAAATAATCAAAAAAGAAAAATTATAGTTTCGGAAAAAACTTATGAAAAAATATCTGATGCCTTAAAAGATGCTTTATCTGTTCAGGGTTTTGAAATTGAGGTTGTCCCCAATGATAAATTTAAGGAAAGAATAAGAAAAGCCAAAGAAAATGATTTTGTATTCAAAGATGAAGAAGTCGAAAATATGGTATTAGAATTTAAAATGCCGCCCGAATGCAGATGTGCGGATACTTATTTTCCTGTAAAAAAGCAAAAGATGTATGTGCCTAAAACCATCGGCAAACCCATAAACAAGAAAAAAGGAGGACGCTAATGGCCGGAGTTGAGGTCGTTAAAGTTAAACAAATCGATGACGGAATGCGCTTAAACAGATGGTTTTTAAAATATTACCCGCTTTTAACCATGGGCAGGTTGCAAAAACTGTTGCGCACCAAACAAATTAAGGTTGACGGTAAAAAGGCCGAAAGCAATTTAAAACTTGCCATGGGACAAGAAATCAGAGTGCCTCCGCTTGATAATGAAAAAGCACAAAATAATGTGGGGTTTGTTTCCAAATCTGATGCCGAATTTATAAAATCAAAAGTCATATTTAAAGATGATAACATCATTGTATTAAACAAGCCGTCGGGACTTGCCGTACAAGGCGGAACAAATACCGAAAGGCATATTGACGGTATGCTTGAAGCTCTAAAGTTCGAATATGATGAAAAACCCAAACTTGTGCATCGAATTGATAAAGACACAAGCGGAGTTTTGGTGTTGGCACGAAACCGCAAATATGCCGAAATATTAACTAAAGCCTTTCGAGAGCATCAGCTAAAAAAGAGCTATTTGGTGCTTGCTTTTAACAATCCGAAAATGCAAAATGGCGAAATTAAGGCACCGCTTGAAAAAATCGGTGAAAAAATGGAAGTGGTTGAAGATGGCAAAAAAGCAGTGACGGTTTATGAGGTGCTTGACAATGTTGGTGAAAAATTTTGCCTTATAAAAGCTGAGCCTTTAACGGGCAGAACGCATCAAATCAGAGCGCATATGGAATATTTAGGCACGCCCATAGTCGGTGATAATAAATATTATGGTGCAGAGAGAATAAAACCCGTAAATTTAAGTACAAAACTTCATTTACACGCATACAAAATAGATTTATCGGCAATTTATAGCAAAAGGCTTGTTGTAAAAGCTCCGTTGCCGGATTATTTTGTTAAGGATATGTCGTTTTTGGGTTTACAATTAAGGGAGAAATAAAAAAATGAAAAAAATTTTCAAGTTTGTTTTATGGGCTGTATTGCTGATTGTGGTTGTTGGCGCAATCGGTGCTTTTGTATTTGTTAAAACATTTGATTTAAACCGATATAAAACGCAAATTGCACAAATTGTGTATGAACAGACAGGTCGAAAATTGTCTCTGAACGGAAATGCCGGCTTGAAAATTTCTTTAATTCCGACCATAGAGCTCAATGATGTCACATTTTCAAATGCTTCTTGGGCAAAAGAGCCGAATATGATAAGTGCAAAAGCCATAGATGTTGCATTTTCTGTTTTACCGCTTTTGAAAAAAGAAATTGTAATTGATAAGGTGCATTTAATTGAGCCGAAAGTTTATCTTGAACTAAACGAAAAAGGTGTTGCCAACTGGGATTTTTCTAAAAAAGAAAATACCAAACAACCTCAAACAGAACCTGACAATCAGGTGCAAAGTTTGGCAAAAGATACCGCTCAAGGCGCCGCGATAGTTTCGGTATTGGCAAAAAGCTTAAAAATCGATAAAGGGGAAGTTGTATATCAAGATTTAAAAACCAACACCAAACACGAATTAAAAATTAAAAATATCAGCTTAAAATCAGAAAATGTCGATTCGGATATTACGGCTGATATTGATGTTGTTTACAACAATGAGCAAATTAAGGCAAATATTGTTGCCGGCTCAATAAATTCGGTTTTGCAAAATGCTAAAAACTATCCGCTTAAAGCCAATGTCAAGGCCTTTGGAGCAACAGCTGAAATTGAGGGTGTACTGTCAGATTTGTTATCTGATGTAAAATATGATTTAAAAATTAAGGCCCAAAATCCGAACGGCAATTTTGGTGCACCTGCGGTTAAACTTAATACAACCGCTAAAGGAAACTTAAAAAATGTGGCTTTAAATGTGGCTTCGTTAGATGTGGCAACAAATGAAATTAAGGGTACAATCAATGCCGATATCGGTGCTTCAAAACCGGTTATAAAAGCAAATTTAAACAGTGAGTTGATAGATTTGCAAAAATTTAGCCAAACAAAAACTGCCCAAAGTTCTTTTAACTTTGTTTCAACGGTATATGCGGCAAATTTTGTACCCGATACCCCGATAGATTTAAGCTTTTTAAATTTGTTAAATGCAAATTTGACACTTGATGTAAAAAAGTTGGTGCTAAATCAGGATATCAGCTTTGATAACATTAAAACAGATGTTGTCATAAACGGCGCAAATGCAAATGTCAATATAAAAAGCCTAAATGCCGGCGGAGGAAATGTTACCGGAACCGTAAGTGCCAATACAAGCAACAATTTTAAGATTAATCTTAAAGGAAACGGTATCATATTGCAAAATTTGATTAAAGGTTTGGCGGTAAACGGTAAAAATTATTTCGGTATTTTAAGTGGCGGAAAGACCGACTTGTCAATCAATTTGAACACAACCGGAAACACGGTGCGAAAAGCGGTTGAAAACTTAAACGGACAGCTGATTACGGTTGTCGGCGAATCAAAAATTCAGACCGGTGATTTCAAATATTTAAGCGGTAATTTTGTTTCGCAAATTTTGGGTGCTTTACAGCTTCAAAAGTTGGATAAAAGTTTAGATGTCTCTTGTGCGGTTTTAAGAACAGACATAGCAAACGGTAAAGCTGTTTTCCCTAAAGGCATTGCTTTTAAGAGCAATCGGATAACGGTTGTCAGCGATGGTGTTATAAATTTGAAAAATGATAAGATAGATTTTTCAATTAAGCCGTTTAACGGCAAGTTGGCCGATACCAATGTGGCACAAGCAATTTCTTCAATGCTGAAAGTGTCGGGAACGGTTGAAAAACCTCGTTTGGCAATAGATAATTCGTCGGTCATTAAAAATGTGGTCGGAATTGCTGCCACCGGACCGGCATTTTTGGGCTCGCAAATGCTCTTAGATGTAGATGATTATCCGTGTTATACCGCCTTAAAAGGCACAACTTATGAAAATATGTTTGAGGCTCCAAGCGGTGTAAAAGCTGCCGGACAAAGTGTGTATCAGGGCGCAAGCGATGTGGTAACGGGTGGCATAAATCTGGTTAATGATGCAGCCAAAGGTGTGTTAAATTTGTTAAGAGGTAAAAAATAAATATGAAATCAACGGACTTAAAAACAATTGAAAAAGATGTTCATAAAAACAGAGAAGCCCTAATTGAAAGGCTTGTCGGATTTGCCGTTAATGATGTGTTATTATTTTGGAGCACAGATAAAAAAGTTCACAATGAACAAGAAAAAAAATGGACACCGATTATTGCTTGGGCAAATAAAACCGTTAAGGGAAGTTTTAAAAAAACAACCGGCCTTGAAGTGCTAAAAGAAAATGAAGATATGTCGTTAAAGTTCAAAGAATATTTAAATAAGATGACGGATAAAGAGCTGAGTTGTTTTTATGTGGCGGCTTTGAATATGCGTTCGGTTTTGTTGGCATTAGCATTAATCAAAGGCAAAATCAGTGCGTTGGAGGCTTTTGAACTTTCGGAACTCGAAGAACTGTATCAGGCACGCATTTGGGGCTCTGAACCGATAGCCGAAACCAGACGAAACAACATTAAAGATTTGCTTATTTGTACCGAACAATATTTGCGCACATGATAGAGGTTTATCTAAAAATAAGCGGCCGAGTGCAAGGAGTGGGCTTTAGAAGATGGGCTCAAAAAGAAGCCTTAAAAATCGGCAATATTTCCGGTTGGGTCAGAAATTGTGACGACCGCAGTGTCGAGATTTTGATGCGAGGACGCAAAGAAAATGTCGAAGAAATGATACAAAAATGCCATAAAGGGCCGTTGTGTTCTCGTGTTGATGAGGTCAAATTTTTGCCTGCGGTTACTAATCATTTTTTGCCATTAATTACAGATGGTGTGTTCGATAGAATCTAAACTTTTTGCTTATGGCGGATAAGCTTGTTTTTTCTATGTGCAATACATATTTTTATCTCATAAACAAGGAGAAAAAATATGCAGGTTGAAAAAACAAAAGAAAATATGTGCAACTGCCTTTGTATGATGTGTCCGTCATATGAAAAAATTTGTAAATTAAAAAATCAGGACGAAAATAAAAACATTTCAACTAAAGATTTACAAAATAAAACTCACTATGAAAAAATGTTTTGCGCTTTTGAAAAAAGTAATTGCATACATTTTGACAGAGGTTGTATCTGTCAAAATTGTGAAGTGTTTAAAAAATATGGTCTAAAGCATAGAGAATATTGTTTAAAAACCGGAGGCATATAAAATGCTTAAAACTCAACGCAAACCATATGAAAACGCACAAGATTTGTTAAAAATATATCGTGCGGCATTCGAAAAAGCCAAATATTTAAAAGATGATGACGAAAAACTTTTGGCATTTAACGAAGTGATAGACTATTGCGCAAAGTCAAAGATTTGTGTTGAGGAAGATACAAAAAAACGCAATCAGGTTTTGTTTTGGACTTATAACAATATCGGAGATATTTTTACACTTAAAAACACGACGGAACTTAAAGACGAAAATTATGTTTATGCATTACAATATTATAAAAATGCAATGGAGTTTTTAAGCACGGATTCTGATAGAAAGCCGATTTTGGAAAAAATGGCGCATATATATTTAGAGCTCCAAGACGAAAAAATGTGGCGCAAAACCTTAGAACAAATTGCGCTTAATGAAGATGATGAAATGAAAAGACAAGCCTTTGTCGAACTGAGCAATAGCACAGATGATGCCAAGCTTAAAGCTCAATATCTGGAAACTGCGCTAAATTATATCACATATGAAAATGTTTCATTTTTGCAAAAATGTAAAAACACCCTAAATATTTGCGAAATCCTCTTGTCGATTTATGAACAAAATAATGCTAAATCCGATTATGAACGCATAAAAACTTTGCAAACAAACACTTTGGAATTGCTAAATTAAAAAAATAATTCACTAGCTACGACGAACTTGTTGAGTAAAATAATCTACTTTACAAGATAGTAAAACATAGCTAGTTTATTATTAAAAATTTGATGCTATTGATTTTGTATGTCTAGGATTTAAAAATACATCTCACTTTTAGTTTTATTTTTATTCAGATAGCAAAGTAAAAATAAATGAGCCAGTATAATTTCCGTCATATGAAGCATTCGTAGAATCATAAGACAATGTTCCTGCAATAATGTCAAATGAGTCAAAACTCAAATCGGTTAAATATATTTCTCCACCATCTGTACTTGTAAGTGTAACTTTTTCAGGAAAGTAAAAAGTATAATTTTCTTGATTAAAATTTCCAAAATTACATCTTGCAGGTTCGTATCCATAAGAGCTTACAATAGCATCAACGGAAGATGCATTAAGTTCATAATCTGCTATAACTGAAAAAATGGTACTTCCATCTTCTTGATTAGATTTAACAAATATATTGCCAAAATTCCATACAGAACAATTAATTTCATTCACATGATTAATTGAAGCTACAACATTTACATTAGCTGATGTATTGGTTCCGGCACTTACTGATGTGGCAGTTATGTTTGCTAAAAGTGCAACTGCGCTTAAAAGAAAATATTTTCTCATAATTTGTATCCTTTACAAAAATTCAAGTTTAAATGTACTTGAAAGGCAAAAATTTACCTTTCACATCGCATCATAAACCGTTTTTTTTTTTTGCAAGTAAAAAGAGTCTAAATGTGAATTTAAATCAAAAATGAGGTAGAAGTGTCTCTCTCATCACCTTCATACCGGTGCCCGAACTTTAGTTCGGAATAGACACCGGTATCCAGGGAATAATTTAGCTATATTACCACCTGGACTCCGGCATCAAGTGCCGGAGTGACAGTTAGGAGGTATGTTGCAAAGTATGAGGATAAAAAATAAATATTTTCCGATTATTATTAATCTGAAAGCTTTTGATTTTGCTCGTTATACTCTTAAAAAAAGGGGTTACAAATCCTGAATATCTTTAATACTGATAATAAGCCTTTTATTAAACCTCAAACAGATTTTACATAAACTGTCCAGATGCATTTCGCCTTTGCCGATAAGCCATCGTTTGAGTGTCAGCTCGGACACATTTGACATTTCGGCCAGCTTTTCCAAGCTTATTTTTTCTTCAATACTGATACGGCAGATTTGTCTTGCCACACTTTGGATTAATTTTTTGCGATAATTTCTTCTGATACTTAAATTTTGTGAATATTCTTTTTCAAAATTTTCGGTTGGTTTAGTTTTTTCCATATTTTTAGCTCCTGTTTTTTTTAAGTTAACAAAAAACCGCCTTGAGAAAAAATCAAAGCGGGGAGCCCAAAAACTGTTACAGTCCAGTCAGGGTTATTCGAGCATAAAGCCTTATATCCCCCACTCCCCCTGACAAGGAGTTTTACTGTAAAGATGTTTTTGGAACACCATCGCCGTTTGGCGACAATGTTTATATTAAATATTTTCTAAAATTTTGCAAGCATAAAAACACCTCATTTTTGATTTAAATCTTTTAAACGACTCTTTTTACTTGCAAAAAAAAAAAACGGTTTATGATGCGATGTGAAAGGTGATTTTTTGACCTTTCAAATGTACTTAAACTTAATTTTTGTAAAGGAATTTTAAAAATGAGAAAATATTTTCTAATATCAGCGGTGGCTTTGATGGTTGCAACAAATGTGAATGCCGGAACAGGTTATACAGAAGGTTTCAATGTTGAGGTTCAGGCAGAGCTTGCTTTGGCAACCAAAGCATCATGTTCTGTGTGGAATTGGGGTAAAATTTATCTAACAGACATCTCACATGATGTAACCGTACAAGATGACGGTTTCGGTAACATTACCGCTGTTGAAGGAACAGAATATTTTGTATCTGCTATAGGAAATACTTCTGCAGAATGTTCAATCGGAGCCGATATGAATATTGAAAATTATACATTGTATGCACCAGATTCTGTTGACCTGGCTCATACAGATAATACTGGTTATGGTATATATTTAACGGATATTGCATTAGGCGGTGCTTTTGATAATGTCCTTACCGGCAAACTTCATATATCCGGTTCTTCTGAATTAATAACCGGTGTTTATAAAGGTGCCTTTACATTTACCATGGTAAGTGAATAATAAATATATACATTTATATAAAAGAGCTTCCACTATTGTGAAAGCTCTTTTTGTAACACTATTTACCGCCAAAATATAGTTTTATTGTAGCAAAACCTATTTTTACGGCATAAAAAACAATAGCAAAAAACTGTTCTAACCATTTTAGAACCACTCTTATCGGTTGCATAAAAGTTTTATAATGTTTACTCAGTTTAACGGCATCACTATCAATTTGCTGGTTTAATGCCCATAAATAAATATTTGGAATTTCAAAATTTTCATCGCAATATTTTTTATAATCGGACAGAAAATCGGCATAACGATAAACACCGCTAAGCCAAACACCTTTGAGCCAATTTATGTTTTTTGATACATATTTGTAATCATCTTTTTGAATATATGCTCCACATTCTTTATATCCGCAAACCACCACATTTGAAGCAAAAATTCTCCTTGAAAGCTCAACTTTTTTTGCTGTTACATCTTGCAACGATTTCATATTGGCTTGCTCAAAAAAACGGCCGAAAAAGGTGGTTGTAAAATATTGTTCCGGCGGGAATTTCCAAGTTACATTAGGCTCAAACATATATTGTGCTCTGTTTTCGGAGTTTTTAAAATAGTGTGAATATTCAGGCTCATCGGTTAAGGGAATATCGCTAAAAAAGTTTTTTATATCTTCGCTTAAACCGAAACAAAGCCAATCGCTTAAGTGAAACGGTGTCTGTATGTAATATTTATGGTCGATATATTCAAATTTTCGGCTCCATAAACAATAAAATAAAACTCGCTCCTTAAATATGCTGTATTGTTTATCTCTTAACGGAAATTGTGAAGCGATATCGGATAAAATTTTATCGTTATCAAACATCAAATCTGAGCGAATCTTCAAACAATATTTTCGGCTGACTTTTTCAAGTCCGGCTCTGGTAGTGGTCAATATGCGATTAATGTTGTTGTACATTTTACCGCTTAATAAAGTTGCATTCGGGTCAGCAGATTGTACCAAGATATCAAAATCAAGGCCAAACACATCTTCATCATCATAAGTTGAAAATATAATTTCGGCATAAGGAAAATGTTCTCGCAAACTTTTTAAGCATTTGGCTGTATGTTTATGCACATTTTTACCCTGAACAACAACTGATACATCTTTTGAACTGATTTTTGACATAGCCTTACCCTTTATAATTTTTTTGATATTCAATAATTTTGCGCAAACCTTCTTTTAAGTTAGTTTTAGGACTATAATTAAATTCTTTTGCTACTTTTTGCCCGTTTCCCAAGCAATGCTTAAAAACCTCTTGTTTTACCCTCAACCGGCTTAAATTATATTTTTGGTTAAACAAATTGTCATATTTATCCCAAAACTTTTCGGCATCGCCAACATTAAAGGCAAATTCTTTGTTTAATATATCATACACCGTTTGCGCAATTTCAATGGCGCTGTACGCATTTGAAGTAGCCAAATTAAATATTTCGGCAGAATATTTTTTTGAGCTTGTTGCCATTTGATACAGATATTGCAACAAATCATCAATGTAGATATAATCTCGTTTACAATCTTCACAATTAAAAATTGTAGGTGTTTCATTGCTTAAAGCCATTTTGATAATATAGCTTGTAAACGGCGGATATTTGCGCCTAAAGTCTTGATGTGGGCCGAATACATTAAAAAATCGGCAAATGATGATGTCCATATCATAATTTTGAGCATACGATTTGCAAATTTGCTCGGCGCAATATTTTGAGGTGGCATAAATAAGGTTAGGACACACAATGTCGGTTTCTTTGTGATGTTCCGTTGCACAATTGTTTTCATACACGGCAGATGTTGAAGCAAAAATAATTTTTTTCACATCAGAATTTCTGCACGCATTTAACACATTTGCCACACCTGAGGTATTAACATCAAAGGCCTTGTAAGGCTCTGATTCGCACTCTGGCAAAGCCGATATACCGGCAAAGTGATACAATATGTCAATGTTTTTTAAGTGTTTTGCAAAATCGGTATCTCTGATATCGGCAAATATGAAGTTATTCTTTAAGGTTTGGTTATCTTCAAAATTGTCTTTATAGCCATATTCCAAGTTGTCCAAAATTTTAACATTGTGGCCTTGCGCAACTAAAAATTTTCCCAGCTCGGAACCGATAAATCCGGCTCCTCCGGTAATTAATATGTTCATAATTCTCTCCTTTATAAATAATCTTTAATATTAGTATTTCTCGGCAAACTGACAGCTATGCCCGACGGATACGGATTAGTCGGAGCAAAATCGTTTATAACAACTCTTGCCGCATGATTTAGACCCATTAAAATCGCATACGGAAAAATTTTGTTTTGATGCAATATATTTATCAAATCTTCCCTATATTCTTCCGTTCTTGATGTGGTAATCACAATTTGAGCACCGTTTTCTTGCAACTCAAGTAAGCTTTTGATATTTTCTTCTAAAACCGTTTTATTGTTGCTCCAATTTACAATGCCGTATTTGCCCGAATTTTTAAGTATGACGCCATCAACATCAACAAAATATGTGCGATGCTTTTTTTGAACTTTGTGCCACTCGGATAATGTGCCCCAATCTTCAAAAAAGTTAGCCATAATGGCCGTAAATATGGTGTTGCCACAAGTTAGCATATAAGAAATTATGTGGCTGACAAACATTTCTCCTTTGACATTTTTTTGGCTTAATTCTTCATAAGCTTGTATAAAATCGAACGCCCTTTCAAACATATAAACACCAAGACAAATGCACTTTGACACAACTTGTTTTTCGATAATGTCCTGAATAATGTTTTGTTCATTTACAATCAAAAAACTTTTTGCCGGAATGTTGGCAATGTCCGGATGCTTGGCTAAATCAAACCCGACAATTGCATTTTTTATTTTTTGAGGCATATCAAACAAAACCTTGTTATCCGAATCTTTAATCACAAAAGCGCCTTGAATGTTCATTTTTTGTATGGTTAAATATATGGTCTGGCTTGCACTTTGCGTAAAATCTTCCAAAACACAAATTTCAATTTTTTTATTATGCCGAAAAACTTGTTCCAAAATAAGTTTGGCATCATATTTTTCATCATGCGGTTTGACAATGGTGATAATGATGCGTTTGAAATTATCAAAATTTATACCTTCCAAAGATTTTTCAATCATAAGTTTGCCGTCAGGGTGAGTTAGCATCCATTTGGGTTTCATATTCGGAAAACGGCTCGATTTTCCGGCACAGGGAATTATAAGAGTACACATATCAATTTTTCTCCGTTTGTTTGATGGTTTGTATAATTTTATTTAAAGCATTTTTTAAAAATAAATGCGTTTTATCGTCTTTGGCATAAGGAATTATGCGCAAAATGTTTAACAGTAAAATGTGATAAATGGTGCAGATGTTTTCTTTTGCATTTTCATATTCGGCAATATTTTCCAACAAGGCTTCTTTTGCCACTGCCAAACGCATGGATAAATTAAAGTCAACTTCCTGATTTCTATAAGACCAATGAAGCTCTAAGTCTTGCAAAAGTTTTGCCACATCAATCATCCAAGAGTTATAAAAAGAATCAAGAAAATCAATTAAATAAATTTGTTTGTTATCATCAAGCATAATGTTTTCTAAGGTCAAATCACCGCAACAATAGCTAAACGGAACCATAGAAAAATCAAAATTTTCGAGCATATCAACTGCAATTAAGGCTTGGCTGTCACTTGGGCGCAGTTTGGTTTTGATTTGCCTGATTTTTTTCTTAAAAACAGCATCGGTATCAGGTAAAATTTTAGAACTTTCAACCGGTAAAGATTTAAACAATAAGCCTATAAGCGAGTTTATTTCCTTAATTTTGATATTGGACATATATTCTGCCAAGGTTATACCGTTTAAAAACTCCATATCAAAGTAAAATAAGCCGTTTTCATGTCCGTGATTATAAATTTTCGGAGTTCTTATACCGTTTAGGAAAAATTTGTTTTGCTTAATATATTGTTTTTTTAAGCGCCGGTTGTATGAACAATCGCCTGAATCTTTTCTTAAAAAAAGTTTATCGTCCTTTTTATATAAATTTAAACCGCAACCGGAATGTCCGGTTAAGGGTTTTATAAATTCAGCATTTTGCATGAGGTTTTCCTATTGAAAAATCTATATTAAACAAGTTAAATATATGAAAGTCCATCGAAACAAAGCTTTTTGCCATAAAACCAAATATGTTTAATCTTAAAGTTTTATGCGAGAGCTTAAAACTTATAAATCTTTTTCGTTTTTCTTTGTCGCAATATGAACCTCTGATAATTTCGAAATCTCGATTAAAAAAATATAACAAAGCAAATGTGGCAATACCTTTTTTAAATAAGATATTGGTAATCAGATTTTCAGGAGTCCACAGTTTTTCGGTAAATTTTTCAAATTTTATGTTTTTAAATGCATCAACAATTAAATCCATACTTGAAGGTGTTGCCAAATAAAATACATCACTTAACATATCACTCGTAAAAGCGCAAGTCCCTCCCTTTTTTAAGGCGTTACTGACACAAAATCGAGCCGGATAATCTATAACCGCATTACATTCTTTTACAATTTTATTTATATCTAAATCGGAATATAAATAAATATCCGGACGCAACATTAAGACAATGTCATAGTTTATACCGTTTTTTTTGGCATATTGTTTTCGAAGTTCATTAACCTTAATTTGTGATTTTAGCATAAATTTCATACCGTTTGCCGAAATCATTTTTGCTTTTTTATTATGCATACAAGCCATTAAGGTATCATCTTCGGGCAAAATTTGCTTTTCAACCAAGGTCATCTTCGGCAGATATTGTTTTTCAATTTTTTCAAGCATTTTTTGATTTACGGTTTGCACCTTAGATTTCATATTGTGCCAAGTTTGTGTTGAATGCTCAGTATCTGACCAAGTATGCATAAACACATCACAGTCATATTTTGATAAAATGTGTTTTTTAATACTTATGGCACATTTTTCAAATGTCCTTAAGTGCCCGAAAAATTGTACGGCTATTTTTATATTTTGCGTCATATCCCTATCTTTAGTTAAAAAATTACAACTTTTAGATAGGGTTGAAAATTTGCTTTTCAATAGCTAATATTATTTTTTTTTAAAAATCTTCGCAAGGTTTTATCACAAACATTAAATTTGTCGGCGATTTTAATAAAAGGTACATCAGATTTTATATCATTTAAAATTTGCTCTTTATTTTGCTCTAAAACATATTGAGCTTTTAATGTTCCTTTAGGTCTTCCCAAAGTTTTACCTTCGGCTTTTAAGCGAGCCAAAGCTTCTTTTGTTCGCTGAGAAATCAAATTGCGTTCAATTTCTGCCGATAATCCGAACGCAAAAGCCATAATTTTTGACTGAATATCAATGCTTAATCGATAATTATCTTTTATGGTCCAAACAGCAATTTCGTGCTCCATACAATATGATAAAATACTCATAACCTGCAATAAATTGCGGCCTAATCTTGAAAGCTCGGAGCTAATCATAATGTCGCCTTTTTTCATTTTTTTTAAGAGCTTACCGAGTTTTCTTTTTTTTACATCATACAGTCCGCTTATGGTTTCGTTTATCCAATTGTCAATTTTAAGATTGTTACTTTTTGCAAAAGAATTTATTTCAAAAATTTGGTTTTGAGTTGTTTGTTTGTCGCTGCTCACACGCACATATCCGTAAATCATTTAAAGTTCCTTTTTATCTGTTAAAAAGTAAACTTTAGCATAAAAAAACCGCCTTAACTAAGACGGTTGAAATTTTTTTACAATTATTCTTCTTCTTCCTTATGTGCATAAAACTGCGTTTCGGAAGCCACTTTATCGCCTCGGTGAATGACAAGTTGTGGAAACGGAATTTCAATTTTTTCTTCAATAAATCGTTTATTAATTTCGTAACGCAACTCACTGGGGATGCTCCACCCTTCCCAAATGTTTTTAGAATAGCATCTGAGTTCAAATTCTAAAGAATTGGCACCAAAGTCTTGGAAAAGAACATACGGAGCCGGAGTTTTCAAGATTTTTTTATTGTTCTTGGCGCATTCTAACAATATATCCGTCACCTTATTAACATCGGTACCATATGCCACACTGACCGTAACGGCTTTTCTGGTCCAATTGTTGTCATGTGTCATATTGATAATTGACGAAGACAAGAGTGTTGCGTTTGGTATGATAACACTTGTCTTGTTAAAAGTCTCAAGTTCGGTTGAGCGAATATTAATTTGCTTAATTGTTCCTTCTTGGTTATCTAAAATTACCCAATCGCCAACCTTAAACGGCCGTTCAAAAAGAATGATAATTCCTGATACAAAGTTGTTGATTACATTTTGCAAACCAAAACCGATACCGACCGATAATGCACCGGCAATTACAGCCAAGTTTGTAAGGTCGGCTCCCATAACAATTATGGCAAGCAATATGGATATTATAAACCCGATAAACCCAATTCCCGAAGATAAAGAGTGTTTGATACCTTCGTCCATATTGAGTTTTGTAAACACATTGTTGGTAAGATGATTTTTTGCCAATTTAACAAGAGCAAGAGAAGCAAAAAATACCACAATTGATAATACAATTGCCACCAAAGAAATTTCTACTCCGCCAACCTTAAAACCAAACAAAACTTTTTTTGCTACATGAATAATAAAATCGCCGGACAGTCCCCATAAATTTAAGGCCACAAAAATAAACATCAAAGCCAGTAACGGATTTAGAACAAGGCTTAAACCAAAATTTACTTTTGTTAAAACTTTTCGTCTGATTTTAAATGTTTTTCCCCAAAATCCTAACAATAAGATTCTGCGCAAAACCTCTGAAAGCAAGCGATGCACAATCAAAAACGCACTTAAAATTATGGCACTTAAAATTATGCGATTTAAGATATATTCCGACAATTCGGGATAACCGAAAATTGATACTCCGAAAGTTACGACACAAATAAAAGCTGTTGAAAATAAAATTTTTGCAGAGGCAGAAATGCTGTCATCATCATTTTCATCTTCTGCTTTGCATTCGACAGTGTTTTTGTTTTCATCCTGATTGAAAATTTTTCCGGTCAATAAAACAATAACAAACGATTTTATGGCGCAAGCAATAATCGTTAAACCGTTTAACAAATCTTGCGAATAGTCATAATTTACGGCCATATGCTCTAAAAACGATATAATTCCGATTAACACAATGCTCAAATTTAATGATTTTACAATAGCTACGGCTTTTGGTGTTGAAACATTCAACAAGCGCCATTTTTCGTTATATGGAGCAAATGTAACTCTGGCAATTGCTTTGGCTAATATGACATACAACAGATAAAAAAGTGCACTGTTTAAGACACGACCGAAAAATCCGATAGTAAATATTTTTGTACCTATCAGCCACAACAAAAAGCTTCCGATAATAAGTGACGGAATAACACCATATGCAACAGCCACAAACACCGATGCCATAATTTTTTGACCGTAACGAGGGTTTTCAATGTCTTGGCGATAGCCTAAATTTGTTAAAATTAAGCGCTTTAATAAAAGTCCTAGCCAAAAAGCAATAATCAAAATAAAGAAAATCGGAATAAGATAGCTTAAAACATAGGTTTTTGCCTGTTCGTTTAATTCGGTATTATACCAAACAACCGGCGATTTTGCGATGTCCCAGAAAAAGCTTATCAAAGACTTGATACCCAAAATAAATGTTTGCGGTTCAATAAACATAGATTGTCTGTTTACCAGCGAGCCGATAAGTTTTTGATTGCGAGAATTTAATATCAGAATATTTAACTCATCAATTTTAACTTGCAATAAATCTGTTTCGGCAATTTTATTTTTAAGCACTGCCAAATTGTTTTTAAACTCTTGCCTTTTTTTTGCCAATTCATCAAGTTCGACAGCGCCTTCTTCAGGCTCTGCACCTAAAGCCTCGAGCTGTTTTTGTGCAGTTTTGAGTTCTTTTTCGTTTTCTTTTTTAACCGATTGTAAAATAGTTGTCAGATTGTTTAAAAAAGCAGAATTTTCATCAATGTTTTCAAGTGTATAATTACCGCTTTTTAAGTTTTGTTCCATTTTGGAAAGTTGATTTGAAGTTTGCGTAAAATCAAAAGGTTTTTGTGTCTCTTGAGCTTGCGCAAAACCTAATTGCAACACAACTAAAACACAAACTAAAAAAAACTTAAAAAGCTTGTTCATATTTACCTCTCTTAAATATTAAGCAACATTTTGGTTACATTAAACGCATTTTTGGCCATTCCGGCACGCAAATTGTCGGCAACAACCCAAAAAGAAAATCCGTTTTCAACCGACAAATCTTGACGAACACGACTGACATAAATTTCTTCTTCGCCCTGAACATCGGTAAGGCTCACATATCCGCCGTCAACTTGCTTATCAAAAACAACTACACCATCGGTTTGTTGCATCAATGCTCTGACATTGTCGGCATCAACTTCGTTCAAGCATTCGGCATTAACAAACATACCTGCACCGATAAAAGCCGGAACAAAGGCGCAATTTGCGTGGATTTTCATATTTCCGCCCAGCACTTTTTTGATTTGAGCATTAATTTCCCATTCGGTTTTGGTTTCTTCACCGATAAATTCACCCACTTGCGGCAACACATTAAAAGCAATTTGTTTTTTAAACACCGTTTCATCATCAACCAAGGTTGAATTCATATAAATTTTACGAGTCTGATTAAAAAGCTCGTCCATTGCTTCTTTGCCGTAAGCAGATGTTGAAATGTAAGCATTTATGTTAAATCTGATTATGCTTAAATCTTGATTGACTTTTGCAAGCGGTTGCAAAATTTGGGTTACAAATGCCGAAGGTACAGACACAATATTTTTCTTGGCATTTGATATATTGGCATCATTAACTCCATGCACAATCATCGGCACATCTTGGTCGGTAAAAGTGGCACCCGAACAATCAACAATTTTAACACCTTTGGCCTGAGCTTTGGTAATGTAGCGTTTGCTGATTTCTTCCGATGTGGCAAAAACAACAACATCAGCTTTGGCAAAGTCAAAATCATCAAGATTTAACACATCTAAATCATCATCTTCACCATAAGAAACCATTGTACCCATCGGGGCTTTAGGCTCAAGAGCAATAATGTCGTCAACGGATACACCGTCTTGTTCAAAAAAACTTAAAATTTCACGACCGATATTTTCCATAACACCGGCAATTGCAATTTTGGTCATATTTTTTTCCTTCACATAAATTTTTTTATCTTAATAGCATAAATTTATTTATAAATAAATAATAAAAAACTACCCTGACTTAAAAAAATCAGGGTAGTGTCAGTTTAATAAAATTAGTAGGTGAAAGTTACGGTAAATGAACCTGTATATTCACCTGCTTTAACATGGGCAGGGATTTCTAATTCACCACCAATAATATCCATGGACGAACTATCTAAAGAAGGTTTAACTTCCAATTCATTAGTTCCATCTGTAAGTGGTACAGAATCAGGAACGGAAGTATTAAAGCTACCTTCAGGATCCATTGTTTCGCCAAAGCCATGACATTGTGAATATGATGCATCACTGCTAACAGATAAAATGTCTCCTTCAAAAATTACTCCTACGACAGAATTGGCAATAACTTTTGAATCACCATTATTCTGTTTAACGACGATGGTACCGAAGTTTAAATCAGAACAAGTAAAAGTATTAGCCACTTCAATTGTAGCTTTAGCGGTTACTTCGGCATAGTCTGTGGTTGCGTTTGCTGATGTTGCAACGAGCATTGCAACCGCAGATAAAAGAAAATATTTTCTCATAATTTTAAATCCTTTACAAAAATTAAGTTTAAGTACATTTGAAAGGTGCAAAATTAACCTTTCACATTGCATCATAAACCGTTTTTTTTTTTTGCAAGTAAAAAGAGTCTAATAAAGAATTTAAATCAAAAATGGTGTAGAGGTGTCTCTCTCATCACGGTCATATCGGTGCCCAAGCTTTAGCTTGGAATAGACACCGGTATCTAGGAATAAATAAAGCTATATTACCACCTGGACTCCGGCATCAAGTGCCGGAGTGACAGTGAGGAGGCGGATTTCAGCATCAAGTGCCGGAGTGACAGTTAGGAGGCGGACTTCGGTAATAATTGCTTACTAAAGTTATTAAGCGATGATAAATATAAATTTATTTGACTATCACCTCAAAAATGATTAAATATCCACAATAGACTCTTTAAAATTGCAAAAAAAAAAAACGGTTTAGAATGTGAACAGAATATAATATATGGAGTTAGTTGATGAGAAAAATTTGTGAGCTTGGAAGAAGTATGGTTGAAATGCTTGGTGTATTGGCCATAATCGGAGTTTTATCGGTCGGTGCTATTGCCGGATATTCTAAAGCGATGATGAAATATAAACTAAATACGCATGCTCAAAGCTTTAATATGCTCCTAAATACTGCTATTCAACAATCGGAAAAAACAACCAATTTTGCAGGTTCTATTGATGAAAACGGAACAGCTTGGTATACAGAAACATTTTATAAAGCCGGCTTTGTCCCGGATGGTTTTGAAATTGCCCGTGACCCTACATTTCTGAAAGATATGTTTAATAATGACATCTGGTTATTCTATAATACATCAATGAAAAGGTCAGGCATAGGTTATAGTTTTACTTCCGATGAACTGGATATTTGCTATAATCTTATTGATGTTGCCAAAGCTAACTCCTTTCAACTAGGATATGTAACAACCGATAGCCGAGATATGCAAACACAGATATCAACATCTAATGGTAATTTATACGGAGATGCTTACTGCACGGATAATGTAAAATGTCTTAAAACTATGACAATTAGTGACATAGACACCCTTTGTAATAGTTGCTTAAAGACTAGTTCCAGTTGCAGAGTTTATATCATGTGGTATTACTAGTTACAGCTTTTTTCTTATTTCAAAGATTCAATGGTTTTATGTTCGGTAGCAAAATCTTTTACCAAAAAGGTTGTAACCGGTGCTATGCTATGTTTTGCAAAAACAATGCCATGGCCTAAGCACAAACCCACATTGATATTTAACTCAGTTTGACATTTGTTTAAAAACAATGCTTGTGACAGCGGGTCACAACAGGGTCCCCTCATTTCATCTGATATACAACAACCATTTAAGCAACTGTCTTTACAGTTTATGGAAAAAACACTAAAGCCGGCATTTTGTAAATGTGTTATCAACTTGTCAGCATAAGGTTGTACGGCTTTGCAATTGGCAACCCCGATTTTGGAAAATCCACTCTCTTTAGCAAATTTTATGAGCTCTTGCAAGCGAGATTTATCACGAGACTTAAAAGTGTGTATCATAATTTGCTTATCTGTATCATTATATTCTGTCATATTTTATCCGCACAAAATAAGCCCCTTTCGGGGCTTTATATTATTGATCCAAAAATGAACGAAGTCTTCTTGAACGGCTCGGGTGTTTTAATTTTCTTAAAGCCTTGGCCTCAATTTGACGAATGCGCTCTCTGGTTACATTAAACTGCTGTCCGACTTCTTCTAAGGTATGGTCAGTGCTCATATCAATTCCGAAACGCATACGCAAAACTCTTTCTTCTCTCGGAGTTAAGGAAGATAAAATTTTGCTGCAAGTTTCTTTTAAGTTAGAATGAATTGCACTGTCCAGAGGTTGCAATGCGCTTTCATCAGCAATAAAATCACCCAATGAAGAATCTTCTTCATCACCGACAGGTGCTTCCAAGCTTACCGGTTCTTTGGCAATTTTCATCACTTTACGGATTTTTTCCAAAGGCATTGATAACCTTTTTGCCAATTCTTCCGGCACAGGCTCTCTACCCATTTCGGCAAGCATCTGACGAGAAGTTCTGACAAGTTTGTTGATGGTTTCAATCATATGTACCGGAATTCTGATAGTTCTTGCTTGGTCGGCAATTGAACGAGTTATGGCTTGTCTTATCCACCATGTTGCATATGTTGAAAACTTGTAACCCCTTCTATATTCAAACTTATCAACGGCTTTCATCAAACCGATATTGCCTTCTTGGATTAAGTCTAAAAACTGCATACCGCGATTTGTGTATTTTTTAGCAATCGAAATAACCAAACGCAGGTTTGCCTCAATCATTTCTTTCTTGGCTCTTTCGGCTTCTCGCTCACCGCGTTTGATTGTATCAACCATCTTGCGATATTCCGTTATCGGCAAACCGCATTCTTGCGACATCTGAGCAATACCGTCTCTGAGCTCTGCAATCTCTTTACCGTAGCGCTCAACAAAAATCTGCCAATATTTATCCTTAATTTGTGAAATTTCATCAAGCCAATTGGGGTCAAGCTCCGATTTTTGATAACTTTCCAAAAAGTCTTCGCGTTTAATTTTGCAAGACATTGCATAACGCAACAACTTACCTTCCATACCCATTAAACGCTTGTTAAGTTCGTTGAGTTGTTCAACCAATTGCTCAACTCTTGAAGAATTAAGATGAATGGAGCTCATCAACTCAACTAATTCCTTTTTGACCCTAATATATTTTTTCTCAACATTGGCAGTAACTTTTCTTCCCGACATAATTGCCGCCATGCGTTGAGTTTGAATTTTTTTCAAATCATCATAATAGCTTGATATTTTAGTCAAAATTTCCAATACCGGCTCAATCAATGCGGTTTCCATTGTAGAGATTGAGGTTGCACTGTGACCGATTGAACCTTCATCATCTAATGAATCGACACTTTTTATGTTGCCTTCACCATCAATTTCAGAATTTTCCTCCGATTCGTTTTCATCTAAATCGTCCATATCTTCTTCATCATCGACAGTGTCGCCAAGCTCAATATCAGTGGCTAAATCATCATCTATTTCATCAAGATTTTTTTCCGCAAGCTCTTTGGTAACCTTATCCAAATCATCAACTTGGGTTTCTTCATCATCATAAACCATGGCTTCGGTATCATCACCATACATCATCTCAAGGTCTATAATGTCACGAAGTTGCATTGTTCCTTCAAGCAACTCATCTCGCCATTGCGCAATGGCTTTTAATGTCATCGGACTTTCACACAAACCGCTTATCATAACGGTTTTACCGGCCTCAATGCGCTTTGCGATGGCAATTTCGCCTTCTCGGGACAAAAGCTCAACAAGCCCCATTTCTTTTAAATACATTCTGACAGGATCATCAGAGCGGCCTAAATCTTTCTCATCAAAGTTTCCGCTTTCATCAACATATTCGCCTTCTTCATGATTATCCTCCGAATCGAGGCTGTCGGCTTCCGATTCGGAAATGATACTGATACCCATATCAGATATACTTGACATTATATCTTCAATTTGCTCCGAAGATTCTTTTTCCGGCGGTAGGGCGCGGTTTAGGTCTTCAACAGTGATATAACCTTGCTCTTTTCCTTTTTCAATAAGGTTTTTGACTGCGCTGCCAAGCGAGTCAATCAAAGGGGAATCAACACTTGTTCCCTCGTTTAAGTCATGATTTTGTTTTTCAGACATGTCGTTCCTTAAAATTTTTAATAGAGTTTGTTTTCAAACTCTTATATATTGCTAGCACCCATATCTTTTAATTATTCTTAAATAAAATGTCAAGTATTACACATCAAAATTATCATATTTTTTTGCAAAATATTATGCGGTTGTTATAAAAGTTCTTGCATTGTAAATATTTTGTTTTATCTTGGTAAGAAAATAATTTGTTGTGAGGAAAAAATGAAAATTAGAACCAGATTCGCCCCAAGTCCTACCGGATATATGCATATCGGTAATTTGAGAACTGCTTTATATGAATATTTAATTGCCAAAGCTCAAAACGGTGATTTTGTTTTGCGCATTGAAGATACAGACCAAAAACGATATGTTGAAGGAGCTACCGATATTATATATTCAACCTTAAAAAGAGTGGGTATGGATTGGGACGAAGGTCCCGATATCGGTGGCAATTTCGGCCCTTATGTTCAATCGGAACGCAAACCTTTGTATGCCAAATATGCTCACAAATTGGTTGAGCTTGGCGGTGCACACTACTGTTTTTGCTCAGCTGATGAAGCTGATGAGCAAAAGGACGAACAAACAAATACAAAGTTTGTTGACCCTTGCAAAAATCTTACCCTTGAAGAAGCCAGAAAGCGCATTGCAAACGGTGAGCCGTATGTAATTCGTCAAACCATTCACAAAAAAGGAACATCGGTGTTTCATGATGTTGTTTATGGCGACATTGAAATTGATTATGATGAGTTAGACGAGGGTGTTTTGTTAAAATCTGACGGTTTTCCGACTTATAACTTTGCTAATGTGGTAGATGATCATCTAATGGAAATTACTCATGTTGTGCGTGGAAACGAATATATTTCATCAACTCCGAAATATAATCTGATTTATGAAGATTTCGGCTGGCAAGCACCTGTTTATGTTCATGTACCGCCGGTGATGAAAGATGCGCAACATAAACTCAGCAAAAGAAATGGCGATGCCTCTTTCCAAGATTTGGTGGCAAAAGGCTATCTGCCGGAAGCAATTTTGAACTACATTGCTCTTTTGGGTTGGAACCCCGGAACCGAACAGGAAATTTTTTCTCTTGCCGAATTAAAACAATTATTCACTGCCGAGCGCTTAAATAAATCACCCTCGATTTTTGATATTGCAAAACTTACATGGATGAACGGTTGTTATATCCGCAATTTATCACTTGCCGATTTTCATGCTTTGGCTATGCCATATTATGAAAAATGTATCACTCGCAAGGTAAATTTAGAGTTTTTAAGCTCGGTGTTGCAAAAACGAGTTGAAACATTGGCTGAAATTTGCCCGCAAACAGATTTTATTGAAACTATGCCCGAATATGATGTTTTGTTGTATCAAAACAAAAAGATGAAAACTGATGAGCAAATTGCGAAAAATTCGCTTGTTTTGGCTTTACCGGTGCTAGAAAAAGTTGATGTTTGGACCAATGAAAATTTATTTGAAGTCCTAAAAGCTTTGGCAGAAAATAACGGACTTAAAAACGGGCAAGTTCTTTATCCGGTACGCATTGCTCTTTCAGGCAAAGAAACTACCCCCGGCGGAGCAACCGAGTTGGCGGTAATTTTAGGAAAAGACGAAACTATAAACCGCATTAAACAAGCAATTGACAAATTATAAAAATTGTTTATAATGTACGCAAATAAGAAAGGATAGAGGATGAAACATCATATATTTACTTCAGAAGAAAAAAGAGAATTAGAACGCAATTCTAATATATCAAAAGTTATTAACAGCAATGTGGAATACACAGAAGAATTTAAGCAAAAAGTTTTGCGTGAGCATGAAAAGTCGGGTAAAACAGCCAAGCAAATATTCTCCGAAGCAGGTATACCCGATTGGTTTAATTGTGGTAAATACGCAACTAAATGTTTGGTCAGATGGAAATTTCAGAAAAAATATCCTAAGCTGAATAAGCGAGGCAGACCTAAGTTTGAATTTGATGAAAAATTGCAAGGTATGACCATAAATGAGTTGCGTCAAAGAGTTATGTATCTTGAACGGGAAATTGAATCTTTAAAAAAAATCAAATCTGTGAAAAAATAGATTTAAAAAGATGAAGCCTTAAACCTCATTAAATGCGCAATTGAAATTATAAAAATAAGGGAGCCAATCAGCTCCCTTAAAATTTGGATTAGTATGTTACAGTTACGGTAAATGAACCTGTATATTCGCCAGCTTGAATACCTGCCGGTATATTTAATTTACCGCCAAAGTCCCAATCAAATATTTGATAATCAGATACTGTTAATTTACTTCCGTTTGGTCCTGATAAAGTAATGGTTTCAGGTAAAGTTGCATGATCAAGCATAATACTATCATTGCCTGTTACCTCAAGCAGATTATTACAAGCTGCCATTTCATATTCTGAAAATGATATGATGTTTTCCTTGTCATACTCTACTTCATAACCGAGAACAACATAAGTATCTTCATGGCCGTTTTTTACAACAATTTTACCAAAATTTAAATCACTGCAACTAAATACTGATGCCACCTCAATTGTAGCCTTAGCTGTTACTTCAGCATAGTCGGTGGTTGCATTTGCTGTGGTTGCAGTTAAAAGCGCAACAGCAGATAAAAGAAAATATTTTCTCATAATTTATATCCTTTACAAAAATAGTTTAACTTAATTTTCATTCAAAAGGCAAAAATGCCCTTTCAAGACGCATCATAAACCGTTTTTTTTTTTTGCAAGTAAAAAGAGTCTATTTGTGGATTTAAATCAAAAATGAGGTAAGATTTTTTCTAATAAGAACTGTGTATTTTAAAAAAACACTTGATTTTTATTTTTACTCAAATTATGGTAAGCTCACTTATATAGATGTGCCGGTTTAGCTCAGTTGGTAGAGCAACGCATTCGTAATGCGTGGGTCGAGTGTTCGAGTCACTTAACCGGCACCATTTTTTTCGCATTTACGAATATAAATTTTCAAAAAGTTTTTTGAAAATTTGCGTTGCTAGCTCTGGCTCGATAAGCTCACAAATGTTCGCTAACTCGCTGCGGTCATTCCTTTTGTAACGCTTTTTTCGCGTCGTTGTCACTAGCTCAAAAGCTAACAAAAGTTCACCTTTCGTCATAAAAATCTTATCAAGATTTTTATTTCCTCAAGCGCATTCGTAATGAGAGGGCCCGAGTGTTCGAGTCACTTAACCGGCACCATTTTTTTCGCATTTTATCCTTAATGTAATAATTTTTTTACATTTTAGTAAATTTTTTATTGACTTTTTTTATTTGTGTTTAGCATCTCTAACAGATATAAGTCTAAACTTATATTCAGCGCCTACTAAAGGTGCGGAGCTGTCGTAAGCTTTTTATTGCATTCGGTGCTAGTCAATAAGCATCGTCATATTGTTAGGTTTTTATTAAAACCAACAATGAATATATCCCTGACTTCAACGGTCGGGGAGCTTTTAGCGTATGTCCAAGGGTGTATTGTTTTTTAATATCCTAAAGGCTAAAAGAGTCATTTAATGCAATATGATTTACGAACTCTACGACCACTTTTAGCAAGGTGGTTAATTTTTTGTAATATTTAACTAATGGAGAGAACTATGAGACTTTCAACTATTTTAACCACATTGATGCTTACAACGGCTTTAACTGCTTGTGGTGGCGGAGGTGGCGGCGGACACGGTCATATTCCGCATACAACCTTACCGAATGTCGGTACAAGCATTAAGGCGGTTAATAACACTCAAGAACGCACAACAGCATATGAAGATGCAGCCGCTTTGGTTGGGCTTACATCTGATACTTCAGCTGAGGACATTAACAAAGCATATGAGAATATGGAAAAAATTTTGGTACAAGAAGATGTTTCCACAGCAACCAAAGAAGACATTTTGTTGTCGTTGGCATTGGTCGGGGAAGATATTGAAGAATTAAAAGATATGTCTTTAGATGAATTAAAATCGGAAATTCAAAATTTGGATATTAAAGAAAAAGCCGAAGATGTATATGCAAAATTGGGAACAGAGCGCAATTTGTCTTTAAATGATGTTGAATTTTACGGACCTTTTGAAGATGACGGATATGCTTTTATTGTTGATGAAAATCAAAATGTTAAAGGGTTAAAAATTAACCATGACGATTCTCCGACCGGTGTTATTGAATATACCAATGCCGGTAACGGAGTTTATAAAAATACCAAAGGTTATACCAGCTATGGATTTGTCTGTGCAATTTCTGATGCAGACGGAGACTTTTACTCAAGTCATAGCATTATTGTCGATAAAGATGCTACCAAAGAAGATATTGTAGAAGCATTCAAAAACAAAGTTAAAAACGGCGGTTATGATACTCAAACAGAAGAAAAAGTGTTGGCTTGGTTAGATAGTGCTGATTTAGGTGAGTTTTTAGATGAAGACACTTGTGAAGAACAAGGCAATTGTTTTTATAAAGAGTCACTTCCACAATCGGTTAAAATGGATAGCTTAGGAAAATCCGTAGGATTAAAATACAGCGATTTCGGAAAAGTGGATTATAACCTAGGTAACGAAAAAGGATATATGGCATATTATGGCGGTTATAAAGGGTTGGAAGCTACCGCACAAGATTTACCGCAAGTTGATACCGAAATGAACTTTGAAGGTAAATCAGTAGCCATTGTTTATGTCGAAAATATTGGTAAACCAGATAAAGAAAAAATCTTTAACGGTTCTATGAATTTGAACTTTAAAGACGGTAAAGAAACTCTTACGGCCGACTTTACGGATTGGCATAAAATTACCATTGCCAGCGATACTGCAAATGTAGGCGAATATACTTTTGCATTTGAAGGAACACCAAAAGATGCTGATTTTGCGTTTACAGATGAAATAAACGGAACGGCTGACATTAAATATTATGGTGAAAACTTGAAAAAACCTGATGAAGTTGTAGGTTCTGCTTGTTTTGGAGAAACCAGAGAAGAGCTCGACGGAACAAGCACCTATATAGATGCAGAAATGGCATTTGGCGGTGTTCGTAAATAAATGCTGTATGGACTGATTGTGTTAATTAGCTTGGGCGTTACAACCGCCCAAGCTATGCCGTTAAATGCGGTTGAGGAACAACCAACCGCAATTGCCTTGACGCATAAACAATTATTATCTTTTGCTACCGATTTAATAAATCAGGGCAAATTTGAAGATGCAAGAAAGGCTTTGCTTGCTAAACCGTATAATGATAAAAAACTTGAAATTGAGCGTTTATATCTTTTAGCACAAATTGCCACACTGGAAAACAAACCTCAAGAAGCGATAGATATTTACCATTTTATCTTAGATTATCAACCCGATATTGCAAATATCAGGTATAGATTGGCAGAACTGTACCTAAAACAAAAAGACTGGATGCGAGCCGAATATCATTACAGATTGGCCTTATCACACAAAGACACCCCAAAAGAGGTGCAACACAGAATAAAATATGCTTTATATTATATCAGAAAAAACAAAAATTGGAATTTGTGGTTTAATATGGGAATTGCTCCCGATAACAATGTAAACAATACGGCATCGGGCGAACAATGTGTTATGACAATATTTGGCATTGTTTGCAATACCTTAGACGAACCTAAAAAAGATGTCGGCTTAAACATCACTTTCGGCGGGGATTATGAATTTAAGCTCACCGATAAATGGCGTTTAAAGAACGAATTTATGGTTTATAATTCAAAATATGACGATAAAAAATATGACGATACATACCTATACTATACAATAGGCGCAAGATATATTCATAACAAAGGAGATTTTTTCTTTGGACCAACAATATCTAAGAGATACCTTGCCCATAAATCTTATAACTATTCAACCGGTTTTATGTTTGAAACAAATTATGATGTAACAAAAAAGCTAAACGCAAACCTAACCTTAAACTATACGCCGACATATTATGATGACTATTCGGATATTTTGGACGGCAATGTAAAAAGCGCCAGATTGCGTTTGTTTTATGCTTTAGATTCTTCAAAATATTTCATATTTAAGACGGGTTATGAATATGAAAAAACAAAAGATGAAACATATACAAACAATAGAATAAATCTAGCTCTCGGTTTTGGTGCGGAATTGCCGTACGGTTTTCATATATATGCCGAGCCATCGGTTGTGTTTACCGATTATAAAGGCAAGCGCTGGACGGTTAAAGACTATCATTTTGAACAAGTAAAAGAACACGATACAACTCAAAGATATTCTATATCACTGTCTAATCGCAAAATTTCGTTTATGGGCTTTGCACCGACTTTAACATATTCTTACACTGATAAGAGCTCAAATATATGGCAAAAAGAATATGAAAAATCGTTAATTGAGTTTAGTATACAAAAAAGATTTTGAGGTGATTTTGAGCTTAAAATATATGTTGCTGAAAAGACCAGTTTATAAAATGCGTAATATGTTGTAAAGACAAGTTGATAATTGTTAAAAAATATATTATACCATATCAATATGATAATAAGTTTTTAGTTAAAAATTAAAAAGTTTCTTATTTAATCGGCATAATTTTGAGGTTTCAAATGAAAAATTATCGTAAAATATTTTCAATAAAATCATTGATGTTATTTTGTTCGTTGCTGTTAACTGTTATCGGAGGTGTTTATTTTTGTAATAATGTCCCTGATGCACAAAAATTTGAGAAAAATAATACTTCTGAAACAAATGGTTTAGAACTTCAAAAACAAGAGATGTTTCGTTTAGTGAAAGATACTTTACGGTTGGCTCTTGAGGGTAAGGGCTATGTTGTTCCTAAGGCCGAAGATTATAAAATTTCGTCATACAGTCCGACAGGTGTGTTTGTAACATTAGAAAAAGGAGGAAAACTTCTCGGGTGTAAAGGAAATATCAGAACGAATAAACCGTTTATTGAAACTCTTTCACAAGCTGCTTATGATGCCGGATTTTCTGATAACAGATTTTCGGGTATAACAAAAGAAGATTTTAATTCAGAAGATTTTGAAATCAGTATTTCTCTTTTAGGTTCTTATCAAAAAATAAATTTTAAAAATGAAGAACAACTTACAGCAAAACTGGAACCGTTTAAATATGCAGTCAGAATAAAATCTAAAAACGGTAAACAACAAGCATTTTTTTTAAGCAGTGTTTGGTCAAAATATCCTACTTCTAAGCGTTTTTTAAAACAACTAAAAAGAAAAGGAAAAATTGATATACCTATAACACCGAACAAATTTATGGTTGAATTTATTGACATGCAAATCATACAAGAAGATAAAAATAAAAAACAAAAACATTACAAACATATCGACGATGGTATTAAGGCATTTAAAAATTTAATCAATGAAGATGGGCGCATACAATATGAAATAGACTTTCTCTCACCGGGCCTGGAAAATGCTCAAAATCGCAATGTAAGGGAAATGGGTTCTGCTTATACGCTTGCGTACATTGCATATAAAACAAAAGACAAAGACCTTCTTTTATTAATAAAAAAAATATTAGACAGGACCGAACAAAACTTATTAAAAGGTAGTGATAACCAATATTACATTGCAGACGAATTATCTCAAAGAAAGATAGGTGCGGTAAGTTTGGGCTTGTTAACTGTTTTATTTTATGAAAAACAAACAGATGTTAAACAATATCAAGAATTAAGAGAAAAACTTGTAAGCACACTTAAACACAATTTTATGGATAATAAAGGTTTCCGATTGAATCCCGAAAGTGAAAATACAAATCCGTTATATGATGGTGAAAGCTATTTAGCTGTTGCCATATATACTGATATGTTTCCCGAAAATAAAGAGATTGCATCATTAATGAAAAAAATTGATAATGTTATGCTCTTAAAATATCAAAATAATAACGATGTGTTGTTTTTTCACTGGGGAGCGCAGGCTGTTTCTCAAAGATACTTAACCACCAAATACACTAAATTTTTAGATTTTCTAAGACAGATGTATATGCTAAATGATAAAAATCCAATGTGGTTGGGTTTTTCAAGTTGTTCACACTTAGAGGGCTATGGCGATATGGCAACTGCATTTTATCAATCGGGTGATGATGTGTTTTATCAATCAATTAAAAATCGTATCGAGAAACAAATCAATATTCCGTATTATATACAGCTAAAATCGAATATTTTACCCGATAAATCTAAAATTCATATCAGTAAAGAAAAATATATCGGATTATTTTTGAATAATCCGTATATGTCAGTGACCAGAAATGATATAACTGCACACTGTGTGTCGGCATTGTTAAAGACAGCTCCGCATATTTAATAAAAT
Organism: Alphaproteobacteria bacterium; assembly: GCA_015062345.1. Taxonomy (GTDB): domain Bacteria; phylum Pseudomonadota; class Alphaproteobacteria; order RF32; family CAG-239; genus JAFTYO01. Next base: position 15,234 of record SUUV01000003.1, on the reverse strand, counting down.
TAAATAAATGTGAATAATCTGTGAGTAGCAAAGCAATTTTTTATAATCAAAATTTAATGTTTGGGGTAGGTGATTAGAGTGTCAGTATATTATCAAAACTAATCTCTTGCGCCGCGTCCTTTGTATAAATTATAGTTTTTTTCATTAGTGCTTAAGGAGCTTATGTCAATTTTTTTTAGTGCTTTATAGGCATCAACAGGAACTCCCATCAACTCTGCACGAATTTCCGACATTTCTATATTGTCAAAAGCTTCGTTAAACATAACAGCTGCTTCTTTTGCCGTTTTGTAACCTTGTTTGGAAGATACAGACAACATAGGACCATGTTTTTCATCTATTTTATACATAAGTCCGTAAAACAAACCATCGTTTTTGTTTTTACCTACACACAAATAATAGTTCTTATTCATAAAATCAGATATATTTTGAACTTCGCTTAAAGACATATTCCAATGCTGTGCCAATTCTTCGTTTGTCATTATTAAAACACCTTATTTTTGTTTGTAGTTCAAATCTGACAGTAATATAACCGTCAAATACTGTCAAGCAATTTTATATGAATTTTTATTTTGTTGCAATATCAGGAATCAACAAAAAAAGCGACATTAAGTCGCTTTTTAATGGTGTTCTGGCTTCGTAAGCCTCGCTTTTATAATAAAAGCTCGGACAACTTCGCGTCGGTCACTTGTTTGTAACCATTGTTTCGCATCGTTTTCACTTGCTCACAATGGTAACAGCACTGCGCATCACCAACAAAAAAAGCGACATTAAGTCGCTTTTTTTATTGGTGTTCTGGCTTCGTAAGCCTCGCTTTTATAATAAAAGCTCGGGCAACTTCGCGTCGGTCACTTGTTTGTAACCATTGTTTCGCATCGTTTTCACTTGCTCACAATGGTAACAGCACTGCGCATCACCAACAAAAAAAGCGACATTAAGTCGCTTTTTTTATTGGTGTTCTAGCTTCGTAAGCCTCGCTTTTATAATAAAAGCTCGGGCAACTTCGCGTCGGTCACTTGTTTGTAACCATTGTTTCGCATCGTTTTCACTCGCTCACAATGGTAACAGCACTGCGCATCACCAACAAAAAAAGCGACATTAAGTCGCTTTTTTTATTGGTGATCCCAACGGGATTTGAACCCGTGTTGCAGCCTTGAGAGGGCCGCGTCCTAGGCCACTAGACGATGGGACCAAGAACATTTATGCACTCTCTTTAATACATTTTATGTTATATTGCAAGAATTATTTTTTATTCTTTCCAACAAATTAAATGTTCAAGGTATGCATCAATAAAATCTGCTCTTTTGTTTTGATAATCAAGATAATAAGCATGTTCCCATACATCGAGGGTTAAAATCGGCTCCAAATCGTGCGCAATGGGGGTATCGGCATTTGAGGTTTTCATAATTGCCAGAGTATGCTCATCTTTTTTAATCAGCCAAGCCCAACCGCTACCGAATTGTGAAAGAGCGGCTTGTTTAAATTCTTGTTTAAAATTGTCATAACTTCCGAACGAATTTTTAATGTCCGTCATCAAGTTTGTATGAGGTTTGCCGCCACCTTGAGGACACATTGAGTTCCAAAAAAATGTATGGTTAAAAGTTTGTGCCGCATTGTTAAAAATGGCGCTGAGCTCGGGTTTGTTTGCGGTTTTTCTGATTATGTCGGTTAATGACATATTTTCATATTCCGTTTTTTCAATTAACTCATTAAGTTTATTGATATATCCCTGATGATGTTTCAAATAATGAAACTCCATGGTTTTTTTTGAAATGTAGGGCTCTAATGCATCAAGCTCATATTTTAAAGGTGGTAATTTAAACATTTTTCCTCCGAAGTAAAATTGTGACAACTTAAATATAACATATTTTTGTGGTTTTTGAATAGGAGATATAAATAGTTGTTAATAATTATTAACAGCACTTTAAAAATATAATTAAATGAGGTTATAGTGTTGTTATGAGTGAAAAATATTGATAGGGGGATAATATGAGAGTATTGTTAGTTGAGGACGATTATGCCGTTTCACAAAGCATTGAAACCATGCTTAAAAAAGAAGGTATGATTATTGATACGACTGATTTGGGTGAAGACGGTCTTGAAATCGGAAAATTGTACGATTATGACATCATTATCTTAGACTTAATGCTTCCGGATATGAACGGATATGAAGTTTTAAAGAGCTTGCGTAACGCAAAAGTTAACACTCCGGTTTTGATTTTATCCGGTCTTTCCGAGCCTGATAAAAAAGTTAAAGGTTTAGGTTACGGTGCCGATGACTATTTAACCAAACCGTTTGATAAGGCTGAGTTGTTGGCTCGCATTCAGGCAATTGTTCGTCGTTCAAAAGGACATTCAAATTCGGTTATCCAAACCGGTGAAGTTGAGGTAAATTTAGATACTCAAACCGTAACGGTTGCCGGTAAAAATTTGCATTTAACCGGTAAAGAGTACGGCATAATGGAATTGTTGTCTTTGCGTAAAGGCTCAACCTTAAATAAAGACCAATTTTTAAATCATCTTTATAACGGAATGGATGAGCCTGAGCTCAAAATCATTGATGTGTTTATTTGCAAGCTTCGTAAAAAACTTGAAAAAGCATCAGGCGGCAAAAACTACATTGAAACCGTTTGGGGCAGGGGATATGTTCTTCGTGACCCTGATGAAGTTAAATAAGTTAAGAGTCTTGCTTATAAACTAAAACACAGAAAGCAAAGTTAAAAATCCCCCTTTGAAAGAAAAAGCTTTCAAAGGGGGAAATGTTTCGATTAAACTGAAATTATAAAAATTTATGCTTTATTTTATAAAACTTAAAAATATGTTGCTTTTATGTTTGTTTTCGGCTATATTGGATTTATATTCCATTTTAGCCGAAAGGATATCTTATGTATCAAAGAACTTTATCTCGACATCTTGACCGATTAACTAAAAATTTTCCGGTATTATTAATTACCGGTCCTCGTCAGGTTGGAAAGTCAACACTATTAGAAACATATATTTCTGATAAATATAATCGTGTTACATTAGATGATTTAAACGAACGAGAAAAAGCTATCAATGACCCTGCCTTGTTTTTGCAGGAACATCAACCTCCTGTTTTAATTGACGAAGTACAATATGCACCGGAACTTTTTAGTTATATAAAAATATATGTTGATCAAAACAGAGATAAAAAAGGATTGTTTTTATTGACCGGTTCGCAAAAATTTCATCTTATGAAAGGAATTCAAGAAACTTTGGCAGGTCGAGTAGCAATACTTGATTTATTGGGATTATCTAATCAAGAAATCAATAATCATCCTGATACTGTTTATTTTCTTCCAACAGATGATTTTATTGGAGAACTGAAACAACAAAAAAAATCGCAAAGCACATTACAAACGGTTTATAAAAATATTTTCAATGGTTCTTTCCCTGAATTGGTTAGTAGAAATGGTGAAGACAGAGATATTTATTACAGTTCTTATGTTAAAACATACATAGACAGAGATGTAAAAGGTTCTTATAATATATCCGATGCAATAAGATTTAACAATTTTATAAAAGCAGTAGCGGCACGAACAGGACAGTTGCTAAATATTGCAGATATTGCCAGAGATGTATCTATTGATAATAAAACGGCTCAATCTTGGTTAAATATTTTGGAAGTGTCCGGTTTGGTTTATTTATTACACCCTTATCATAATAATATCACTAATCGTATTATAAAAACGCCAAAGATTTATTTTTTGGATACAGGATTATGTGCATATTTAACAGGTTGGGATAGTCCAAAATCTCTTGAAGCGGGAGCTATGAGCGGGGCAATATTAGAAACATATGTGTTTTCGGAAATACTCAAATCGTATTGGCATAATGCTAAAGAGCCCAATATTTATTTTTATCGAGATAAAGATGCTAAAGAAATTGATTTTATCATAGAAGCTAACAATACAATTTATCCGATAGAAGTAAAGAAAACAATGATGCCTGATTCTAATGCTTATAAAAACTTTAATGTGCTTGAAAAACTACAAAAACCAGTAGCCAAAGGTGTTGTTTTATGCTTAAAACAGGAAGTATCTTTTATTACCAGAGAAATTGTGGCGATACCTATTGCATTTATTTAAGTGCATACAAAACAGTTCATATTTTAAACCTCAAAAACCTTTAAAATCAGGCTTGGCAGATTATATTTGTTGCTTACAAAAATATGGAGGTAACAATGGATAGAAAAGTTTGTCTTTTGGCCGGTTTTGATAAAGATAACATAATTCAGGATTATGTTGTGTTTTTGGTGCAAGAATTGTCAAAAATCAGCGATGTTTATTATTTTGCCGATGGAAATATGAGCCAAATCGAGCTATCAAAAATCAGAGCCTATACCAAATATGCTCAAAGTTCACCGCACAACGGAAAAGATTTTGGGTCTTGGCAATATTTGATGCATTATATCGGTTGGAAAACATTGGAAAATTATGACGAAATGATAATTTGTAACGACAGCATTTATGGTCCGATGACAAACATTGAGGATATATTTGATTATATGGAATTAAGAAATTACGATTTTTGGGGATTAACCGAAAACTATCACAGCAATTATCATTTAGACAGTTATTTTATGGTTTTTAATCAAAACATAATTAAAAACTGCAAATTTCAAGAGTTTTGGAAAAGTATAACACCGGAACTCGGCGCAAAAAGTTATGAAACAATTTTAACTCCGTTTTTAACCGAACTCGGCTTTGTCGGTAACAGCTATATTAAAAATTATAAAAAGGAAGACCAACTTGCATATCCGTTGCATTTGTTGAAATATAACAAAATGCCGTTTATCAGAATAAAATCTTTAAAAAATCCGGAAGATAACTTGAAAGAACCGTTGTTTTATATCGATAGTCGAATAAAAAACAAAACCGGATATGATATAAAATTGATAAATAAACATCTGGCTTCAGATGAAAAATTTACCGGTTTTGGTATAAATCACTACTTAAAAAGCACTTTTGATAATATAAAAAATAAGGTGGAAAATTTGTTTTCCGACTTATAAAATATTTGACAAAATATTTGTTTTGCGTTATCTTAAATAAAATTTTAAGAAGGCAAAACCGATGAAAATTGAAACCGGTCGTTTTATATTGGAAGAAATCGAATCTGAGGACAAAGAGAAAAACTTTGCTCGGATTAGTATGAAAATGGCTTGGAAAGATACAGTTGAGCTTTTGCTTAATGAAAAAAAGATTGATGCCTATATCAAAAATATTGCAAAAAAAGATATGGATTTGTTTTTATCGGCAAGACAAAAACAAGATGCCGTTGTGCTGCTTAATCCGTTGTCCGAATCGCAAAAAAGAATAACCAAAAAACAGGCAATGTTTAACAATGCCTATCAAAATTACAGGCGCGAGAGGTTTGTTGAGCTAAGCAAAGAAAAAATCTTGGGTTACAGAGAGCAAATTCTTGATGCATGTAAAAAACTGAACATTGATATTAAAACGGATAAAAGAATTTTTGAAAAAATTAAAAATGAAAACTTAAATCCGCCGATACCGATAACCGATTGGCATTATAACATTCAGTTTTTAAAGCCTGATTTACAAAGTGTTCAACAGACGGCAGAAGAAAAGTTGTGGGAAAATCCGGTAAACACTTATATAGAACAAGGGGCAGAGGCCAATGCTGATGAAAACCGCAGTTTTTATTATTTTAAGATAACGGATAAAGCAACCAATCAAGTTGTCGGTATTTCCAGAATTTGCTCTGCGGTAAAGGAGTTTGTCATTAATTATGACCAAAAAAACAAACCTATAACCGAGATGTGTGTAGGTGACCCCGGTTTGTTTTTAGACCCGTCTTGTCAAGGTGCGGGAAAAGGAAGTGAAATTTATGCTACCACACTTAATGTCTTGTGCAATTTTTTGTTAAAAGAAGAAGATAAATCACAAAATATTGTCATAAAATGTAATAGGTTAAATAAGGCGTCCCGCCGATTGCAATATTCCATAGGAGCTTTGTTGACAAACGCACACAGACCGATTGACGGCAGATATTATTTTACCGTAAGCAAAGACGATATATTAAAATCGAGATGCTTGGACAAACTTGAGGAGTCGGGTTTGGATACATACACAATTACCACAGATGAAAAAATAACATATACGGTATCTTTACGAAAAGGAATTTTGCAAAAACACAAGGAACAAACTTCATTTATAAAAAGTGTGTGCAATATGATAGAAAAAGTGAAATTGTCGAAAGCAAAAGACAGTTGTAAAAAAACTGCTAATGTTTCCGGCATAAGCAGAATACAAAAAACATATTGACAATGTGAAAAAATGATGTAGCATAGATAATGAAAACAAATTATGATAAGATTATGAGACATTTACATACAAAAGAGGAATTGGTGCAAAAGGTACTGTCCTCGCAGAAAATTGAGTTGCAGGATATTTATCCGTCGGAAGGTTTGTATTTACACCCCGATAAAGAGCCGAGAGCTGTTTATGGGTATGTAATAAACAATCTGTTTTTTGCCGATAAATATTCGGGCGATGTGTTCTCTATCGATGATCCGTATTTGACAGACATAGAAAATATGGATGAATTTGATTTTTAGGGTTGCTTTTATTTTAGCAGCCCTTTTTTTAATTTACTGTTTTTTGCCCGCTATAACGAGCGGATAAATTTTTTTCTTGCAAAGGTAAATAAAAAATTATATAAATCAAAATACTTAAAAATTATCAATTTTAAACTATTATGCATATGGAAAATTATTTGGAAAACAAAAGAAGAAGCTTAAAATTTTTAGGCTATTCCGAAGAAGAAGTTGAAAATGTGGTCAAAGCGCTTACATGTATCTTAAAAACCGAAAATTGCCTTTCAAAAGATGAGGCTTTGGCTCTTGCAAAACAAATTCGTCCGGTTGTATCCTCAGATATTCATATTGAGGTAGGTAAACCGAGAGGAAACAAGGTTTGGCTTGTCGGCTCACGGATTTATGATGAAAGCTACATCTATAACACGGAAAATGATGATTATACATTGGCAAATGATTTGGTTGAATTGGCAGAAATTACAACCTATCATCAGTGTCATCATCAGAAAGTGTTAAGGCCTACAATTTATGAGGTTTTGTGCCAGATACCGCAAGAATTGCGAGATAAGGCAGTTGCATTTGAGCTGTATGTGGAAAAAGCAGGTGATGTATACAATTATCCGCTCGACAGACATATCCTCAAATGTGTGCTTTATACCGGAAAACAGCCCGACAAAATCGCAAATTGTGAAGTTTGCTGGTAAAAAATTTTTGGACTCGCCAATAAAAGGCGAGTTTTTTTTTAATTTTTTACTTTATTTTTAATAAATAAAGTCATATACTTCATGGTAATAATCAATTACTTAAAAATTATGAAAAAGTGTCTTTTATTTATCGTTGCTTTAATTTTGGCACCGATAATGTCCATGGCGCAATTTCCATACTCAGATGAACAAACTTCTGACTATGAAAAACCGTCTTTCAAAGTGGTAAAAGGTTCTTTTATTGTTCATAGCGGATATAACTTTTTTCAAAACACTGCACTTGCCGGAGTAGACTTATGTTGCAACATAGGTTACATTCAGGGCAACTTAGATGTCGGTTGGAGTTATATACCATATCACAATGAGAAGAATCATTTTTACTATGTATCGTTATCAGCGGGTCCGATAATTGGCCGAAAACACAAGCTTTATGCTCAAATCGGGGGTATTTCTTGGGTTGGCTTCTGTGGTGAAAATGTGCATACCAACAGTTGGCACGCAAAACTTAAAACCGGAGGAGATATCTGTTTAGGAAGAAACATTTTCCTAAATTTGGAGCTTGGTTATATTATCCCGTATAAAAACGATGTGTTTCAAACTGCCGAGATGTTGTCACTTCGTCTTGGTTTGGGTTTCAGATTCTAAAAAGGAGCAAATTTCTTTGCTCCTTTTTGGTTTATAAAAGCAAATATCCTAAATTAAATTAGTAGTATTTCCAAACAACCTGATTTGCTGTAGCATTGCTTGCACAACCGGTTACGGCTGCGGCTACAGGCATTGGAGTTTTAACAGCATTAGTTCCTGTAGCTCCGGGTTGACCAACAGCTTTACCGGCAGCACTGCTACCATTACCACCAATCACAGCACCTGCTAAATCAGTATCTGCAAGGGCACTACCTGCCAGTATAGCAATCAAACCGGAAGCTTGACCTGAACCCCAGTCACTTGTTGCAAGTGTAACACAAGCTTCTTGAGACAGACCTTTGTAAGCAACGGTAAAAGCACCAGCAGTATCGGTGCCGTTAGAAGTTGAAGATTTAATTTCTACTGTACCATTAAAAGCATTGTTAATAGTATAAGTATCTGTATATGCACCATCAGTAGATGCAGCATACATATCATCAGGTACAATACCAAACTTAATAGCAGCACCGTTTGTTAAACCGGCATAGTCACCTTGAGCAGAAAACATTGTACGAATGTTAGCAATGAGCATTGAAACTTGGTCTGTGGTTTTATTAATTTTAAATTTGTTCATAGCTTTTGAGTAACCGGCAATACCACCAACCGATAACACACCGATAATAGCCAAAACACCGAGCATTTCCACCATTGAACGGCCATTTTCATTTGTATATTTCATAATCATATTCCTCTTAAAATAAATTTACCCAAAAAGTTTGACAGAGTCTGCCAACTGAAGAAAAGGTATCAAAATCTCGGTTATAATGTCAACTCATTAAATGGATATATATCTTTAGTTATAGCTTATATTACTTTTCTTTGGAACTCGTTGGTTTTGCTGGTTTTTTGTTGTGAGACATTAAGTGTAAACACAAAAAACCGCTATGTTTTTATACACAGCGGTTGATAAAAAGTGAATTTTTTTGCTTAAAAAGCCAAAGCAACGGTGTCTTTTGCAATCATCAATTCTTCATCGGTCGGAATTACAAAAACTTTTACTTTAGAGTCTGTGGTTGAAATTTCTAAAGTTTGACCGCGTTTATTGTTGTTTTCTTCATTAAGCTTGATACCTAAATATGCCAAGCGCTCAATGACCATTTTGCGTACCAAAGCGCCGTTTTCGCCAACACCAGCGGTGAACACAATGGCATCAACACCGCCTAAAACCGCAATGTATCCGCCGATATATTTGAGCAGGTTATGGATATAAACTTTCATTGCGGAAGTGGCTTTTTCTTCGCCGTTTAAGAAGTTTGTTTCAACATCACGATTATCCGAAAAACCGCAAACACCAAGCATACCGCTTTGTTTGTTCATCAACGCATTGACCTCATCAACCGATTTTCCCAAGGTTTTCATAATGTGAAGCGGAATGTACGGGTCAATATCACCCGAGCGAGTTCCCATTACAACCCCTGCAAGAGGTGTAAAACCCATTGATGTATCAACGCATTTACCTTCGTTAACAGCCGAAATTGATGCTCCGTTTCCTAAGTGACAAGTGATAATTTTGCCTTTTTTACCAATGAGTTTTGCGGCCTCGTCGGCAACATATGCGTGTGATGTTCCGTGGAAACCGTAACGACGAATTTTGTGTTTGGTGTAAAGTTCTTCCGGCAATGCATACAAAAATGCTTCTTTTTCCATTGTTTGGTGAAAAGCCGTATCAAAAACAACCACTTGAGGCACATTTGGCAACAAGCTTTCAACCGCCTTAATGCCGAGCAGGTTTGCCGGATTGTGAAGCGGTGCAAGTTCTGATAAATCTTCAATATCTTTTAACACTTGTTCATTTACCAAAGCCGAGCCCTTAAAAATTTCGCCGCCATGAACAACTCTGTGACCGACTGCGCTTAATTCGGCCATGGAGCCCAAAGGTCCGCTAAGGAGCATATCCAAAACTTCTTTAATGGCTTCGGTGTGTGTGGGCAAAGCCACATTTTTGGTTTGTTTGTTGTCACCGACTTTTAAAACCACATTTGAACCGTCAATACCGATTCTGTCGGCCAAACCTTTGGCAACCACTTCGTAAGTATCACCATCAACATTAAAAAGTTGATATTTTAATGATGATGAGCCCGAATTTAAAACTAAAATTTTTTTCATCTGTAAAGTTCCTTTTGTTAAAATTTTTTAATGTTGAGCTTGTAAACAAGTAATGGCAATTACACCGGCGATATCTTCGGCAAAAGCACCTCTTGAAAGGTCATTAACCGGTGCGTTTAAGCCTTGCAACACCGGACCGTATGCTTCGCAACCGCCCAATCGTTGCAACAATTTATAACCGATGTTTCCGGCTTCTAAGTTGGGGAAAATTAAAACTTTGGCTTTGCCGGCAACTTGGCTGTCGGGAGCTTTTTTGGCTGCTACAACAGCATCTAATGCAGCATCAACCTGAAGTTCGCCGTCAAGTTCAATGTGCATATTTTTATATTCATCGGTTTTTAAGGCTTCTTTGGCAAGCATGGTTGCGTTTTTAACTTTGTCAACGGCTTCTCCTTTTCCTGAACCGTATGTGGAATATGACAACATGGCAACTTTGGGCTCAATGCCAAATTGAATGGCTGTTTCGGCCGAAGTTAATGCAATGTCGGCCAATTCTTTTTCATTGGGGTTAATTACCACACCACAATCGGATAATAAATATGGCTCATTGTTTGAAACCAAAATTAAAAAAGAAGAAACACCCCGGTCTTTTTTAGCTGATTTAATAATCTGTAAAGCCGGCCTTACCGTATCGGCCGTAGAGTGATTTGCTCCCGATACCATACCGTCGGCATCACCTGCTTTGACCATTAAGGTACCGAAATAGTTATAATTTAATGCGGTTTTTTGAGCGTCTTCTTCGGTCATACCTTTTTCTTTGCGCAACTGATATAGCAAATTTGCATAATCGGGCAATTTGGCAGAAGTTTCCGGTTTTAAAACTTTTATATCTTCCATGCTCCAATTGTTTTGCTTAAAATAATCGGTAATTTGTTGTTCATCGCCCAAAATTACGATTTTTGCGGCTTTTGCCTCGGTTACAATATGAGCGGCTTTTAGCACTCTTTCATCTTCACCTTCGGGTAAAACAATGGTTTTTACATTTTCGGAGGCTTTTTTCATTACCTCGGTTAAATATTTGGTAAGCATATTTTTTCTCTCTTTATAAAATTGTTTACGAATATTTCAAAATTAAGCACTATCTTGCGCAAATGTCCATAAAAACTTTTGCTTTTTACCAGAAAATATAATATGTTCCTTATCATCATAGTGTCTTTTATCTGATGAGGTCATAAAATATGAAGTTGTTATATGTTTTTGTTTTGGCTATGCTTTTTTGTTTTAATGTACAAGCCGATGTCGGTTTTGAGGCAGGTGTCAATGTTGAGGCTCAAGCTCAAAACTCGGCTCAAGCCAAGCAAGATGCCTTAAAAAAAGCATATAGAGAAGCTTTTTTGAAAGTTTGCAATCGTTTGACATCGGCTAAAAATGTTGATGACATCAACCGATTGACCGATTCGCAACTTTTACATTTTATTCAAGAAGTTGAAGTGGTGGCCGAAAAAACAACATCAAATTCTTATATGGCAGACTTAAACATCAAAATTAATGCCAATCTGTTAAAACAATATTTAGCCGAAAACAATATGCTCGGCTCTGATGAGGTTTCCGAAAAAATACTGATTATTCCGACATACAGTGATACGGATTTTAATGATAAGGTTTTGTTTGAAGACGGCAATGTGTGGCGTTCGTCATGGCTTGATAAAGGGCAAATTGTATCCGGACAGTTTAATTTTGAAATTATCAAAAACAATCCGCAAAATGTGAGCGCCTTAAATTCTCAAGCCCCTGATTCTATAGATACCAATGTGTATAACAAGCTAAAGTTTAACAATGTTGTTGACAATATTTTTATTGTAAATGCCATACGAGCCGGTGCAAAAACTTTGGTAATCGGTTTGAAAACATACCCAAAATCGTATCACAAAAGTTTTGTTATAAATGATGACAATGCGTTTGATAAAGCCATTGAGCAAACGGTTGCCCATATTACGAATTTTATGCAAAACAAAATCAGCTCGGTAAATGATAATTCAGGGGATATTGTGGTGACGGCAGATGTTAATCTCAAAGGTTGGCTTGAAATTGAAAAAAAATTAAATCATATTGCGCAGATTAAGGCTACAGGTATAAAATCGGCCAAAGTCGGTAAAATCGGTTTTTGGGTTAAATATTCGGGCTCTATCAGTGAGCTTATTGAAAATATGGCACAAAACGGTTTATATCTACAAATTAATGACAATCAATACACATTAAGCATTTAAGGAAAACATTATGGGTAAAAAAGTTTTGGAAAATCATAAGCATCAGCCGTTAAAAAAGTCTCATCAACATAAATCGTTTCGAATAGGCAAAAATCATAATGCGATGGTTTGGCTGTTTATTTTGGTGTTGTTTTGTGTGTCGGTATATGCTTTGCGTTCGGTGTTGTTGCCGTTTGTAACCGGAATTGTTTTGGGCTATTTGTTTGACCCGCTTGCCAGTCGTTTTGAAAAATGGGGCCTAAATCGAACACTTGCCACAGTTTTGGTCTTTGTGGCGGTAATTATGGTTGCCGTACCGACTTTTGTGATGATTTTTAGTGTTATTGATAAACAACTTACCGTATTTGTTGATGTTGCTCCTGTTTATATTGCTTCGTTTATCAAACGCACCGAGCCTTTATTGTTGGAACTTCATGACAAATTTCCGTCATTGGAGTTAAATGCTTTGCCTGAAATGATAAAAAACAACTTAACAAACGGTTTGCAATTTGGCGGTAAACTGTTAAAAGGTTTAATCAGCAACGGCTTTGCCCTGATTAACTTGTTTTCTTTGTTGTTAATTACACCGGTGGTAGCATTTTATATGCTCAGAGATTGGGATACTTTTGTTAAAAAAGTTGATAATCTGTTGCCTCGAAAATCGAAAAACACCATAAGAGAACAGTTCAGACTCATTGACAGATCCTTATCGGGCTTTATCAGAGGGCAACTTAGTGTTTGCCTGATTTTAGGTGCTTTTTATTCTGTCGGCTTGCAGCTGATTGGGTTGGAGCTGGGTTTACTTATCGGTTTTTTGGCCGGACTGATTTCTTTTATACCGTATGTGGGCAGTATTTCCGGATTTTTAATCAGCATAATTTTAGCTTTGGCTCAGTTTGGCGATATGACCAAAATTATTGAAGTTGTGGTTGTCTTTGCCATCGGTCAATTTGTGGAAGGAAACTTTTTAACTCCGAAACTGGTTGGCGATAACATAGGACTTCACCCTGTGTGGGTTATGTTTGCTTTGCTTGCCGGTGGTGTCTTGCTCGGATTTTTAGGCCTTATGATTGCCGTACCGGTTGCGGCCATTATCGGAGTTGTGACAAGATACGCAATTAATAATTATAAAAAAAGCAATCTGTACTTAGAAGATAATTCTTAAAACGATATCCGATAGGGGATAAGTAAATCTATTTACAATAAAGAGTAGTTGGTAAGCCGGTTTCTGATGAAAAACCTCACATTATTTTAAATAATGTCAAAAACACTTGATTTTTCAATTTATTGAGCGTATATTACACAAATAATAATTGTCGTGTTTTTGTAAAGTGAGGTAATATGTCAAGGCTAACAACCTTAAAAGATAAAATTCAATATCGCATCAAGAAAAGCAAAGAAACAGTTTTTCTTGTCAGTGATTTTATGGATTTATCAGGACGAGACCAAATTTTAAGGGCATTAAGAACTTTGATTAAAGAAAACCTCATAATCAAAGTAGGAAAAGGTATATATTCAAAGGCTATTAAATCAGTTATTTCAGGGAAATTTATCCCTGCAGACAATTTGAGGAATATAGCTATCTCTGCATTAAAGAAAATGGGCGTTGAAGTAGTACCTACAAAAGCAGAGCTTGATTATAATAATAAGCTAACAACACAAGTCCCTAACGGATTTATAATTGGCGTCAACAAAAGAGTTTCTCGCAACATTAGTTTTGGAAAGGCTGTAATACGTTATGAAACAATTAACTAAAGATATTATTGATGCTGTTTCATTAGAAACTGGTATTGCACCATCGTATATAGAAAAAGATTGGTATTTGGTTTCTGTATTGTCACTAATCCAACAAAACAACAGTTCTGATGTTAAAGTAGTATTTGCCGGAGGAACATCTTTATCCAAAGGATATGATTTAATTCATCGTTTTTCTGAAGATGTTGATTTCTCTATCGTAGGGCTTGAAGATAAAAATCGCAAAGCAAGAAGTTCTTTCAGAGACGACTTCATTCAATATATAAAAGAAAATGAGCTTCTAAATATTGATGATGATACGATTAAATCAAGAGATGAGTGTAAATATGTGAATTTTTACATTAATTATCCTAAAGAAGTGGAATTGGAAAGCAGTTTAAGAAATGATTTGAAAGTTGAGTTAAGTTTCAAACCAACATATTTGCCAACCATAAAAAAGAAAATCACATCTTTTGTTTCAGAATTTGTACCAGATTGTCCTGTTGCAGAGATTGAATGCATCAATCCAACAGAAACAGCTGCTAACAAATTCAGTGCATTGCTTTGGCGTATAGATATCAAAGACCGTTCTGAGCCTTATAATCATATGACCAATGACCCAGCATTAATGAGACATTTGCATGATTTATCGGCAATGTATGATATAATTAATGGTGATAAAGATTTTGTGAGACTGGTAAAAGAAATCTTTGAAAAAGATAAGTTAAGAGGTGATAAAGAAAGAGATATTGCTCTTAATGACTTTATCAAACAAACTATCGCAAAGTTAGAAAATGATGAGCTTTATGAAAAAGAGTATAACTCTTTTGTTTCTACAATGTGTTATGGTGATACAGTTATATCTTTTGAAGATGCTATGAACTCATATAAAAAATTATGTGAGATTGTAATTGCAAGCTGATACTTATTACTAAATTGGTCAAAAAAAACCTCCCTGTCGGGAGGCCTTCCTTGGCTGCTTGACCTGGAAGCATCGGGCAAAATGCCCGATAATCTTACCACTTCACCACAACGCCAAAAGGCGTGCGGTTCGTGATGCGATTCCGAACCGTTGGTTCTCATCCTAAGATCAAGCAACCAAAAAAAACCTCCCTATCGGGAGGCCTTCCTTGGCTGCTTGACCTGGAAGCATCGGGCAAAATGCCCGATAATCTTACCACTTCACCACAACGCCAAAAGGCGTGCGGTTCGTGATGCGATTCCGAACCGTTGGTTCTCATCC
>SUUV01000038.1 GCA_015062345.1 Alphaproteobacteria bacterium | reverse complement strand
TTTTTTTTTTTGCAAGTAAAAAGAGTCGTTTAAAGAATTTAAATCAAAAATGATGTAGAGGTGTCTCTATCATCACGGTCATACCGGTGCCCAAGCTTTAGCTTGGAATAGACACCGGTATCCAGGGGATAATTTAGCTATATAATTTAACCTAGACTCCGGCATCAAGTGCCGGAGTGACAGTTAGGAGGTATGTTGCAAAGTATGAGAATAACAACAAAAATCTTGTGTTTTTTACTAATTCGAAGACGCATAAACATTTTTGCTAATCGCAAAAATCAGCGGTGACTTAATATTTTTAAATTTAAATGTCATGCTTTTTTGTTAAAAAAGCAAGCCTTACGGAGTAAGATCGACCCCTTGAGGTGAGATTCTCCTCATTAAAAAAGACACAAAAAAAGCTCTTGAAAAACAAGAGCTATTATAAAACTGGTGGAGCTGAGGGGAATCGAACCCCTGACCTCTTGAATGCCATTCAAGCGCTCTCCCAACTGAGCTACAACCCCAAAATAATAAACTACCGATTACGGTCGAGCGCTTTATTCAAGCGCGTCTTGCTCCCTTTGGTCGCTTCGGTCACTCGTTTTGTAATTTCGTTTCGGTCGCATTTGCTTCCCTTACTTAATAACAAAACTTCGTCTCTTGCGGTAAAAATATCCGTTAAAGGATATTTTTATCCTCGAGCCCAACTGAGCTACAACCCCAAAATAATATGCACTCTTTATCATTTTAATTTTTTGTTGTCAATAAGTATTTGCAAATGTTTCAAATTTTTAAAAAATATAAAGACACTCGAACACTTTATTTTTACCTCATTTTTGATTTAAATCTTTTAAACGACTCTTTTTAATTGAAAAAAAAAAAACGGTTTATGATGCGTATTGAGAGGCTAATTTTTAGCTTTTCAAATTAAGTTTAACTATTTTTGTAAAGGAATTAAAATTATGAGAAAATATTTTCTTTTATCTGCTGTTGCACTTTTAGTTGCAAACAACGCATTTGCCACTACCGACTATGCAGAAGTTACCGCTAAGGCTACAATTCAAATAGCTAATAAAATAGAATGTACCGGTGATCTTGATTTTGGTACTATTGTTATGAAAGCAAACAATGATGCATCAACAGTTTCAATAGACATCAGTGAATACCACTCTACCGGTGATGTTTTATCTGTTGTTGATATTAATTCACCTGATTGTATATTTGGTGATGATGGGGTAAATTATGTAAATATTGAAGAGAGCGACTTACCGACATCAGTTACTTTAACCGGTGAACAATCAGGTAAAACCGTTTCTGTTACTGATTTTGAGGTATATGATGGCACAGGTCTTAATGCTACATTAAATATTCCCGCCAATGTAACAGCTGACACTTATGTCGGTACATTTACTTTAGCTGTTGCTTATGAATAAACCTTACACAAAAAGCCTCGCAAATGCGAGGCTTTAACTTTACCATTCAACCGGCTTATCTTTTACCTTTTTAGGCATTTTGCCGGTATACAATATGCAGGTTAAGGCATGTCTTTCAAGGTCATCATTATAGACATCCCAGACATAAGGGCTTGAGGCATAAAGCTCAAACGCAACCACCTTATCTCGCAATTCTTCGGGTATTTGGTACAACACCTCATAAACCGAAGGCTTGATAAACAACGGATAACCACACCGGTGATAAGTGGTGATTTTGGCTATCGGCTTTAAGCTTGATGTTTTAGCATACACTTCGTTGTTTGCGATGAAAGTATAGCTCTGATTATAAATTTTACCTCCGTCCAACCAATATTTGAGCGGTTTGGGTTCATTATAAATGCTAAGCCTTCCGTTTTCGTCTTTGCTGGCAACGGGTCTGATGCGTTTTGCAAGCTCTAAAGCCTTATCTTGCGGCAATTGTTTCTCAAGATGTTCAAGATGAGCTCTTTGAGAAATGATGTTTTGTACTTCGCCGATTGTAGAAACTTTTTTCTTCATAATTGACAGATTTATATATTTATGCCTCTCTTATAGCTCATTGTTGACAAAAAATCAAGATATTTTTTTTTAAAAATTTACATACCTTACCTGCATTGTTTTTCTTTGACAGCAATATTATTTGATTTATGATAAAAATCTGTTATAACGGAGTGCAAAAATTTTGGGCAACATAAATATTACATCACAAAACAAAACCGTAACCGTTGTTCTTCAAGGCGATTTTATCGATTTTGAGGACAATTCATTGTTGCAAAATATAACAGAAGTTATGCCTGAAAACATTAGTGTTGACGGGCAACAAATCAACAAATGGGATTCTTCGCTTTTGCTCATATTGTTTAACTTAAACAAATATGCAAACCAAAATCGTATCAGCATTGAAAATTTAAATATGCCCAAAGGCCTTATCAAAATGCTCAAATTGGCTTTGGTCGTTCCCGAACACCTAAACCAAGAAACTTTGCCCAAAAACGAAAGTTTGTTGGAAAAAATCGGTGGGTTTGGCTTAAATGTTTGGAAAAATCTGGTAACAGGTGTGAACTTTACGATTGTTTGTTTTGAAGCCTTATGGCTTTTTATAAGAGGCAAAAGCTCGGCTCGAAAAACAGATTTTTGGTTTGCGTTTGAAGAATGTGCTCCCAATGCAATGTCCATTGTGGCTTTGATTAGTTTTATGGTCGGCTTAATTTTAGCCTTTGTCGGTGCCATACAGTTAAAAAATTTCGGGGCACAAGTTTTTGTGGCCGATTTGGTAACCATCGGTACAATTCGCATTATGGGCGCAATTATGGTCGGCATTATTATGGCCGGCAGAACAGGAGCCTCGTTTGCCGCCACAATCGGCTCAATGCAGGTAAACGAAGAAATTGATGCCTTAAAAACAATGGGGATATCATGGGCCGAGTTTTTGGTTGCACCTCGTATGGCGGCTCTGGTGATTGCTATGCCTTTTTTAACCATGTGGGCCGATTTTTTCGGTATTTCGGGCGGTGCATTTGTCGGTATTTTGGCTTTGGACATTCCGGCAACGGAATATTTTGAGCATGCTTTTAATGCTTGGAGTATGAAAAACTTTTGGGTCGGAATTTTTCACGGATTTGTTTTTGGTTTTATCATATCCCTTTGCGGGTGCTATTACGGTATTAATTGTTCCAAAAATGCTGACGGAGTTGGTATAGCAACCACAAAAGCCGTGGTATCATCGGTTGTCTGGCTGATTGTGGCAACCGGTATCATAACTTTTGTTTTTGAAAGGCTCGGAATATGATAAACAAAATTACGGCAAAAAATTTGAGCATCGGTTATGGTGAAAAAGTTATTATTAAAAATGCCGACTTTGAAGTAAAAAACAACGACATTTTTATCATAATGGGAGCTTCGGGTTGCGGTAAAAGTACCATGCTGAAAGTTTTGACCGGATTGATACCTCCCTTAAAAGGAAAATTTTATATTAACGGCACAGATTATGTTGATGCCGATGAACAAACAAAACTCAACATTATGAAAAAAGTCGGTGTTTTGTATCAAAGCGGAGGATTGTTTTCTTCAATGACTTTGGCAGAAAATGTGGCTTTGCCTCTGCAAAAATATAGCACATATTCTAAAAAAACCATTGACGAATTGGTAAGTTTAAAGTTAGCCCTTGTCGGGCTTGACGGTTTTAATGACTATTATCCGTCACAAATCAGCGGCGGTATGAAAAAAAGAGCCGGACTGGCAAGAGCATTAGCTCTGGACCCCGAAATTGTATATTTTGATGAGCCATCGGCCGGACTTGACCCTTTAAGCTCGGCAAGACTTGATGAGTTGATGCAAGATATAAATCAAAACCTTAAAACCACATTGGTGGTTGTTACGCACGAATTGTCATCTATTTTTGCCATCGGCACAAATTCGGTGTTTTTAGATGCAAAAACCAAAACCGTTCAGGCAAAAGGAAACCCTGCTCAATTATTAAAAAATCCGCCCAATGAGGAAGTCTATAATTTTTTAACACGAGGAAAACATCATGAAAAAAGAGCCGAATAAAAAACGCATTGCCATGTTTATGATTTTAGGACTTTTGTTTGTTTCGGGTATCATCTTAAAAAGTGTTGCCGACAAATTTTATACCGAAAAGACCAATTTGGCCGTTATGTATTTTAACGAATCCATCAAAGGATTAAGTATCGGTTCTCCGGTGGTGTTTAAGGGAGTTCAGGTCGGAAAAGTGGTTGATATAAAAATTATGACCAATCCGGAAACCTTGGAATTTGATATTCCGGTATATGTCAGGTTTGCCAAAGACGGCGATGTCAGTTCACTGAGTTTTTATAAAGAAATGAACAGAAAAGACTTATGGCAAGAGCTTATAAACAAAGGCTTAAGAGCAAAGCTGATTTCTCAAAATTTGCTCACCGGACAACTTATAATCGAACTGCAAATGTTACCCGATACACCCGTAGAGCTTAAAAACACGACCGGTGATAACACACTCGAAATTCCGACTGCGCTTTCAACCGTTGCCGGTTTATCGAAAGATTTGCAAGATTTACCGATTAAGAAAATTGTTACAAGACTTGATAATATCTTAAAATATATAGAACAACAACTTCCCGAAATATTGCCTCGCTTTGCCGAGTTTGGTAAAAAGTTAAACACTTATGCGGATAAATCCGCACCGGCGACAAATCAGACCTTAAATCAGCTCAATGCAACCTTGAAAGATATCTCGGGGGCTGCTAAATCGATTAAGAATCTTACCGACTATTTGGAACGCCACCCTGATTCGATTTTGAAAGGAAAGAAAGAATAAACCATGAAAAAATGTTTGTATCTGATATTTTGTTTAATGCTTTCGGGTTGCTTTTCCACTCCGAACAGCAATTTTTATATGTTGCAAACAACCGCCGATAAAGTGGTATCAAACCAAAAACTCCAATTACAAATTTTTGATGTTTTGGTGCCCGAATATATTGATAAACCGCAAATTGTTTTGCAAAAAAACAATTCGCCGGAGCTTAAAATTTCAGAATTTAATCGTTGGGGAACAGATTTGAACACAATGATAAAAAGCACCATAATCAACGACTTGTCGGTTTATCTGCCCAATGCAAAAATTTTGCCTTTAGCTTATGGAACAAACACGCAATATGTTGTAAAAATTCAAATCGAACAATTAAGCGGGTGGTTAAAAGATAAGGCTGTGTTAAAAGCAAACTGGCAAATTTTAAATGCAAAAGGCAAAGTGTTATATACCAAAACTTCAATGTTTGAGGAGAAAACTGGCACAAGCTATGCCACATATGTTACGGCGCAAAGCAAAATGTTGTCCGATTTGGCATTTTTAATTGCCGACAAAATCAGCTCCATGTAGTTTTATCTTTTTTCCTGAAAAAAAGCCTTTAACATTTTTGCCGACTGTTCAGCCAGCACCGATGATACAACTTCGGGCTTGTGATGACAGGTTTTGCTTTGATAAAATTTTGTTCCGCTGACCACCGCCCCGCCTTTTTCATCAATTGCACCAAAGACAAGCCTTCTGATGCGAGCAAATGAAATGGCAGCCGCACACATGGCGCAAGGCTCTAATGTTACATATAAATCAAGCCCCCAAAGTCTTTTGGCTTTGAGCTTTTTGCAAGCTTTACGCAAAGCCAAAATTTCGGCATGAGCGGTTACATCTTTGCCATATTCGGTTTTGTTGTAAGCTCTTGCAACAATTTTATTTTCTTGCGGGTCAACTATAACGGCCCCGATGGGCACTTCATCATTAAAATAAGCTTTTTTTGCTTGTTCGAGAGCTTTTTGCATATATTTAATGTCAGTCATAAATATCCTTTGAAATTTTACAAAACTTAAAGTATATTAACCTAAAAGCTAAAAAAAAGGAAGAAAAAAATGGCAGAAAGATTGGCAAAATTTATGGCTCGTTCCGGTGTTTGTTCTCGTAGAGAGGCAGAAGAATATATCAAACAACAACGAGTAACCGTTAACGGTATAATTGTTGAAACACCCGCATTTAATGTTGAGGGTACGGAAAAAATTTTGTTTGACGGTGAAAAATTACCGCAAATTGAGAAAACCAGATTGTGGCTATATTATAAACCCGTTGGACTTATTACATCACACAAAGACGAACAAAATCGTGAAACGGTGTTTGATAATTTGCCTTCATATATGCCAAGAGTGGTAAGTGTGGGACGACTTGATTTGAACTCCGAAGGTTTGTTGCTTCTTACCAACAACGGTGAATTGTCTCGGGAATTGGAACTTCCGAAAAATGCTTGGAGCCGTCGTTATCGGGTACGAGTGCACGGAAGAATTGATACGGCAAAATTAGAAAGCTTAAAAAACGGAGTTAATATAGACGGTATTGAATATGGCAAAGTTAATGTTACCATTGACAGTCAAAATGCTACCAACGCATGGCTTACGGTCAGTTTGAACGAGGGAAAAAATCGAGAAGTCAGAAAACTGATGAAATATGTCGGTCTTGATGTGGCAAGACTTATACGAGTTTCGTATGGTCCTTTCCAGTTAGGCTCGTTAAAAAAAGGCGAAGTTAAAGAAGTGGCGCAAAAAGTTTTGCAAGAACAACTCGGCTCAAGGTTTAAGTTATGAGAATTGTAGCCGGAAAATATAAGGGCAAACAACTTTTTGTACCCAAAGGGCTTGATGTCAGACCAACTCTGGAACGAACAAGAGAGGCACTGTTCAGCATTTTATACTCTATGGGTATAAATTTTGCCGATATTGATGTTTTAGATGTGTTTGCCGGTACCGGAGCTTTTGGTTTTGAGGCCTTATCAAGGGGAGCGAAAACCGTTACTTTTATTGATATAGATACCAAACCGGTGCTCAAAAACGCAGCCCTTTTTGAAAAAGAAAAAAATAAAATCGAAATTATTAAATCTGATGTTGCTCATATAACTTATCGGCAAAAAAAATATAATCTGATTTTTATGGATGCCCCATATGCAAAAGGTTTAACCGAAATTGCAATTGCAAATTTGGTAAAAAAAGACCTGATTGCCGAAAATGCACTTTGCCTGATTGAAACCCGAAAAGATGAAGACATCAAATTTCCCGAATGTTTTGAGCTTTGTGACGAGAGAATTTATGCTATCAATAAAATTAAATTCTTTTGGTATAAAAAATAATGTCTTTTTGGCAATAATGTGTTGATATTTTTAATAAAGTGTGCTACATTTTGCATAAATTCTAATAATTAAAAAATGGGGATTATACAATGGCAAGCAATTTTTTAGAAACCGCAACCGTTAATCACAATTTCAGAGAATACGGCTATGAAAAAGTATTGGCTGAGCTAAATGCCGACATGGAAGAAAATAACAGAAAAATTGCTCACTTGCATCAAATGGCACAATCGGTATCGGATACACCGACAAAGGTACAGTTAGAGGCCGAATATAAACAATGTCTTGATATGAAAGCCTCATTAACCGACGGTTTGACTTTGATAAAAGAATATCCTGAAGAATTTCCGGTTTTATATTCGATGATTGCTCGTGAAGACACAAGCCAATCAGGTGTTAAGTTTGAGTTAAACGAAGTGTTGGCTCACACCGATGAAATTGTTACCGAAGCACAAGATGTAATGCCCAAAGGCAAACAACTCGAGCTTACTTGTGAATTGCCCGATGCCGGAAAGTTCGGCATTGTGGTAACCCCGTATGACAAAGCCGGTGAAAACGATGAACAATTCAAAGCTCGCATAAACTTTGAAGAAGATACGGTTGCAAAACTAAATGAAGCAAGGTTAAAAACCATTTTAGAGTTTTGTGAGAAAAAAGGCATATCCGTATATGATATGACATTTCCGTATAAAGACGGTTTGGTTGATGTTGATGAAAAGCTGTTTGAACTGACCCAAAAGTTTTTACAAAACCGCAGAGAAGAAGATGCGCAAAATTCGGGACCGACACCCGAAGATGACACACAAGAAAAGTTTGTTATGTTGGAAGCCGAAGTTAAGCCTTTGGAACATAGTGCCAATGATAACAAACCTAGAAAAGCAAAAAAAGAGGTTACTCTTGCTGATATGATTGATGAAATGACCGATTTTATTGAAAATGATTTAAAGAAAACCAAAGGGTTTAGCTATTTTGTCAGAACAAAAAACATTGACGGTTTGCAAACTTATGTGTTTAGTTTGTATGATAAACCAAACCGAGACAATGAAAAATTAGACGGTAAAAAAGATAAAAACGGTTTTCATGTTCCGACATATGCATATCGTTTATATGTTGCCCAAAACCCGAAAACCGGCAAATTTTCTTTCGGATATGCCACTCCCGGAGGCAAAAAAATGGACGATACCATGGCCGGAGATTTTGTAGGAGTTATGAAAAAAACCGGTGTAACCCATTTGCATTTTCATAATGTATCAAGTGCCAACAAAGGTGTTTGGATGATGGCTTGTGCCGAAAAAGGCATTGTGCCAATCGGAATTTCTCTTAATACGGCCAAAGCCAGAGCCATGGTTGAAGTAGCTCGCAAAAAACTTTCAACCGAAGAATTTGTTACTTTCAAATATCGTTTGGCAGACCAGATGCTTGAAAACGCACAAAACAAATGCAAAGACAAATCCGACCCGAATTTCGGTTTGAGTAAATCGGAACGAGATTTCATATCCGGCTTAAAAACAGCCAAAAACTTTGACAACTTCCGCATTGCATATGAAGACGGTTTGTATGGCAGAGTTCTTGACCAAATTGATATCGGTTCAAAAGATTCGGAAAAAGGTGCCGCAACCACCTTCGGTTCAATGCGTGCCTTAAAGTCGGTGTTTGACATATACTTTGGTCATCATGACAAAACTTTCGGTCAACGGTTGGCTGAAATTAAAGAAACTTTACCGCAAGAAGAATATGAAAAGTTACTGGCGATATCACCTGATAAAAAAATGGTTGATTTAAGCACACAAGATTTTGTTTTGATTTATGATACCATTTTGGACAGACACATTCAAAATGCCGAAACAGACATTTTGCAAGCTTATAGCAGAGAATTAAAGCGCAAGCCTCGTCGTGCCGATGGCATTGTTTTGGCCAGTGACTTGTTCCCGAGAGCCAAAGGTGCGGTTAATGAAATTAACATAACTTTATCCCGTAACGGTATAGACACATTGACCTTGCCTTTAGAGCACAAAGGTCTTGAATTTGCTCGCCCCGATGAGTTAAATGAAATTCAACAAACAAACACCAATCAACAGCAACCGCTAATCAATCAGGGCGCACAAAATGCGAGATAATGAATATTATAGAGCAAAACTTTTTATGAAGATGTTTGAAAACGAAAAAACATTTAATGCCTATTGTTTCGGTTTATCAAAAAAGGACATACAAAGTATGACCACTGATGATTGGATTTCGTTTTATAAAGGGCTCAATCATCTGGGAAAAAGTTTGGGTTACAAAACAACCAGTGAAGTTGTTAAAAATCATTCAGAAGTTTTGGAATATATGTATTCTAATTTCAGTCTTAACAAGACCGAAGCCCGAAAGATAAAAAATTTGGCTTATAAAATGGCAGATTCTTTGGCTACTTCAAAGACTTTTGCTGATTTTTATTATGCCGCAGATGTAAGAGCTGCCAAAATAGACAAGACCGATTGCCAACAAAATGTTAAAGCAATGAGAACATTTTTATATAGTGAAGTTTTCGGTGACGGCATAAAACACAACATTTTAAGGCCCAAAGTTAAAACAACCGAAATTAAAAAAGATAAATCTTCAACCTATAGTCGATCCGGATATTTTTGTCAGGACGGTTTGTTTGTTCGTGAAGTTGATGTACATCTTGAAAGTTTTGATTTTTGCAATACGGCAGCACATGAATTGTATCATTCTTTGCAAAGATTACCTGATTCAAAAAGGGCAAAATTGTTAAAAAAACTAGGGGTTAATGTTGATGTACCTTTTGATGCCAAAACAGGAGAGCTATATGCTTTAAGCCACATCTTTTATCTTAACGGTTTAAAAAGTGGTATACAAAACACAAAAGGCTATCAAAAACAACCGATAGAATATGGTGCCAGATTATTTGCCACATGTTTTGAAAGAAGATTAAGACACAATTTGCGAGCATCTCAAAACAACTGGGGCGCAACTTATATGAGTACACAACTTTTGCGCCATTTAGACATTTTTGAAGGCAATTTACAGACAGATAAAGCAGAAGTTATTTTATCTTATATTGAATTACAAGAAAAAGACATATCTTTATTGCAAGAATTTTCGCAAAAATATGTTAAAAATCAAAACAGAACTACATTCTTTTGTGCCGGCAATGCAGGTGTATTGGCTATTGAGCCCACAAAGGAGAATATAATCAATCTTAACAGGCTTTATACCAATATGCGAAAAGCCGAAAGAAATAATACACTCAAAACCGAATTTTTAAAACAATATTTTCCCAT
This sequence comes from Alphaproteobacteria bacterium, assembly GCA_015062345.1. Taxonomy (GTDB): domain Bacteria; phylum Pseudomonadota; class Alphaproteobacteria; order RF32; family CAG-239; genus JAFTYO01. The sequence goes on along the minus strand of SUUV01000038.1, from coordinate 4,130 downwards.
AACCTATGAAAAATATTATGCCAGCGAACAAGAAAAACTTGCACAAAAATCGGTTTTAAGCAAGGTTATAATAAACAGGCTACATAAAGATAAGTAAAAAACCTAATCTTTAGTAAAATTTTTTTAGATTTTTTGCGTTTTGTTATTGAAAAATTTACTTTTATTACTTAAGTTAAACTTGTATTAGTTGTATTGCAATTAAAATTGTTCCTTTTAGAAGGAATGTTAATTTAAACCATATGGAGAAAATGAGATGAAAAAACTTTTAAGTTTGTTCTGCGCAATGGCTTTCTTAGCCGGCTGTTCATCAGTAAATGAAAACGGCGGTTTGTTCGGCGGTACAGATTGCGAATCAAGAGAAGTTCGTGATTTTATGGCCAATGCCGAAGACAGAGTGTTCTTTGCTTATGACAGTTCTTCTTTGACCGACAATGCCGAAGAAGTTCTTGATACACAAGTAAACTGGCTCAATATGAGAAAGCACAAAGATGTAAATGTTGTAGTTCAAGGTTACTGCGACGAAAGAGGTACTCGTGAATATAACTTGGCATTAGGTGAACGCCGTGCCAACGCCGTTAAAAACTATCTTGTATCTCAAGGTGTAGCTGCTGACCGCATTTCCGTAATTTCTTACGGTAAAGAAAGACCGGCAGTATTGGGTAACAACGAAGCAGCTTGGGCTCAAAATCGTCGTGCAGTTACGGTTATAAGAACAAGTAACATGTAATTGTTAGCTACTTAAGTGTATAAAATGCGTTCTTTGATTAAAGGACGCATTTTTTGTTTTTAAAAAATTTTTTCTTGATGTATCAAATTTTTTAAGGTATAAATATATTTGTAAAGGCGGCGCGGCCTTTACTGGGAATTAAAGACCCAAGACTCAGGTGAGCTTGTTTAATCAAGCAATTTAGCGCCTTCAGTCGCTGACTGGAAGGTGCGAAATAAGGGATTTTCGGTCACGAAATAGCACTCTATACCTGAGTATAGTCTTTAACTTCCAGTCGCTTTTTGCGGCTTTTTTGTTGCAAACAGTGATTAGCGAAGTTAATGCAACAAAAATTGTTGCATTGAGAATAAGTATCGTGTAATAATAACTGATAAAAGCTTAAAATAAATTCTTAAACTCCTAAATAAAGAATTTATTGGCTCTTATATTATATACATACCAATCCGGTTGACATCACTTTAAATTACAGATGTTTCCGGTAAGAAACCCTGTTTTTTTACGGGTGGTGTCAACCTTTTTACAGGTTGGTCATTGATTGGTATGTATCAATGGTTAGGAGCGCCACCCACTTTTTTATATTGGGGTAAAATTTTCTTTTAAGCCTTTATCATTCTTAGCAATAGAGGGAAAAAAATGAGTGGTAAAGCAAAAAAATCAACACACGAACATCTGACAAATCCGATTGATAAATATGTCGGTATGCGTATGCGCATAAGAAGGGAAAATTTTGACTATTCACAACAATTTCTGGCTCGCAAACTGGGATTGACTTTTCAGCAAATTCAAAAATATGAAAGTGGCGGAAATCGTCTTGCCGCAAGTCGATTGTTTGATGTTTCAAAAGTGTTAAAAGTCAGTGTGGAATTCTTTTTTGAAAATATGCCCGAAGATGTTTTTAAGCAAAGTGACTACATTAAACGCTTATCTGATGAAGAATATAAAGAGGTTTATCAAACCGTATCGCAAAATATATATACCTCAAATGAAGCATTTGCTTTGGTAAATGCTTATAACAGAATTACCAACAGAGCTCTTGCAAGGCAAATGTTGGATATGGTAGTAGGCCTTGCAAATTTATCAACAATATAAAAATTCATAAAAACGAACTGCTCTTGCCATAATTTTGTTTTTAACATTTTTTGTGCTTGTTAATTGTAAATATTTATCTTATATTGATTGCAAAATACACATTGGAAAAGGTTAAAAAAATGAAGTTACTGTCAACAATATTATGTTTTATGTTTTTTTCTTCGTTTGCACAAGCGCAAGAAATTATCGGTATGCAAGAACAAATTGATGCCATTAAAGAAGAAATGATGTTTTTGCAAAAGAAAATTTATCGTGATAAAGTAGATTCCGAAGTGCTCGAATCTAATCCGGCAAGAGCAGAAGTTAAAATTGGGGAATATGACCAAATAATCCGCAATCTTAACGGCAAAATTGAAGAAATTGAGCACAAGCTTAAAACCTTAGATGAAAAAATAGATACCGTTAACAAAGATATTGATATTCGTTTTCGCCTGCTTGAGGGCAAACCTATTCCAGCAGGTCAGGCAAGCGCTCAAGTTCCGCAAAAGTTTGACACGGCCGTTGCAAACGGTGCACCAAAATCTATCACCGGTGACAATATCACTACTTCTGATTTGCAAAATTTGGAACCTGAAAAAACTTTAAGTGTTCAACAAATTTATACAACCGGTCTGGAAGCTCTTAAATCAGGTGATTCCAAAAAAGCCGAAGCCCATTTTAATATGATATTAAACAATCATCAAACCGACAATCTTGCCGGCAATGCACAATATTGGCTCGGTGAGGTCTATTATAAAGACAGAAAGTTTGACAAGGCTGCAGTTGCTTTTGCCAAAGGATATAATGATTATAAAAATGGTGCAAAAGGAGCTGATTGTTTGTTAAAACTCGGGCTTTCCATGGCACAACTGGGCAAAAAAGATGAAGCTTGTCTTGCTTTTGTAAATTTGCCGACTGAGTTTGCCAAAGCGCCTGATAACATAAAAGCAAAAGCAAAAAATGAGGCCAAAAAAATGGGTTGCGAATAATTAATGTTTGAAAAATTCTTAAAAAAGCACAACATAACCGAAACCTCAATTTGTGTGGGGGTTTCCGGCGGGAGTGATTCGCTTGGGCTGGTGTTGATGCTAAATGATGAGCTTACTCCTTTAGGGTATAAGATAATTGCCTTAACGGTTAATCACCATTTAAGAAAAAGTGCCCAAGACGAGGCTGATTATGTGGCAAAAGTTATGCAAACTTACGGTATTGAACACCACATTTTGCATTGGCAAGGGCAAAAACCTTTAGCCGGAGTTGAAGAAGCCGCCAGAAAAGCCAGATATTCTTTAATCGGAAGTTGGTGTAAAGAAAATGATGTCAAAGTTTTAATGACCGCTCACCATTTGTATGACCAAGCCGAAACCTTTTTTATGCGTCTTGAAAGAGGAAGCGGACTTGACGGTTTGTGCGGTATGAACGAGGTTTTTGAAACTCCCGATTTTATGGTTACTCGCCCGTTGTTAAACACCAATCCGCAAGTTATGAAAGATTATCTTAAAGCCAAAAACATTGCTTGGGTTGAAGACGAAAGCAACTATTGTACCGATTTGTTAAGAGTTAAAATCAGGCAATTTTTACCTGATTTTGAGCAAAAAACCGGCATTGATGCGCTTAAAATCGTGCAAACAATGCACAGGTTGCAGGCCTCAAAAAATCATATTGAAAATGAGGTCAAAAAAATTATTAAAAACCGATTTCAAAGTTTGCAAAATGATGCTTTTTGGTGCAATTTGCCTGATTTTTTGAGTTTGGACAGTGAGTTAAAATATCGTATTTTAGGAAAGTTGTTAAAAACAATCGGCAACACCGATTATACCCCGCAAGCAGACAAGGTTTTTAACCTAATTGAAAAAATTGAGGCGCAAAATTTTAAATCTGCCACATTAAACAACTGCCACATCTGTTGTTTGAATAATAAGTTGTGGTTTCTGCCCGAAAAAATTGTTTGTCCCGAATATTCGGCTAAAGCTTGGCAACAATATGTTTTAGAGCATCAAAAATATAAAAATAAAAAACTTCCGAGCAATTTGAAAAAATTGATTCTATTACATCAAATTTGATTTTATTACACTTATCACCGCTCCAACGCAGTTAAAATGTGGGGTTAAGTAGCTTTGAATTAGTAAAAAGCACAAGATATTTGTTTTTTATTCTCAAACTTTGCAACTGCCTCCTCACTGTCACTCCGGCACTTGATGCCGGTGTCCGCCTCCTAACTGTCACTCCGGCACTTGATGCCGGAGTCCAGGTGGTAATATAGCTAAATTATTCCCTGGATACCGGTGTCTATTCCAAGCTAAAGCTTGGGCACCGGTATGACCGTGATGGGAGA
>SUUV01000037.1 GCA_015062345.1 Alphaproteobacteria bacterium | reverse complement strand
AAAAATAAGCTTAGAAAAACTGGCCGAAATGTCAAATGTATCTGAGCTGACACTCAAACGATGGCTTATCGGCAAAGGCGAAATGCATCTGGATAGTTTGTGTAAAATCTGTTTAAGGTTTAATAAACGGCTTATTATCAGTATCAAAGATATTCAGGATTTTTAAAAAACAAAAATAAAAACAAAGTCACCTCTGATTTTTGCGACTAGCAAAAATGTTTTAGCGTCTTCAAATTAGTAAAAAACACAAGATTTTTGTTTTTAGCCTCATACTTTGCAACCACCTCCTAACTGTCACTCCGGCACTTGATGCCAAAGTCCACCTCCCCACTGTCACTCCGGCACTTGATGCCGGAGTCCAGGTGGTAATATAGCTAAATTATTCCCTGGATACCGGTGTCTATTCCGAACTAAAGTTCGGGCACCGGTATGACCGTGATGGGAGGCAACATCGCTACCTCATTTTTGATTTAAATCCACAATAAGACTCTTTTTACTTGCAAAAAAAAAAAACGGTTTATGATGCGATGTGAAAGGTAAATTTTTGCCTTTCAAATGTACTTAAACTTAATTTTTGTAAAGGAATTAATAAAATGAGAAAATATTTTCTAATATCCGCTGTTGCACTCTTGGCAACAAGCACCGCATTTGCTACCACCGACTATGCCGAAGTTACAGCAAAAGCTACAATTGAAGTGGCAGGAACTTTTGAGTGTTCAGATTTAAATTTTGGAAAAATAGTTGTTAAACAAAAAAATAAAGATATAACTTTAGCATTATATGATACTGAATTTGAACATGAAGGTATAATATCTTGGACTGGATCTGATTATGCTCATTGTAACAATATATCGCCAGACCCGTCATTATCTGGTGAAACTGGTGCTAATGTTCCTGAAACAATTACATTAAAAGGTTCCACCTCAAATGCCACATTGACACTTAAACCTGACATTTCTTATGAATTGCAAGAACTAATGGTTGGTGGTTGGTTGACGATACCGGAAAATGTAACAGCTGATACATACATAGGTTCGTTCACTCTTACTTACACATACTAAACCTTTTCAAAGAAACCGAAATTGATATTTCGGTTTCTCTTATCTATAAACTCTGGCGATGGTTAAAAAATCGACCGATTTTGCGCCGGCTTTTAACAAAACTTTTGCACATTCATTCAAGGTTGAGCCGGTTGTTTGTACATCATCTATAAGCACAATGCGTTTATCTTTTACATTTTCAGGGCATTTAACTTCAAAAGCATCCTTAATGTTTTTTACTCTGGCATTGCCCGAAAAGCTCACCTGAGGTTTGGTTGCTTTGTGTTTTACCAAAGACTTAAAATCGGTCGGAATATTTACCAAAGATTTAAGCTCATTAGCCAACAGTGCCGACTGATTATATCTTCTTTTTATCAATCTTTTATAATGCAAAGGTACCGGTATCAAAACATCAACACCGGAGCTGAATATATCTGCACCGGCCATTTTAAGCCACTTGGCAAAAACTTTGGCATTTTCGGTTTTATCCATAAATTTAAATGCCAAAATCATATTTTTTGATACATCTTCATATTTTATGGCAGCTCGTGCATATCGAAACAATTTTTTCTTATTCTTAATACAATTTGGGCAAAGCATATGCTTATTTGCTCCAACAACATCAACAAAAGGCGCACCGCAACATTTACAATAGGGCTCGGAAATAAAGGTAATTTGGTTAAAACAATCGGCGCAAATGCCATTTTCATCAGTGATGATTTTTCCGCAATTTATACAACGAGGCGGTAACAAAAAATTTAAGATATCTCTAAAGATACTCATTTTAAGTTTTCCAACAGTTGATGTATTTGATTGATACTGTCGGCCACCATAATTCCGGCTTTTTGCAATGTTTCTTTTTTGCTTTCGGTGGTAATTTTTCCTCTGGTAATAATGTCGCCGGCATATCCCATTTTATCTTGTGTAGAAATGGTTGAACCGGCAATATATCCGATTATGGGCTTTTTATATTTTAAGCTGGCATAATATTCGGCGCCGGCTTCTTCATACATTCCGCCTTGTTGCCCAATCATCAAAATGGCTTTGGTGTTGTCATCTTCGTGAAATTTTTTAATTATCTCAACAAAATCCGTTCCAACAATCATATCATCACCAAGTCCGATAACCGTCGATTGTCCCATACCGGCTCTTGTGGTTTCAATTACGGCTTCATAGGTCAAAGTAGATGAGCCGGATACAACGCCGATGTTTCCTTTTTTATGAATATTTTCCGGAAAAATACCCAAACATGCTTCATCAGGAGTTATAATTCCTGGTGTATTGGGGCCGATTAACAATGTTTTAGATCCTTTTAACATGGCCTTAATTTCCATCATATCCTTAATCGGCACTCCTGATGCAATGGCAACAACGGTTTCAAGCTCAGCCTCAACGGCATCTTTAACGGCATCTTTAACAAAGCGAGCCGGAACAAACATTACCGAAGCAGTTGCTTTTGTTGCTTTTACGGCTTCAACGGTTGAGTTATAGACATCAATACCAAGGTGTTTTATGCCGCCTCGGTTGGGTGAAACACCGGCCACAATTTTTGTGCCGTAAGCAACCATTTTTTGCGTATGAAATGAGGCTTGCGTACCTGTTATGCCTTGTACCAAAACTTTTGTATCTTTATTTAAGAAAACAGACATCAATCACTCTCTTTCATGGCTTTTAACAGTTTGGCAACACCGTCTTGCATTGTATCAGCCATTAAAACCGGCAAGTTTGAACTAAGCAAAATTTCTTGCGCTTCATCTTTGTTTGTTCCTTCAAAACGAACAACCAACGGAACATTTAACCCCACTTCTGATGCGGCGGCAATGATACCGTCAGCTACCAAATTACATCGCAAAAAACCACCCAAAATATTAATTAATATACCTTCAACTCTGGGGTTTGTCATAATTATTTTAATGCCGGCAGAAATTTTATCTTTATCAACCCCGCCTTTAACATTTAAGAAGCAATCCATTTTTTCATCGGTTTCAAACAACATATCTCTAATTGACAGAGCCACACCTTCACCGTTTACGATGCAACCGACACTTCCGTTGTTAAATTCCCGATACTGAAAGCCATATTTTGCGGCCTTTAAAACTCGGTCCTCGTCTTCATAATCATCATGAAGTTTTAATATGTCTTTGTGTCGATAAAGGGCATTATCATCAAATGAAATTTTTGCATCAAGAGCAATAAAGTTGCCTTTTGCATCTATCCCTACCGGATTAATTTCTATCATGGTCGAATCAAGTTGAATAAATGCTTTATGTATCCCGCAAACAAACTGCTTTAAGTTTTGGGCATATTTTTTATCAATTTTCAAAAAATCAATTATGCGGTCAATTTGACCATTGTCAATTTTTTCGTTTATATCCAAATTGATACGCAAAATTTTTTCAGGTTTGTTTATCACTGCATCAACAATATTGGTTGTTTCTTCCGTAACCAAAAGTGTGATACACGGTATCACTCTGTCAATTACCAAGCTGATATAAAAAGTTTGTTTTACCGTTAAATGTTGTTCAATATAAACCTTACTGACCGATTTTCCCTTAGAACCGGTTTGTTCGGTGACAAGGGTTGAGCCGAGCATTTTTTCGGCTTCTTCAAAAACATCTTTACGGCCGGTGATATATCTGATACCGCCAAGTTTTCCGGCTTTTTTTTCAATAAACTTTCCGTTAGCTCTGGCACCCGATTGAATTTGCGCTTTTAGCATCCACGGACCTTTTGGTGAAATGTTAACCGCCACTCGTTTGGCTTCGGCCGGAGTATAAGCAATTGCACCGACGGGTATGTTTATACCATAGCGGTTTAAAATTTTTTTTGCCTGATACTCATGTATGTTCATATTTAGTCACTTTATTTTTTTAAGCCTTATCTGCATAATAGCGGATTTTATCAACCATAGACATCATACCGTTTCTGCGGCTTGGGCTCAAATGTTCACCTAAACCCAGTTTAGCAAAAAAATTTTCGACTTCAATTTTTTTTATTTCTTTTACAGATTTATTTGCATAAATTGCCATCAACACCGCAATTATACCTTTGACCATAATGGCATCACTGTCGGCCAAAAAACTAAAGTTCTCACCGTTAAATATCGGCACAAGCCAAACTTGCGATTGGCAACCGCTGACCTTAAACTCATCGGTTTTATATTTTTCATCTAAAGGCGGCAACTTTTCGCCAAGCTCAATAAGATATTGATATTTTTCTTCCCAATCATCAAAAAGCGAAAAAGTTTCTATCAATTTTTCAATGTGTTCCATATCAACCTCCTAAAACATATCAAGCATGTCTTTGGCATCTTCACTTAAACGCTCAATTGTCCATACCGGTTCCCATACAACTTTTACCTCAACTTGTCCTATTCCCTCAAGTGTGGCTATCGAATCGGCCACTTGTTGCGGCAAAATTCCGGCCACCGGACAAGTGGGAGCGGTTAAGGTCATATCCACAAAAACATCGCCGGTTTCTTGCTGATTGATTTTATAAATCAGACCCAAATCATATACATTTATCATAATTTCGGGGTCGGAAACTTTTTTTATGGCCTCAACAATGTCAAACATTTGAGCCTTTTTCGCATTCGGCTCCAATTTTTTTCCGGCAAAAGCCTTATAATCGGTGCTTATTTGTTCTTGCATTTCAAGAGCTTGGAGCAATTGAGCCTCGGTTGTGTCAATATCATCAGTGGTATCAGTCATAAAATTTTCCTTAAAAGAATTTAACAGCCTTATTGACCGCCGTTACAAACGAATCGATATCTTCTTTTGAAGTATATAATCCGAATGAGGCTCTGGCTACCGAATTATATCCCATACGATTTACCAAAGGTTCGGCGCAATGATGCCCGATGCGTATGCTTATGCCTTCTTTATTTAGAACATAGGCCAAATCTTGCGGGTGAATATTTCCTACCTGAAACGAAAACACTCCGCCTTTGTTAACAGATGTTCCGATATGTTTGAAATTTTTTATTTGTTCGGTTTTTTCAAACATATACTTAATTAAATCGGTTTCATGATTTTTAATGCTATCCAATCCTAAATTTTGCATATATTTTAGCGCTTCTCCCAAGCCGATTGCTTGCACAATGGCAGGTGTGCCGGCCTCAAAGCGAGCCGGAGGCTCTGCAAATGTGGTTTTTTGATATGTAACCTTATCTACCATGTCACCGCCGGTTTGATACGGATACATTTGTTGTAAAAGTTCGGTTTTTGCATATAAAATTCCAATTCCGGTCGGCCCATATGTTTTATGACCTGAAAAAACCAAAAAATCACACTTAATATCGGCAACATCAATTTTTTCATGTACGGCAAACTGGCATGCATCAATTAAGACTTTAGCTCCGGTTTTATGTGCCAAATCGGTCATTTCTTTTATCGGAAAAATTGTACCCAACACATTTGACATGGCGGTTACGGCAACCAATTTGGTTTTTTCCGACAAAGTTTTAACAAATTCTTCTTTTATGTAACTTCCGTCATCACCGATTTTTACAACTTTAAGTTTGCAACCTTTTTTTTCACACACAATCTGCCATGGTACCAAATTTGCATGATGTTCGGCCTGAGTTATCACAATTTCGTCATCTTGTTTGAGATAATGCTCAGCCCATGATGATGCTACCAAATTTATTGATTCGGTTGCGTTTCGGGTAAACACAATTTCTTTTGAGTTTGCGTTAATAAAGTTTGCCACAATTTTGCGGGCATTTTCATATTCATAAGTTATGTTTTCCGACAAATCGTACATACCTCGGTGCACATTGGCATACGAATCCTGATAGATGTCAACAATTTTATTTATCACGCAATGAGGCTTTTGTGATGATGCAGCAGAATCGAGATAAACAATCGGTTTATTGTTTATCTTTTTTGCAAAAATCGGAAAATCTTGCCTTATTTTGTAAACATCATACATTTTTTACCTCATATTCTCAAAGCCATAATTTAACAAGCTTTTTAAAAAAATCAATCTAAACCTTCAAGATTAGTTCCAAAGTCGGTTACCTACATTTGACCGAATGCTTTTAATCTGCGCCTTATTTTCTTTAATATAAATAATACCGCCATCGGTGTCTTTAAGTTTTATCTCTTTATCATCTATAAAAATTTTGCCGTTTTTATCCCAAGAAAACAAATTTTTGTACTTACATAACTTTTCATCGCAAACTAAATCTATCCGGTTTTTATCAACCGTTTTACCTTTATATATTTGTTTGAGTGTTTCTTGCTCGTGTTTATTAGCTTGTTGATTGGCCGTTTTTTCAAGCCACATTTGTTTTACAAAGTCGTTACCTCTTGTGGGCATAATTACGATATTTTCAAAATTATCTTTTAAGGCAATATTTTTACCGTCTGCGCTAAAAATTACATCAGGTGTTTTAACAACAAACATACTCAAAACTCCGAACATAATCGGCACAAAACCCCACAAACGCCACTTTCTTTGCCATATACAGAGCCATAAACCGCCAAAAACAATCAGCATCAAGCCCCAAAACGGCATAGAAAGGACTTGATATCCTGCATTGGGCAAACTTGATACATAACAGGTTATTTTATTTACGATATTAATTCCGAATCCTACAATTTTAAGCGGTAATTCGTACAAATTGAACGGCATCAAAAACAAAGAAAACAACACAAACGGCATAATGATAATGCCGATTACGGGACCGGCAAGCAAATTGCCCAAAGTGGTATAAACGGCTATGCGATTAAAATGATAAATTGCAAACGGCAAAGTTGCAACACTTGCTACCAAATCGGACAGCAAAAGACCGACAATGTAGGCAAATATAATCTTAAACACATTTTTACCCTTAAAAAACTTATGTATGCTTGAGGAAAATCGTTCATAAAATGCAATTAAGACCAAAACTGCGGCAAAAGACATTTGAAAACTTGCACTTATTATGGCAAACGGGGAAATCAGCAAGACAATAAAGGCGGCAAAGCCAAGCATTCGCATTGATATTGCATTTCGGGAAAACAAAACTCCCAAAAGCACGACAAATGTCATGATAAAGGCTCTTTGTGCCGGAATCTCTCCGCCGGAAATCAGCAAATATACAAAACTCATAAAAATTGCAAAATATGCGGCAATTTTTTTCGAATCGTATTTTAAGGCAAGCGGTGTAATTAAACTAATCATCAATCTGACCACAAAAAAGGCTATGGCGGCAATCATACTCATATGTAAACCCGAAATTGATAAAAAGTGTGCCAAACCGGAATCTCTGTATTGCTGGTTTAGGCTCAACGATATATCGTTTCGGTCGCCTGCCAAAATGGCCGATGTTATGGCTGCTTCATCTTTTGGCAGTTCTCGGTTTATTTTTTGGGTTACATTTTTTCGCAAATCATCTATCAAAAACGAAATTTTTTGCGAAAAGCTTGCAGGCGAGCGGCACTCGATTTTAAACACCGTACTGTTGGCATATCCGACAGCGCTTAATCCTTCAAAAAACGATTTGCGATTAAATTGATAACCGTTTGGTATCACCGGCATCATCGGTGGCATCAGGGTTGCGATTAGTTCAACGCAATCGCCTTGTTTTAGGGTTGTTTCTTTGGCTGAAAGAGTTACTCGGTGCAAACCTTTTCTTTTGTTATCAAAATCGGCCGCATCGGTAAGCAACAATCTGATTTTTCCTTTGGCATTGTTATCGATTTTTAATATCTTACCGCTTAAATAAGTGGTTTCTTTGTTTGAAGTCGGTGATTGAATAAACTTTTCCTGATATATGCTTCTTACTTGAATATTTGCAAAACCGAAAGCAACAATCAGCAATGCGCTGACTATAAAAAACTTATGCGCATCATAGCGCCAAATATATAAAAGCGCCAATAAAATTTCTACCAAGATGACTATAAACCAATAGGAAGGTTCAATCGGTAACAAAAAATATAGCCCGATACCCAAACCGAACAACACCGGAATCCAAAGTATGAATCTGTCCTTTTCGGCAAAAAAGTTGTCTTTTAAGTAATTAAAAAAAGTTCTCAAACTTCTTCTCCGATAAGTTTTTAAATTTTATTTTTTATCAGCCAGATTAAAAATTATATCACAAGCATTGGCACTCGGGGTTTGTTCGCCTAAACCCAACACTTCTTTAACTTTGCTAAAGCCTTGCATCTGGCGTTCATAAAGGGCTTGTTTTTTTAACAATTCTTCGACATGGTAGATAATATTTTCAACATTGCAGTTTTCTTGCAACAATTCGGGCACAATTTCTCTGCCCAATAAAATATTGCTCAAATTTACGAACTGAATTTTCAAAAAATGTTTGGCAAGCCAAGCCGATACGGCCGAAAGTTTATAAGCTATGATATGCGGTGTGTCAACCATTGCCAATTCTAAAGCCACCGTTCCCGAAGCGGCAATTGCCACATCGGCTGCACAAAAAGCATCGTGTCTGTCACTTTCATTGTTAACCACAATAATCGGCAAATTGCAATTTTTAATCATATTTTTAACTCGTTCTTCCACTGTGGCAACAGTCGGAATTACAAAGCAAAACTCCGGATATTTTTCTTTTATTTTTTTAACCGCTTCCAAAAACACCGGCAACAATCGACTTACTTCAGTGTGTCTTGACCCCGGAAGCACTGCCATAATACGAGCATTTTCATCAATATTGTACCGATTACGAAAATCATCACCGTTTGCCCACAAAACACTGCTTTCAATTACGGGATGTCCGACAAATGTGGTAGGTAACTTATGCGGTGTAAAATATTTTGGCTCGTAAGGAAAAAGTGTGAGCAAATGGTCAATATATTTGTACATGGTTTTAGCCCGCTTTTTCTTCCAAGCCCAAACCTGAGGTGCAACATAATGCACTTGCAAAACCTTGATTTTTTTCTTACGAATAAGTTTATGTATGCGAGATGAAAAACTCCAACTGTCAATGGTTATCACCACATCGGGTTTAATTTTTTTAATATCTTCAACGGTTTGCGAAAATCTTTTCAAAATTTTGGGTAAACTCGGCAACACTTCAAACAAGCCCATAACCGCCAGTTCCGAAATGTCAAACAAAGAATTTAAGCCTTCTTGCTGCATGGTTTCGCCACCAATTCCGTAAAACTGTATTTCAGGATTTTTTGCAACCATGGCTCGCATTAAACGAGACCCCAACAAATCTCCGGAGGGCTCTCCGGCAATTAAGTATACTTTCATTTTATCATCTCCGCCGGATTTACTCCGATAACAAACATTTTATATTTATTGGCAAGTTTAATTACTTCTTGCTCATTGACAATCAGCGCATTGCCGGCATGAACAGCCACTCCTCTTAAACCAGATTTATGAGCATTTTCAATGGTTTTCACACCGATGGTGGGCAAATCTATGCGCATATCCTGATTAGGTTTTCTTAATTTGACCAAAACTCCGCCGGCACCTTTTCTGGCATAGTCTTTGCAGCGTTTAATCAGCATATCTGTTCCCTCAATGCCTTCAACTCCTAAGACAAGACCTTGCTGAACGACCACCGATTGTCCGACATCTAATGCGCCCAAAGTTAAATCTACTTCAACACCTCGTTTGATATCGGCAAGGGCTTGTTTGTCAGGTTTGGTCTTGGTAAGTAAGCCTTCTTTGGTAAGAAGTTCGGGCATTACTTCATGTACACCGACAACTTTGATATTTTCAGATTCAATCTCTTTTACCAAAGCTCGTAAAATTCCGTCATCACCTAGGGCTTTTAAACCGATTTTCGCAAAAAAAGCCGCAGTTCTTAAATCGGGCACCAATTCTTGCAAAGTGGGGCGATGAATTGTACCTATCATTACAACATCTTGTACATTTTCATCTTTTAAAAACTTAAATCCTGTTCCGGCCTGACCTATTCTTATCCACTTATGATTAACGGTTTCATCAAAATGGGCTCTGTCGGAATTGCCCTCAATTGCCAATACAAAATATGGAATTTGGTTAGATTTTACATAATCTATCAACATTTTCGGAATTGAGCCGCCACCGGCTATTATACCCAATTTTCGCTTATTATCGCTCATAATCACTTTCTCAAAATTAAAAAACTTTTTTTAAACTATCACACTTATTTTTGTTTTTCAAGACTACTTTGATGTTTACTTATATGCAAATATTTGTGGCTTTGTGATTGACACTCAAAAATACAAGTGGTATTTTTACAAAAAAATGATTGGGGAAAAATTGTGAGAACAAATAAAAATTCGATAAAAATATATGAAAAGGCTGATTTTGAAGGTATGCGAAAAGCCGGAAAACTTGCAGCCGAATGTTTAGATTATATTACACCTTTTGTTAAAGCCGGAATTTCTACCGGCGAACTTGATGATTTATGCCGAGAATTTATTGTCAATAACGGAGCAATTCCGGCTTGTCTGGGATACAGAGGATATCCTAAAACAATATGTGTGTCCATAAATCATGTAATTTGTCACGGAATTCCTGATTATGAGAGAAAATTGGTTGATGGAGATATTGCCAACATTGATGTCACGGTCATTTTAAACGGTTGGTACGGTGATACAAGCAGAATGTATTATGTCGGAAAACCGAAAATTAAGGCAACTCGTTTATGCGAAGTGACATACGAATGTTTAATGCGCGGTATTGATGTTGTAAAACCGGGGGCTCATTTCGGAGATATAGGAGCTGTTATTGAAGATTATGCGCATAAATACGGCTATTCGGTTGTGGATATGTTTTGCGGACACGGTTTGGGCAAAGTTTTTCATGATGAGCCCAATGTGATGCACTGTGGCAGAAAAGGAACAGGTCCTTTAATTGAAGAAGGAATGTTTTTTACCATTGAGCCGATGATAAACATTGGAAAAAAAGACGGGATGATACTTTCAAACGGTTGGACAGCCGTTACCAGAGATAAAAGTTTATCGGCACAATTTGAACATTCGTTGGGAGTTACAAAAGACGGATGTGAAGTGTTTACATATTCTCCTAAAGGCTTAGATAAGCCACCTTATAAAACGGAATAAAAATATGGCAAAAGAACTAAAAGAACAGCCGCATTATTTAGGTCATCGCAATCGTCTGAGAGAAAGATTTTTGATAGATGAAGGCGACAGTATGGCTGATTATGAATTATTGGAGATGTTGCTTGCATTGGCAATTCCACGAAGGGATGTAAAAGAAAAAGCCAAAGACTTAATTAAACATTTCGGATCGTATGCAAATGTTGTTTCGGCTCCGCAAAACAAATTGTATGATTACGGGTTGTCTGTAAATGTTGTATCTGCCATAAAGCTTGTAAAGGCATCAGCCAAAAGGTTTACTTGGCATAACTTAAAAGAAACCAATGAGCCGATTATTGCAAATATGGATTATTTACTTGAGTATTATACAAATGCAATGGCATATTTGGAAGTTGAAGAATTCAGGGTTATGTTTTTAGATGCCAAATTGCAAGTGTTAAAAGAAGAAGCTATGCAAAAAGGAAGTGTAAACAGTGTACAAGTTCATCCTCGTGAAATTGTAAAAGCGGCGATTAAATATAATGCAACATCGGTAGTATTGGCTCATAATCACCCAAGCGGGAAATTGCAACCTTCACATAACGACTTGGAAATGACCAAGAAAATTATTGATGCGTTAAAAACGATTGATGTTTTGGTTGGAGACCATCTGATAATTACGAAACAAGGATATTACAGCTTTTTAGAATCAGGGTTGCTTGAACGCATAAAACGATAAAATTTTATTTTATTAAATAAAATGCTTGCAATTAAAAAAAATATGTGTATGTTAGGCTTTGTAGTTCAAACAAAGCTTAGCTTAAGTTTGCAAAAACGCTTGCTTTGGGCTCGAGGATAACATAACGGGACTTAGCTCAGCCTGGTAGAGCGCTTGCTTTGGGAGCAAGATGTCGTAGGTTCGAATCCTATAGTCCCGACCAAACAAAAAAACCTTACCCTTGTGGTAAGGTTTTTTGTTTGTAAGGCGGGCTTAGGGTTTGAACCTACGAGACAGTAGGTTCGACTACCAGCGAAAGGCACACGGGAGTGTGCCGGTCGGCTCTAGCCGATGAGCGCCTGTGCAACTCAAGCCTTTTAAGGCGCAGAGTAATCCTATAGTCCCGACCAAACAAAAAAACCTTACCCTTGCGGTAAGGTTTTTTGTTTGTAAGGCGGGCTTAGGGTTCGAACCTACGAGACAGTAGGTTCGACTACCAGCGAAAGGCGGACTTTAGGACGCCGGTCGGGTTTAGCCGATGAGCGCCTGTGCAACTCAAGCCTTTTAAGGCGCAGAGTAATCCTATAGTCCCGACCAAACATGACGAAAGCCTCTAGAGAGGATGTTCTCCAGAGGCTTTCTTTCCTCAATCTCCATTTTGTGCTTTTTGCGGACTTTTTCGATAATATTAAGCTGTTTATCTATCGGCATATCTATCCCTTCAAAATATAATATGTGCCTTTGGTAGAGCCTTGTTTCTCGAGCAAGTCCTTTTTAACCAGATTTTGCACGGTCTTTTTGACAGTCTCGCTGTTTTTGCTTAAAATCTCTGCCATTTCTGCTACCGACCAATTTGTCTTATCTTCAAATAGGTCTAAAACGGCTTGCTCGGCTTTGGTAATTCGGGTTGCGTCAGTTTTAACGGCAAAGGCAATTTTATCTTCTAAATGCCGCTTTTGCTTGGCAAGCGAGGTAATAAAAAATGTTAGCCACGGCTCATAATTTACCTTATCGCTCCAGATTGTCTTTTGCGTAGCGCGCAAAGCCCTGTAATATGTGTCTTTGCTTGCCTCAATAATTGATTCCATTGAAGCATAAGGCATATAATTATAGCCGTTTTGCAACATAAGCAAGGTTGTTAAAGCACGCGAAAGCCTGCCGTTGCCGTCGGTAAAAGGGTGTATTGATAAAAAATGCACCACAAACACGCCGATGGTGATAATCGGGTGAAAATAGCCGTCCTTAAAATTGATGTTCGTCCAGTCGACCAATTCTTGCATTAAACGAGGTGTGTCAAACGGTGTGGCTGTTTCAAAAATTGTGCCGATTTCATTACCGTTGGCATCAAATGCCGCCACACGATTTGAATCTTTTTTATATTCGCCGCGATGACGCTCGTCTTTTTCTGAATATGAAAGCAAGATTTTATGCAACTGCCTGATATAATTCTCAGACAGGTTAATTTCTTTATAATTCTCAAAAATTGTTGAAAGCAAATCGGCATAACCGGCGACTTCCTGCTCGTCACGCGTTTGAAAAGACTTTTTGCTGATATGATTAAAAACAGTTTCAACTTCGGCATCGTTTAACTTATTGCCTTCAATACGGTTAGAAGAACCGATAGATTCAATTGTCGCAATGCGCTTCATTGCTTTTAATTGCTCCAGCTTAACCTTAATACCGCCGCTGTTAAATGCTCCGTTAAATGTGTCGATTTCTGCTATTTTCTTTAGCATATCCGGTGTAATTGTAATATCTGACATATTGGGCATTTTATGTTCCTTCTTGCATGTAATTGGCAGGTTGTTCTTTGGTTGTTTTATGAATTATATTCGATAAAATCATTTAATGCTTTTCCATCTTCAGTACGCCAATAATATTTACCATTACATGCTCCCCCACCCACAAACTCTCCTGCGGTTGATGGAGATGTAAATTCTAAATCTTTTGTTGTTACATCATTTACAATATATTTGGCATAATTATCTCGTAATTTTTTTACAGAACCATGATTACTGTAAATTTTACTGTCAATGCGTGAGCCAGATAGTACAATATAACGATTACCATCCAAAACAATCATTCTAGCGTCTGTTGAATCGCGCAAAAACTTAAATACTAAGTCTGTATTAACCGTATATTTTCCTTTATAATGAGGAGATTTCTTTTTATTATCTTCACCAATAATAGAAACTTTATCAATATTATCAGGGATATTTAATTCGGCATCTTCTATCAATTGAGCACAACGAGTTAAATGTTTTAGCGCATCTGCTGGTTTAATGTTAAAAAATTCACGTCCTTTGCGAATCCTCTTATCGGCCAAATCTGTCAAAATTTCATGTAAATGCTTTTCAAGTTCATTGTATTTTGATGTCTTTATTGTTGCATATATTTCAAATGGTAAAGGGACAGCTGTGTTATCTAATTCCTTTGATCGAACATCAACTTCACGAGAACTTTTTCCTATTTTTATCCAATCTTCTCTAAAACTTGGATTTGTTAAAATGTAAACATATCCTTTTTCTTTTGTCATAACAAGAATCCTTTCTTTTGTTTTCTTACCGAAATATTACCGAATAATTCCCGAAAAGTCAATAAAAATTACCGAATATCTATATTTTTTTCATAAAAAAGGCTCCAAAACTTAAAGTATGGAGCCGATATGGCTATTATATCGTCATCGGTAAATGTTCTAATTATATCGAGTGAGGACGACCAAACAAAAAAACCTTACCCTTGCGGTAAGGTTTTTTGTTTGTAAGGCGGGCTTAAGGGTTCGAACCTACGAGACAGTAGGTTCGACTACCAGCGAAAGGCACACGGGAGTGTGCCGGTCGGCTTGAGCCGATGAGCGCCTGTGCAACTCAAGCCTTTAAGGCGCAGAGTAATCCTATAGTCCCGACCAATATCAAAAAGCGGAAGAATATACTTCCGCTTTTTTGTAAATATAAAACCACCGGCTAGGCCGGTGGTTTCCTTGTGCCCTAAAACCCCGCGTTAGACGCGGGGTACGGTGAAGCTTATAGCGATGGAGTTGTCAAATAGCTCCAATTAGGTTATAATTTTGCGGTCTGCCAAGACGCAAAAAACCTAATTGGAGGTC